>DATMIH010000133.1:0-12475 GCA_035554595.1 Solirubrobacterales bacterium
GCTGCAGATCCGCTGTGCCCGAAGCCATCCCCGCCCGCTTGACCGGCACCGAGCCGGTCAGCGAGTGCGAGGCCGGGGTGCCGGCGAAGCCGACCCCGATGCCGATGAAGGCGTAGCCGAGGCCGACCTTCCAGTATTCGATGTTGTCTTTCCAGAGCAGCAGCATGGTGAGGAAGCCGAGCACGCAGAAGACGTAGCCGACGAGCAGGGTGAAGCGGGCGCCGCGCGCCTCGACCAGCTTCGCCGAGCGGGGGGCAACGATCACCATCAGGATCGCCGCTGGCAGGATCGCCAGGCCCGAGTCCAGGGTCGAGTAGTCGAGCACGTTCTGGAGGAACTGCTGGCCGATGAACATCGCTCCCATCAGTGAGCCGAAGACGATGATCCCGGCGCAGGCGGCGACCCAGAAGACCCGCCGCTTCGCCACCTCAAGGTCATAGAGCGGCGAGCGCGCCCGGCGCTGGCGCAAGACGAAGGCGCCCGTCGCGGCCAGGGCGACGATGCCGAGGCCGATCGCCAGGGCGCCCTTGCCGGGCACCGGGGCCAGGTTGATCCCCAGGACGAGGGCCGCCACCAGCAGGATCGAGAGGACGCCGCCGAGGTTGTCGACCGGCTCGGTGGTCTCGTTGACGTGGGCGGGGACGTAGCGCCAGGCCAGGTAGAGCGCCAGGGTGGCGAGGGGCAGGGTGACGAGGAAGACCGAGCCCCAGTCGAACTGCTCGAGCAGGGCGCCGGAGAGCAGCGGACCGAGCGAGGCGATCGCGCCGCCGATCGCCGACCAGAGCGCGATCGAGCGGGTGCGTTCGTTGCCTGACCACAAGGCGGTGATTAGGGCCAGGGTGGTGGGGAAGGCCATGCCGGCGGCGACGCCGCCGATCACCCGGGCGGCGAAGAGGACGCCGATCGAGGGAGCGAAGCCGGCCAGCAGCGAGGCCGGGATCGAGATGCCCATGCCGAGCAGCAGCATCCGCTTGCGCCCGTAGCGGTCGCCGAGCGCGCCGAGGTAGAGCACCGAGGTTGCCAGGCCGAGTGAGTAGCCGACGGCGACTAGGTTGAGCGTCGTCTGGCCGGCGTTGAAGTCCTTGCCGATGTCGGGCAGGGCGACGTTGGCGACGGCGAGGTTGAGGTTGGCCACCGCCGCGACCAGGATTAGCGCGCTGAGGACGAGTCCGGCGCGCTTGGGGCTGCTCGACTCCATCTGGCAGGAGAACCTATCCGCATGACGGCGGTCACGCTCGCGGTCAGGGCCTACTGAGAGGATGGGAGCGATGGCTGAGGAGCGCAAACGGCCCGAGGCACCCCGCAGCGAGAAAGTCCTGCCGGGGATCTGGCGGCTGCGCCTCGCCCTGCCCTGGCCCGGCGTTCCACACGGCAACGTCTGGGCGGTCGAGGCCGACGGCGGCATCGTCCTCTTCGACACCGGCATCGGCGGCGAGGGGCGGATGCGCCAGTTCGATCTCGCCCTCGCCGGGGCCGGCTTCGGCCTCGAGGACGTGAAGCTGCTCGTCTGCACCCACTCCCACACCGACCATTACGGGCTCGCGGCGCCGATCGTCGAGGGTGCCGGCTGCGAGCTCTGGATGCACTCCGCCTGGGAGCACGTGCGCCTGCTCGCCGACGACCCGTCGGCTGCGCTGGAGCAGCGGCTCGAGGTGGCGCGCCAGAGCGGGGTCCCGGTCGCCGGGCTCGAACGCTACCGCGAGCGCAGCGACAACAGCGACAACGGCATCGACGCGATCGTCGAGCCCGACCGCGAGCTCCTGCCCGGGGTCGAGGTGGAGACCGACCTCGGCACCTGGCAGGTCTACGAGACGCCCGGACACGCGCCCTCGCACGTCGTCCTGCACCAGCCCGAGCGCAAGCTGATGATCTCCGGCGATCACCTGCTTGGCCGCACGGTGCTCTTCTTCGATCACGGCCACAGTCCCGACCCGATCGGCGAATTCCTCGCCAGCCTCGACCGGGTCGAGCCGCTCGAGGTCGAACTCTGCCTGCCCGGCCACGGCCGGCCCTTCCGCGATCCCAAAGCCAAGATCGCCGAGGCGCGGCGGCAGGTTGGCGAGCTGCTGGAGAAGACCCGCGACGCGCTCGGCGAGGGGGAGAGGACGGCGTTTGAGGTCGTCGCCGAGATCGTCGGCGCCGACAACGTCAACACCCCGGTCAGCGCCTGGGTCCTGCAGATCG
The DNA here is from genome assembly GCA_035554595.1 of Solirubrobacterales bacterium. GTDB lineage: Bacteria > Actinomycetota > Thermoleophilia > Solirubrobacterales > 70-9 > VRUE01. The sequence goes on from DATMIH010000133.1 coordinate 2,185, forward strand.
TCCTCTCCTGCCTCGACCACATGGTGATCGAGGGCGAAGTGGCCAAGGTCGAGGGGACTGACCCGCAGCGATGGCGGCTTGCATAGGCCGACGGGCACCCCTCCCCGGGAGACCGTCCGTCTCGCAGTGGGTGCCGGGCTGTGGGGTGATCGCTCCCAAGCCTCCCGGGGAGGGGTGCCCGTCGGCCCCTGTAGGCTGCCCGGCTGATGGCCAGCTTCACCTTTACGCGTGAGATCGCCGCGCCGCCGGAGACGGTGTTCGCGGTGCTCACGGATCATCGCAAGTACTCGGAGCTGACGCCGCTGCGCAAGTCGGAGCTCGAGCGCGAGGGCGAGCCGGCGCCCAACGGCCTCGGCGCGATCCGCAAGCTGACCGCGGTGGGGCCGCCGCTGCGCGAGGAGGTCATTGCCTACCAGCCGGATGAGCGCTTCTCTTACAAGCTGCTGTCCGGGCTGCCGGTCCGCGACCACGTTGGCACCGTCGAACTGACGCCCAACGGCGGCAGCACCAAGATGGTCTACGCGGTTCGCACCCAGCCGACTCTGCCGGTTGTCGGCTTCGCCGTGGTCGCTGTGGTTAAGCAGGCGGTCAAGGGGCTTGTCGACGGCATCGTCAAGGAGTCCGAGCGACGCGCCGCGGCGGGGGGTTGAGCGGCACCGCCAAAACACTCCTCGCCGGTCTGTGGGCGCAGGCGGAGCACCTCTGGAAGCAGCACCGGCGTCTCTCGATTGGCCTGATCCTCAGCGCAGTGATCGTTGTCTTCGGCGCCGGCGTGCTCGCCTATGAGCTGGTCAAGCGGCCCGCCGACGTGCACAACGAAAACGCCACCTTCGTGCCGCAGAAGCCGGCCAAGCCGGAGCCGAAGGCAAAGACGGTCAACTGGCCGATGTACGGGCTCAACCCGGCGCGCACCCGCTATCTACCGGCGACCGGGATCAAGCCGCCCTTCCGCAAGCTCTGGCGCTACACCGAGCGGCCGCTGCTCGAGTTCCCGCCGATCTACGTCGCCGGCAAGCTCTACTTCGTCAACAACAACGGCACCGCCTACGCCCTCGACGCCGACAGCGGCAAGGTGCTGTGGGAACGAAGCCTCGGTCGCCTCAACGCCTCCTCGCCGGCCTACTCCAAGCATCGTCTCTACATCGTCAACCTCGTCCCCGGCCACATCGTCAAGCTCGACGCCAAGACCGGCAAGGTCATCTGGAAGCACTCGCTGCCGGGCCGGGCCGAGTCATCGCCGGTGGTGATCGGGCGCACCGTCTATTTCGGCTGTGAGGACGGCAACCTCTACGCGCTCAGCACGATCAGCGGCAACGTGCGCTGGGCGACCCAGCTCGGCGGCCCGATCAAGTCCGCCCCCGCCTATTACGGCGGCACCCTTTACGTCGGCGATTACGGCGGCTACATGAACGCGGTTGACGCCAAGACCGGCAAGTTGAAGTGGCAGAGCGGCTCACTGGGCCAGGGCTTCGGTACCTCGGGCCAGTTCTACTCGACCCCCGCCGTCGCCTTCGGTCGTGTCTACGCCGGCAACAACGACGACCGCGTCTACAGCTTCGATATCAAGGACGGGACGCTGGCCTGGAGCTACTCGACCGGCGGCTACGCCTACTCGGGCCCGACCGTCTCGACCACTCGCCACAGCCCGCCGACCGTCTACATCGGCTCCTTCGACGGCAACATCTACGCCCTCGACGCCAAGGACGGCAGCCTGCGCTGGAGCCACTCGGCCGGTGGCCAGGTGGTCGGCTCGCTCTCGGCGATCGGCGACATCGTCTACGTCGCCGAGTTCACCAACAACACGACCAGCGGCTTCATGATGAAGAGCGGCCGCAAGGTCTTCAGCTACCCGCGCGGCACCTACTCGCCGGTGATCTCCGACGGCCGCCGCATCTACTTGACCGGCTACTCGAGCATCACCGCTCTGCAGCCCTACAAGTACAAAGCGGCGGTCGGGCCGGCCTTCGCCGCGCCGGAGGGCAAGCCGCCTAAGGCGCAAGGCCGCCCGGCGGGGGCGGGGGCGCAAGCGGCGGGTTCGGGGCAAAAGCGGGGAACACCGGGTGGTGGAGGGCGTCGCTGAGGGCGGTCAGGCTGGAGGGGTAGTTCTGGATCCGGTAGGAGCTGGTCGAGCCGAAGTCCTGGTAGTAGATCAGCATCTTGCAGCGCTTGTGGCCGCGCACCCAGCCCAGCAGGCGATCCATGTAGGCGGGGTCATCGGCGCCGGTTGAGATGCCGAACTCGGGGATCGCGAAGGGCTTGTTCGAGAAGCGGTTGTAGAGGCCGGTCAACGCTTTCCAGTCCTGGGCGTCGGAGTAGAAGTCGGTGCCGACCCAGTCGACGTATTTGTCGCCCGGGTAGAAGTATTTGGGCCGGTTCTGGGGGACGGTCGGTGAGCCAGCCGGCAGGGTGCTCCAGAGCACCGCGACGGGCGCGCGGGGCAGGCCACCGCCGCCGGCGCGCAGCGGCGGCAGGCCGGTTTCGCCGAGCCGGGCGTTGATCTTGGCGCGGCTGCCTCCGCCGTGGACGACAATGAATATGCGGCGGAAGGCGAGGCGGTACCAGCGTGGCTTGTGGGCGACGTCGCGCAGCTTGCCGGCGCAGTCGTAGGAGGAATAGACGTTGAGGCAGCGGTTGGGCTCGCCCAGCGGGCGGATGTAGGCGGGCATTTCCTTCTCCCAGAACAGCCGGTTGAGCCGGACCAGGTATTCGTCGCCATAGCCCTGGGCGATCGAGCGCGGGCTGATCAGCTCGTGTCCGTCGCCCGCATCGGCGCTGGTCAGGTGCAGGACCGGCCGCGCCCGCGCTGCCTGCCAACGTTCGATCGAGTCGGGGAATTCGGCGCCCCAGCTGCGGAAGCTCTCGATCAGCGCCGGGTGCTTGTGCAGGTCGGCGGAGAAGTGGCCGAAGTCGGCCGGGTCGCCGGTGTCGCTGACGCCAAAGAAGATCTTCTTGCCCTTGGGCAGCAGCGTGCCCGCCTCGGCGCTAGATGCCAGGGCGCAGCACAAGACGGCCGCCACGAGAGCGACCAAGGCCACTCGCATCCGCGTTGCGCCGGGCATCCGGGCCTGATTCAACCGATAGGTCCGTCTCACCTCCCGCAGAACACGGCCGCGGGCCGATGGTTGCAACCCGCGCCGACGGGCCGGAAAGCCGTGTATGTCACGACTTTCCGGCTCTTGGACCGCGGTTTGGCGCTATTTCGTCGGGCAGACCGTGGGGTCGAAGCCCGGCTGTTTGCTGAACTGGACGCGCTGGTAGGTGAAGACGCCGCTCGTGCGCGGTTCGACGCTCAGCTTCAGCCACTCATGACAGGGAGTGGTGCTGCCGTTGACCGTGATTCGGCGCAGGTTCGGCACGTCGTGGGCGATCCCGTAGATCGCCTTGTTCTGCGGCCGGCTGGGGTCGGCCAGTGGATAATCGTCGACGAATTTGTGGGAGTCGCCGTTGAGCAGCAGCACCGGCCCGTGGAAGCGCGATGCTTGGCGGGCCAGTTCCTGCACGATCGGCTGGAAATGGTCGTACTGGGTCGGATCGCCCTCGATTGCCGGATCCCACATGTCGGCCTGGATGCCGATCGCCACGGCCTTATCGTGCTCGTCACGGGCGCGGTCGAAGATCCGGTCCATCCAGGCCAGGTCGGCGGCGGTGCGGTTGGTTACCTCGTCGACCTGCGATTTCGTCCGCGGCTGTTCGAACCAGGGCAGCCAGTCGTTGTTGGAGCCGGGCACGTTGAGGTCGCCGAACTGCACGTCCCCCTGGTCCCACATCACGTTTTCGACGTAGTTGCCGCCCTGTGTCTGCACGTGCATGGCGTGCTGGCCGAGGGTCCAGCCCGGGCTGGGGAAGAAGATCCGGTGGATCTCGCTCAGCCGCGCCGGGCGGGCGTCGCCGTTCAGCACCGGGCCGGCGGGCCAGTAGGCCCCATTGTTGGTCCGGTGGCAATCGGTCCACTCGTTGTCGCCCGGTGTGTAGACGAACGGGTCCGCGAAGCCGTCGAAGTCGGCGCGGATCTGTTCGAAGTAGGGCGTCGTGCATTCGCTTGAGCCGTTCTTGATGTCGCCCAGGTGCATCACCAGCTGGACGCTTGGGTCGGCGTTGATCTCGGCTACGTCGTTGGGGAAGTTTTCGAACTGGGGCAGGCCGTATGGCGTGTCGCCAATCACCGCGTAGGTGAAGGGCCCGAAATGGTCGCGGCCGCGATTGCCGTTGGAATGCTCATGGTGGCCCGATGGGCCACGGTCGGCGCCGGCAGTCGCGGCACTGGCGAAGATGGCCAGGGCGAGTACGGCGATAACGAGAAATGCGCGCCTCATCCGCGTGTTCCTTTCGTTGGGAGCAGCTATCGGCCGCGACGCTAGGCCCGGATCGAGTTGCGGATGTAGACGAGCTGTGGCCGTCCCGTGACGGATCTGTGAAACGGGCGGCTTAAGCGGGGACGGCGTGGGCGGCGACGAGGGCGAGCACTTCGTCGGCGTACTTGGCGACAAAGCTGGGGCCGACGCCGCGAATCGCCCCGAGGCTTGCCTCGTCGGCGGGCCGCGCGCTGGCAATCGCGGTCAGGGTCGAGTTGTGCGCGACCGTGTAGGCGGGCTTGCCCGAGGCGGCTCTGAGCCGCCAGGCCTTCAGCTGCTCGAAGAGCGGCGCGTCGGCCTCGGTCAGCTCGGCCGGCGGGGCAGCGGGCGCCTTTGCTCGCGGCGCTCGCTTGACCACGATCGTCTCGGGGTCCGGTAGCCAGCCGGCGTCGTCGCAAAAGTCGCAGCAGCGGCCGAGCGGCTGCCCGGCTGTGCGGTCGCCGAAGTGGTCGAGGATGCTGCGGCGCCGGCAGCGATCGCCGTAGATGAAGGACTTAATCGTGCGGTAATCGCGCCAGCCGCGCTCGCGAGCGATCGTCAGCTCCGGGTCGCGCTGCTCGATGAAGCGCACCAGGCGGCCGAGGTCGGCCTTCATCGCTAGCAGCACCGCCTTCGCGGGCAAGCCGTCGCGGCCGCCGCGCCCGGCCTCCTGGTAGTAGGCCTCGAGGCTGGTCGGGATCGCCATGTGCCAGACCGAGCGCACGTCGGCCTTGTCGACGCCCATGCCGAAGGCGTTGGTGGCGACGATCACTTCGGCGTCGCCTTCCATGAAGCGGCGCTGAGTCGTGGTGCGGTGATCGGACTCCATGCCGGCGTGGTAGGCGAGCGCCCGCAGGCCGGATTCGCGCAGCGCCTGGGCAACCTCGTCGGTGTCGCGGCGGGTGCCGCAGTAGACGATCGCCGGCCGGTTGGCGGGATCGGCGAGCCCGCCTTCGAGTAGGGCCAGCCGCCTCGCCTTCGAGCCTTTGCCCTCCAAGTGCACAACGTCGAAGGAGAGGTTGGGCCGGTCGAAGCCGGAGCGCACCTGCAGCGGCTGCTTGAGGGCGAAGCGGGCGACGATCTCCGCCGCCACGGCCTTGGTCGCCGTCGCCGTGCAGGCCATCACCGGCGGCCGCCCGAGCCGCTCGGCGATCTCCGGCAGGCGCAGGTAGTCGGGGCGGAAGTCGTGACCCCATTCGGAGACGCAGTGCGCCTCGTCGACCGCGAGCAGGTCGATCCGCCGCTGCGCCAGGGCGTCGAGGAAGACCGGCGAGGCGAAGCGCTCCGGCGAGCAGTAAACGATCCGCACCGTGCCGTCTCGCACCTGGTCGAGCGCGTTGCGGGCGCCCTCCGGGCTCATCGCCGAGGAGATCATCGCCACCGGGTGGCCGGCCGCGGTCAGCCGCCGCCACTGGTCCTGCATCAGCGCGATCAGCGGGCTGACGACGATCGTCAGGTCCTCGCTGGCCAGCCCCGGCAGCTGGTAGCAGAGGCTCTTGCCGCCGCCGGTCGGCATCACGATCAGCGAGTCGCGCCCCTCGAGCCCGGCTTCCACGGCCTCCTTCTGCCCAGGTCTCCAGCTCTCGAAGCCGAGCGCTCCGAGTAGCTGGTCGGCCCTGTTCTCTGCGGCGACGGTCATCGAGACCAGGCTATGGGTCTCAGCCGACGATCTGGGCGGGCACCTGTGACAACTCCTCGGCGAGAGCGTCGATTTCCTGTGCCAACTTGCGCGTGTCCGCCTTGCTCAGTTCGGTGTAGGAGACGAAGCCGTCGCCGCGCCGGTAAGGCTTCAGCGCGGCGTAGACGTCTTTGAAGCTCGCTTCGATTTCCTTTGCCAGCTTCGGGTCCTTCTTGCTAAGCAGCGGCTCGACCGCTTCGAAGGCCGCCTCGGCGCCTTCGACGTTGGCCTCGAAGTCGACCAGGTCGATGTGCGAGTAGCGCTCCTCCTCACCGGTGATCTTCGAGGCCGAGACCTCGCCCAGCAGCTCGTTGGCGCCGTTGGCGATCTGGGCGGCTTGCAGGTTGACGTGCTTGACCTTCTGCTCGAGCTCTTCGACGTCGGCGAGCAGCCGTTCGGCGACCGGGGCCATCCCCTTGGCGGTGTTTTCTTCCCAGAGCGCCTTCTCGATCCGGTGAAAGCCGCCGAATTCCTTCGCCTGAACATCGTTTTCGCGGGCGTCGATGCGCGGGTCAAGGTCGCCGAAGGACTCGGCCACCGGCTCGATCCGCTCATACGGGATGCGGGCCGCCGCATACAGGGCCTTGGCCTTGGCGACGTTGCCGGCGATCACCGCGGCGACGAACGGTTCCGTCTCCTCGACCAGCTCGTCGGTGTTGTGCTCCAGGTAACTGCGGTACTGCGCGATCGCGCCCTTTTCGTCGGGGGCGCCGGCCGCGGCGTCGCTCTTGCCGGTAACGCTCAGCGTCCCTTCGTCAGCGGAGCCGCCGGGGCAGTAGATCGTGTAGTCGCCCGCGTCGAGCGTCAGCGAGAAGCTGCCGGAGAGGCCGTCGGAGAGGTTCTCCTTCTCACCGAGAATGGCGTCGCCTTCCATCACCTCGATCTCGGTCACCGCGGTGGTGCCGGCGTTTTCGATTTCGAAGACGATCGGCCCGGCCGGAGCACTGGTCGAGTTCGGCACGCAGCCCGCGTCGGTCAGCTCGAAGGAGAGCTTCTTCGCCCCGGGGGGAGCGTCTTCGCTGCAGCCGGTGGCGAGCAGCGCGACCAGGCCGACGGCCAATGCGGCCAGCGAGAGGCGGACGGAGAATCGATTCATCGGTGGAGCGCTCCTTCTTGGGTTGTGACGAGCAAAGTTAGGGCACCCTAACAAAGACCGACACCTTAGTCGGAATACGCTCAGTCGAGCAGGGTTTCACCGACGTAGCCGCCCTGGCGGGCGCCGGGCGGAACGGCGAAGAGGGCGCTGCCGACGTGCTTGATGTACTCGTTGAGCGCGTCGTTGGAGCCCAGGCGCTGCTGGATCGGGACGAACTGCTTGCGCGGGTCGCGCTGGAAGCAGATGAAGAAGAGCCCGGCTTCGAGCTCGCCGAGACTCTGGTCGACGCCGTCGGTGAAGGAGTAGCCGCGACGCAGGATTCGCTCGCCGTCGTTGGCCGAGGCGGAGGCGAGGCGGACGTGGGCGTCGACCGGGATCACCGGTTTTCCGCCTTTTTCGGCCTCGAGGTCGAGCGGGTCAAACTCTTCCTGAGCGCCGAGTGGAGCGCCGCGGTACTTGTCGCGGCCGATCGTCTGCTCCTGGTCTTCCAGCGCCGAGCGGTCCCAGACCTCGAGCAGCATGCGGATGCGACGGGTCACGACGTAGCTGCCGCCGCGCATCCAGGCCGGCCCTTCGTTTCCGACCCAGACGTAGCGGTCCATCGCCGCCGTGTCCTCGGCCTTGATGTTGGCGGTGCCGTCCTTGAAGCCCATCAAATTGCGCGGTGTCTCCTGGCTACGGCTGGTGCTGGCGGTGCGCCCGAAGCCGAGCTGCGACCAGCGCATCACTACGGTGCCGCGGCCGATCCGGGCCAGGTTGCGGATCGCGTGGAAGGCGACTTGGGGATCGTCGGAGCAGGCCTGCACGCAGATGTCGCCGCCGCTTTCGAGCTCGTTCAGCTCGTCGGCGGGCAGCGGTGGGATCGGCGCCAGGGCGGCGGGACGCGAGCCTTTCAACCCCGGCTCGCGCCGTTCAAAGAGGCTGGGCCCGAAGCCGAAGGTGACTGTCAGTCGCGAGGGCAGCAGGCCGACCGTCTCGCCGGTGTCCTCGGGCGGGGCGAGCTCGACCCCGTTGGCGTCGCCGATCATCTGCCCCGCGGTCATTTCGGCTGCTGCCACCGACCATTCCTGCATCAGTTCGCGCAGCGCCGCCCGGCTCGGGTCGACCAGGTCAAAGGCGGCGAAGTGAAGGCGGTCCTGTGCGGGAGTGTCGATCCCAGCTTGGTGCTCGCCGTAGAAGGGGACCGAGCCGGTGCCGTCGCTCGCCTGCGCGTCGTCGCTGCCGACGAGGTATCCGGCCGCACCGCCGAGCCCGACGCCGGCCGCACCGACGCCGGCCGCCGCCAGCAGCCGCCGCCTTGTGATCTCGGTCATCGCAGTTGGCCGTTTGGGCTCAGGCCGGGCTCTCGGCCGGGGCCGAGCTGCGAGCGCGCGCGGGCCTGCGACGCAGTCGCAGGCGGTCGGGCCAGATCACGTAGAGGGCCATCGGCACCGCGTAGAGCCCGTAGACCAGCACCTCGCCGACGGTCGGCTGCGGCTGCAGGCCGAGCATGCCGGTCAACAGCGAGCCCGAGACCGTACCCGGCTGGACCAGCCAGGTGAGGTCGAGTGCCTGGCCCTGCAGGCTGTTGAACCAGCCGGCCTCGTGGGCGGTGTGCAGCGAGGTCGCGAGCAGGCCGGCGGCGACGAAGACGAGGACCAGCCCGGTTACGCGGAAGAAGCGGGTGAGGTTGATCCGCACGCCGCCGCGGTAGATGCCAAGGCCGATCGCGACGGCGGCGAGTAGGCCGATCACCGCGCCGGCGCCGGCCGCCGTGGTGTTGCTGGTGTCCTGGAAGGCGGCGAGCAGGAAGACCGAGGTCTCAAAGCCCTCGCGCAGGACCGCCAGAAAAGCCATCCCGACCAGGGCGATTGTCGAACCGCTGGCCAGGGCACTTGCTGCATTGCCTTCCAGCACCCTTTTGATGCCCTTGGCATTGCGCCGCATCCAGATGATCATGTAGCTGACCGCGCTGACCGCGATCAGCCCGATCACCGTCTCCAGGCCCTCCTGCTGGCGCTGGGGAAGATCCTGGCCGACCATGCGCAGAACGACCGCCATCCCGACACAGAGTGCGACCGCGATCGCCACCCCGAACCACATCTGGCGGATAGCGTCGCCGCGGCCCTCCTTGACCAGGAAGGCGGCGATGATGCCGATGATCAGCGCGGCCTCGACGCCCTCGCGCAGGGCGATTACAAGCGTGGGGATCATCGCTGCTGGTTCCTCTGCTCTACGTGTCCGAGATGAATTAGGCGCCCCTAATTAGGGATGCCAAAGCTAGCACGACGGTCGAGCTTGCGTCCTAGCGAGTTGCTAACTGGGCAGCCAGGGCTCGTGCCACTGGGTGATGCCGCGAGTCAGCTTCTCCGCCTCGGGTGGTCCCCAGGTGCCCGGCTCGTACTGGTGCACCGGCCCCGGTTCGTCGAGCAGCGGCTGCACGATCCGCCAGGTCTCCTCGACGGTGTCCTGGCGGGTGAAGAGTTGGTGGTCGCCGGCGATCGCGTCGCCGAGCAGCCGCTCGTAGGGCTCGGGCTCCTCGCCGGGGACCTTTTCGAAGAGGACCTCCATGTCGGCCGGCTCGAAGGCCTCCTCTCCCGCTTTCTTGGCGAAGAGGCGCATGCGGGCACCGGGCTTGGGCTCGATCCGCACCGTCATCTGGTTCGGTTCGGGCCGCTTGCCGGCGCCGACGCCGAGTGGCGGCGGGCGCTTGAAGACGACGGTGACCTCACTCGACTTCGCCGGCATGCACTTGCCGGCGCGGATGAAGAAGGGCACGCCGCTCCAGCGCCAGTTGTCGACCGCCAGCTCGACCGCGGCAAAGGTCTCGGTCGTGGAGTCGGGCGCCACGTCCTTGACGTCGAGGAAGCCCTTGTACTGGCCGCGCACGTAGCGCTCGGGGTCGGCGGTCCGCGTCGCCTTGAAGAATTCGAGCTTCTTGTCGCGGACCGAGTCGTGGTGGTTGCCAGTCGGCGGCCCCATGCCGACCAGGGCCAGCACCTGCAGAGCGTGGTTCTGGATCACGTCGCGCATCGCCCCGACCGCGTCGTAGAAGCGGCCGCGATCGTCGACCCCGAAGTCCTCGGCGATCGTCATCTGCACGTGGGAGACGTGCTGGCGGTTCCAGATCGGCTCCAGGGTGGCGTTGGCGAAGCGCAGGTAGGTGATGTCCATCACCGGCTCCTTGCCGAGGTAATGGTCGATGCG
>DATMIH010000134.1:0-1860 GCA_035554595.1 Solirubrobacterales bacterium
GAGGCGCAGACCGAGCCCATCGAGGTCGAGCCGTTGGAGCTGATCGCCTCCGACACCTGCCGGATCGCGTAGGGGAATTCCTCTCGCGTCGGCAGCACCGGGAGCAGCGCGCGCTCGGCCAGCGCGCCGTGGCCGATCTCGCGGCGCTTCGGCGAGCCGACCCGGCCCGTCTCCCCGGTCGAGTACGGCGGGAAGTTGTAGTTGTGCATGTAGCGCTTGGTGCGGTCCGGGTTGAGCGTGTCGATCATCTGCTCCATCCGGAGCATGTTCAGCGTGGTCACGCCCAGGATCTGGGTCTCGCCGCGCTCGAACAGCGCGGACCCGTGCACCCGGGGCAGCACGTGGGTCATCGCGGCCAGCGGCCGGATGTCGGTCAGGCCACGGCCGTCGATGCGCAGCCCTTCGGAGATGATCCGCTCCCGGACCAGCTTCTTGGTCAGCGCGCGGAACGCGGCGCTGATCTCCTTCTCGCGCCCCTCGAACTGCTCGGCGAGCTTCGCCTGGGCGAGCGCCTTGACCCGGTCGGTCTCGGCCTCGCGCTCGTGCTTGCCCGCGATCGTCAGCGTCGTGGCCAGCTCCTGGGAGACCTCGCGCGCCACCGCCTCGTACACGTCCTCGGCGTAGTCGACGAAGACCGGGTACTCGGCGGCCTTGGCGCCGTCACTGGCTACCTCGGCGGCGAGCCGCTGCTGCGCCTCGCACAGCACGCGGATGAACGGCTTGGCCGCCTCCAGGCCCTCGGCCACCGTCTCCTCGGTCGGCGCGACCGCGCCGCTGGTCTCGTCGGCGAGCAGCTTGAGCGTCCCCGGGGTGGACTCGGCCTCGACCATCATGATGGCGACGTCCCCGCCGTCGTCAGCAGGAAGCACCCGGCCCGCGACCACCATGTCGAAAGTGGCCTGCTCGAGCTGCTCGTGGGTCGGGAAGGCCACCCACTGGCCCTTGATCAGCGCGACCCGGACCCCGCCGATGGGGCCGGAGAACGGCAGGCCCGCCAGCTGGGTGGACATGGACGCGGCGTTGATCGCCACCACGTCGTACAGGTGCTGCGGGTCGAGCGCGAGTATGGTCTCGACGATCTGGATCTCGTTACGCAGGCCCTTGACGAAGGACGGGCGCAGCGGCCGGTCGATGAGACGGCAGGTAAGGATCGCGTCCTCGGACGGACGGCCCTCCCGACGGAAAAACGAGCCGGGAATCCGGCCCACTGCGTACATCCGCTCTTCCACGTCCACGGTGAGCGGGAAGAAATCCAGGTTTTCCTTGGGCTGCTTGGACGCCGTGGTCGCGGAAAGCACCACGGTCTCGCCATCCAGGGTCACCAGGGCGGAGCCGGCAGCCTGACGGGCCAGGCGGCCCGTCTCGAACCTGATTGTGTGTACGCCAAATTCGCCGTTGTCGATAACGGCTTCAGCGTTGTGGACACCCTCCACGGGTGAGACCTCCTTGCGGTAGATCCCGCACCCACCCGCCGCCGTGCCGCATGTGGCCTGCTGGCTCGCCTAAGAGGCGGCCGGCCGGTCTTCGATCGAAGCCCTCGGGTGCTGCCGCCTCGAGGGCAGTGCGTCGAAGGCACTGTCGTCGAGGGCGGGCAACCCGGGGACCACTACCGAGGACCGGCCCTGGCGCTCGGGGCCGGGGGCTACGGGATGTCAGTGTTGTCGATATTCAGTTGTTCGGCGCCTGAGGACTCTAGCGGCGGATGCCGAGCCGCTCCCGAATCGCGCGGTAGCGGTTGATGTCCTTCTTGGCCAGGTATTTCAGCAGCCTGCGGCGGCGGCCGACCAGCAGCAGCAGCCCGCGACGGCTGTGGTGGTCGTGCTTGTGCACCTTCAGGTGCTCGGTCAGGTGATTGATCCG
>DATMIH010000135.1:0-6575 GCA_035554595.1 Solirubrobacterales bacterium
CGACCACGACCACGTCGGGAATGTTCTGCTGCGCTTTGATGTAGTTGCTGCCGACCTGTTCGGGGTTTTCTTCGACCAGCTTGGTGTCTTCTTCGATCTTCTTCGGCGGCGGTTTGTAGCCAGCCCCCACTTCGTGAACCGTCCCGTTGCTGGTCTTGGCCAGCGCTTTGCCGGCGCCTTTCGAGGACTTGGCGGCGGCCGCCTTGGCTTTTTTGCCTTTGGCGGAATTGGCCGCGGCACCCGTCGTGCCCGCGGCGGTGCTGGCCACGGCGGCGGGCCGGTTGCGCAGCGCTTCCAGCAGCGCCTCGTTTTCGCCACTGTCGTTGCCGCTGCGCCCGACCACGACGCCGATCGCGACGGCGATCGGCAGCAGGGCGAAGAAGCCGACCGCGGCGGCCCGGCTGTTCGAACCGTTTTTGGCCGGTGCGCGCAGCGGTGGCCGGTGCGCCCGCTTGCTCATCGTCGCGAAGTAACGCGAGGCCGGGTTGGCGCCGTTGCCGCGCCGCGCCGCGCAGTTGACGCAGTAGCGCTGCTGGGGGTCGAGCGGTGCCCCGCACTCCTCGCAGGGCTCATATTGCGGCTTGCCGTTGAGGGCCGAGGGCCGCTGGGCTGAGACGGTCATTGCTTCTCGCTCCCCTTCTCGTGCGTCTTGTGGTCGTGCTTCTTGGCCTGCTGGCGGTGCTTGCGCGCCGCCAGGATGCGCTTCGATTCGGCCTGCTTTTGCGCTGCGGTGTCCTGCGTCGTCGCGCAGCCCGCCAGCGCCGTGAGAGCCAGCGCCAGGCAGGCCGCGAGGACCGCGGCGCGGATGAGGTGACGGCTAACCGAAGGCACCGCTGACGTACTCCTTGGTCCGCTGCTCGCGCGGCGAGTTGAAGAGGGCGGTGGCGCTGCTGTACTCGACCAGCTCGCCCAGGTACATGAACGCCACGTGGTCGGCGATCCGGTAGGCCTGCTGCAGGTTGTGGGTGACGATGACGACGGCGACGTCGTCGCGCAGCTTGACGATCAGGTCCTCGATCACCTGGGTCGACTGCGGGTCGAGCGCCGAACAGGGCTCGTCGAGCAGCAGCACCTCGGGCTCGGCGGCAAGCGCCCGGGCGATGCAGAGCCGCTGCTGCTGACCACCGGAGAGCCGCAGCGCCGGGTGGTCGAGGTTGTCCTTGACCTCCTCGAAGAGGCCAGCTCGCTCGAGCGCGCTGTGCACTTTCGGCTCCAGCGCGTTCTTGCGCTGCCGCCGCGAGCCCTGCTCGCGCAGCACGTAGGCAATGTTGTCGAAGACGCTCATCGGGAACGGGTTGGGCTGCTGGAAGACCATCGTCACCCGGCGCCGCAGCAGGGTCGGCTCGATCAGCCTGATGTCGACATCGTCGAGCAGGATGCGACCGCTCAGCGTCGCCGTCCGGGTCAGCTCGGTGAGCCGGTTGAGCGAACGCAGCAGGGTCGTCTTGCCGCAGCCCGAGGGACCGATCAGGGACAGCACCTCGCCCTGGCGGACCGGGATCGAGACCGATTTGACCGCTTCGCGGTCCGCGTAGGAGACCGAGACGTTGTCGATCTCCATGCGCCGGATCGAGAACTGGGGAGCTGCGATCGAGCGCTTCGCCGCGGTGAAACCGCTGGACGTGGAGCCGCCGTCGCCACTGGTCGACGTGCTCGCGGGCGGTGCCACCTGCGAGGCGGCAGGGGTGTCCTCGAGCGGGAGCCGCCTGATCGGCGGCGGCGAGGAGACGTCCGTCGCCACCCCTCCCACCTGGCGATCGAACTCCGACACGTGATTCAGTGACTCCACGTTCCTGCCTTTCTCGCGCGGCGATGGACGATGTCGACGGCCGCGTTCAGGGCCAGCACCATCAGCAGCAGGACGAAGGCCGCCGCGTAGGCCTTCTGGGGCTGATTGAGGTTCCCGGTCGGGGATGCCTCGTAGACGAAGTTGGTCAAGGTCGTGCCCGCCCCGCGCAGGTAGTTGAGCGGAAAGGTGTTGCCGACCGGGGCGAAGTTCTGGGTGGCGCCAAGCAGCACGAGAATGATCGCCGTGTCGCCGATGATCCGGCCGAGGCCGAGCATCGCCCCGGTCGCCACCTGCGGGCGGGCCGCCGGCAGCAGGATCCGGCGCGTCGTCGCGATCTTCGTCTTGCCGACCGCGTAGGAAGCCTCGCGCACGTGCTGGGGGATCGCGTTCAGCCCCTCGCGAGTGCTGGCGACGACCAGCGGCAGGGCAACCAGCGAGAGCATCGTTGCAGCGGCGAAGAAGGAGCGGCCGAAGACGATGCCTTCCGAGGTGCGGCTGAGGAAGCCGAGAGCGGTGCTGGAGAAGATCACCGTGCCGAAGAGGGCGAGCACGATCGAGGGGATTCCGGCGATCGCCTCGATCGTCGATTCGGTGAGCCGCGCCAGCCCAGCCGGGCGTCCGTACTCGACCAACCAGACCGCGATCCCGACGCCGGCCGGCAACGCGATTGCGATCCCCATCGTGCCGACGATCAGGGTGCCGATCAGGGCGTCGGAGAAACCGCCCGTTTGGCTCTGGCTGAACCCGGACGTAGCCGGGGTGACCAGCATCGAGGGCTTCAGGTAGCTCAGCCCCTGAATCAAGAGGTAGACGATGATCGCCACCGCGATCGCGCAGAAGAGCAGGCCGAGACCCCAGCAGATCGCCAGGCCGATGCGGTCGGAGAGCTGCCAGGTGGCGCTGCCCTCGACCGCGTCCTTGGCGGGCTTCTGCGGAGCGGGAGCCGGCGGTGGACTGGGCGGCGGCGTTGCGACCGAGGACTCCATTAGGCCGTCGCCCCGTATTTGCGCATCGCCCGCCGCGCCGCCCAGCCAGCCATCGAGCAGAACGCCGCCGACATCAACAGCACTGCCGCGATCGCGAATAGGGTCGCGTTGGACGGGGGCGAACCAAGCGAGTCGATGTTCTTGACGATCGTCGGCGCCAACGGCCGCGAGGGCTCGTAGATGAAGATCAGCCCATCGGCAGGATTGGGGGCGAAGGCGACCGACCCGGAGACCATGGCCAGCATCACGGCCTCGCCGATCGCCCGCGCCACCGCCAGCACCGTGCCGGCGACGATCGCTGGGCGGGCGCTGCGTACGGCGATCTTCCAGGTCGTGCGCCAGCGGTTGACGCCCAGCGCCAGCGAGCCCTCAAGCCAGCCCGGCCTCACCGAGCGCAGGCCGTCGGAGAAGATCGAGACCATCAGCGGCGCGATCATCACGGTCAGGATCAGCACCCCCGCCAGCAGGCTGTAGCCGCTGAGCGAGATCACGCCCGCGACCGAGGCCTTCTGCGGCTCGGTCACCAGGTGGTTGCCGATGAAAGGGACGATGATCAGCACGCCGAGCAGGCCGTAGATCACCGAGGGCACGCTCGCCAGAAAGCGGACCACCGGCTGCAGGATGTCGCGCATCCAGACCGGCGCGAACTCGACGATGAAGACGGAGACGAAGAGGGCGGAGACGAGGGCGAGCAGCACCGCGCCGCCGGTGATCAGCAGCGTGCTCCAGATCATCTGCCAGGCGTGGAAGGTGTAGACGTAGTGGGCGCCGCTGAGGCCGGAGAGGTAGATCTGGTTGAGCTGTTCTTCGACGCTCCCCCCCGCCCCGAACCAGGCCAGGCCGTTATGCGAGAAGGACGGCCAGGCGCGCACGAAAACGGTGATGATCAGCGCCAGCAGCAGCCCGACGACGGCACAGACCAGCGCGCCGAGCATCCGCTCGGCGCGCTGGTCCGACCACTTCGGGCCGTACTCGGACGGGTACTGCTCCTCCATCTACTTCTTCTTAGGCTTCTTGTTGAAGGCGGGGACGCCGCCAGCCTTGGCGATCACTTCCCCGGCCACCGGGTTGAGCCGAGCCCAGTTGATGAATTTGCTCAGCGCCGGCGAGATGCCGCTGCCGTCCCCCGGCAGGACCAGGAAGAGGTAGCGCGAGAGCGGGTACTTGAGCGGCTCGACGCTGATCTTCTTGGCTTCGCAAGGAACGCCTTCGACTTTGAGCGCCTTCTGGCCCTTGCCCTGCCAGGCGAGGCCGTCATAGCCAATCGCGTTGGGATCCTGCTTGACCGCGTTGACGACCAGGCCGTCCGCGGTAAGCGCGTTGACGTTGGAGGCTGGCAATTCGTTGTTGAGCACGGCCTGGAGGAAGAAGTTGTAAGTCCCCCCGTTGGTGTCGCGGCCGACCGGGTCGATCGTCGACGCCAGGCCCGAGCCCGGCACCTGGCTCCAGTTGGTCAGCAGCCCGCGGTAGATGTCGTGGGTCTGCTGGATGCTGATGTTGGTGAGTTTGTTGGCGGGGTTGACGTCGATGCAGAGCCCGTCGAGGAACATCTTCACGTAGGTCGTGCCGGCGTCGCTGGGCAGCGGCGTGCGGGCCTGCCCGGCGAACTGGCTGACGCCGTTCTGGACGTCCTTGACGCCAGCGTTGCCTCCGTTGGCGGTGTAGTGGAAGTGGACGCTGTGGTTGACCTGCTTCGTATAGGTCTTGAAAAGTGCTTCCAGGACCGGCTGGGCTGCCACGGAGCCCGATCCGATCAGGGTCACGGCATTGGCAGATGCCGGTATGGCGAGGGCCACGAGGGCCACCGCCGAGATGACGAGGGTCCTGATTCTCATACGCGTTTTGATTCCTTCCTTTGACGGGTACCGAAGTTTCTTGATGACCTAACTCGACATCACCCTACCAGCTTCTGTACTTTATTGACCTCTTTACTAAAGAAGGCTGCCCCGGCACGCCCTATAACGGAGGTTCAATTGCTCAGAAGAAGACTGTCCACGCCTCGCGCCGCCACCGCGGTCGCGCTGGCGGCTGTGCTCGCGGCGGCTGTCGCCGTGACGCCATCGTTCGCCGGGTCGGCCGGGTCCGCGATCAGCGGCGCCTTCATCACCAAGAAAGCGGCCGGCCAGATCTACGTCTCCAACAAGAAGGCCTCGACGCTCTACCTGCGGAAGAAGGTCGCCGGCAACACCTTCGTCAAGAAGGTCGATGCGCCACTCCAACCCGTGGCGTCCATAGCCGCCGGCACCGCCCCCTGGTCGAATGAAGGGACGACCCCGGTCTACCTGCCGACGGCCTACACCTCGTTCGGTATGCCCGGCACAGGCCCGGCGGTCATCTCGTTCTCGGGCGCGGTGACCTGCACCTCAGCCAAACCGACGGTGGAACTGGCCTGCCCGATCCAGATCATGGTTGACGGTCAGACGACGGGCAAAATCAACATCGCCCCGGCGACCGCCAACACACCGAAACCAGCGTCGAACATTCAGACGGTGGTGCAGAACACGGTGCTCGCCAAGGGCGGACACACGGTCGCGATCCAGTACGCGGGCGCCAAAGGCGTGGTCTTCAGCCTGGGGAATTGGAATCTCTCAGTGCAGGGCTACCCCGCAAAGCCGGAACTGCCGCCCACCGAAACGACCAAAAGCACGAAATAGGAAACAAAAGAGCCGACCGCGCCGGATCTCATTGGCGGCGCGGTCGGCTCTAGGAGGCGACCCCAGGGGAAGTCGCCTCGATCAATGCCCGCGTAGCTGGAACCGCGCGGGCCGGGGAAGCGGCTCGCCGAGGATCAGGCGGGCCCGGTAGTAGAGGGCTTCGAAAGCCTGCGTGTCGAGCTCGTCCGCGCCGCTTTGCTCACGGCCGGGCTGGGTTGCGGCGGCTTCGGCCGGCCCACCCCCTACCGGCTGCCGATATACGCCGCTCAGCCTGCCGCGCGAGATGAATTTCGTGTGCTCTGGTACGTCACTCACCTGGTCCTCCTTTCTTGGTTTTATTGACCATCTAACTCAAGAATAGCAGCGCCGACGAACATGTGCCACCAAGGCACAGCCCGGCCCTGCTAAATGGCCAACCTTGCCCGCTCGTACAGAGTCTCGGGCGCTACGTCGGCTTCATTGGGCCAGACGATGGTCCCCGCCTCCGGATCGGCCCGGAGCTGGCGGAAATAGCCGATGTCGCGCAGCGGCTCGAAGACTCCCCCGTAATCCCGGAGATAAGAGAGATCGACCTCGGCCGTCAACCCGTCCTCGAAGCTGACACGGACCTGGTGATCGTCCCCGACCCTGGCGTCTATAAGAAGTGGCGTGCTGCGCATGGAGCGATGATAGTTCCCTATTTCAAGGGCTAACGTGCCAAAAGGCACTCTCCTCGCGGTACCTTCTACATGGTTGTTGTGGACGGGTCGGGGCGGGGCGCCACCCGGCAAAGCGCACCCCGCCCCGTCGCCCCTTCAGGCGGCTGCAGATACCTCTGCGTCGTCGCCGCCCTGTGAGTCACGGGGAGTCGAGGCCCCGTCACCGTTGGGCGGTGAGTCACCGCTGAAGCTCTTGGTCTTGCCCGGCCGCAGGTAGACGATCTGGCCCTCGCGCAGCTCGAGCTTCTGCAGCTCGGCGCGGGTCAGCTGGGCCCAGACCTCGGTCCCGTCGGCAAGCACGAACTCAACCCGGATCTCGAAGCCGAGGGCGACGATGCGCTGCACCATCGCCTCCTCGGTGTTCTCGTCGGCGTCGAGCACGACGTCCATGTCGTGCGGGCGCACGAAGCCGTCGCCGAGCCGGTTGACCTCGCCGACGAAGCTCATC
>DATMIH010000136.1:0-4788 GCA_035554595.1 Solirubrobacterales bacterium
CCGGCGAACTGGTTGACGCCCTCGGCGACCGTGCGCAGGGCGTCGATGTCGAGCCCCGAGTCGGTCTCGTCGAGGACCGCGATCTCCGGCCGCAGTAGGGCCAGCTGCAGCAGCTCCATCCGCTTCTTCTCGCCGCCGGAGAAACCGTCGTTGAGGTAGCGGCTGGAGAAGTCTTTGGGGATGTTGGCCAACGCCATCGCCTCCTGGGCGACCTTGGCGAAGTCTTTGATCTTGATCTGCTCTTCGCCACGCGCTTCGCGGTGGGCGTTGATCACCATCCGCAGGTACTTGCTGACCGAGACGCCGGGGATTGAGACCGGGTACTGGAAGGCCATGAAGAGGCCGGCGCGCGAGCGCTCGTCGGGAGCGGCCTCGGTGATGTCCTCGCCCTTGAAGGTGATCGTGCCCTCGGTGACCTCGAGCGCCGGGTGCCCCATGATCACGTTGGCCAGGGTCGACTTGCCGGAGCCGTTGGGGCCCATCAGCGCGTGGACCTTGCCCTTCTCCACGTCGAGATCGAGTCCGCGGAGGATCTCCTTGTCCTCGACGCTCACGTGCAGGTTGCGTATCTCCAGCTCAGCCAATTTCACTCCTGTTTCTGTGTTTGGAAGGTCTTGCTTCAGGCGGCCGTGCCGGCCGTGGCGCGAGGTTCGGCGCCGTCGGTCTGGCCGCCGAAGGCGACCAGCTCGGCCAGGGTGGTGCCTGAGAGGGCTTTGGTGACGCCGCCCTGCACGCGCATCCACAGCAGCTTGGTCGAACAGGCGTGGTCGCCGTCGTCCTCGTGCGAGCAGAGCACTTTGCCGTCGGGCGTGTCGTGGAAGCACTCCATTGGGGCGATCTGTCCTTCGAGCGCCTCGACCACCGCGTCCATCGTGATCTCCTCCGCCGGCTTGGCCAGGCGGTAACCGCCGTGCGCGCCGCGGGTGGAGGTGACCAGGCCAGCCTTGCGCAGCTTCGCGACCAGGTGCTCGAGGTAGGAGAGCGGCAACCGCTCTGCCTCGGCAACCGAGCTCAGTGAGATCGGCGCCGAACTGGGCTGGCGGCCCAGCTCAACCATCAGGCGCACCCCGTACTCAGCTTTGGTCGAGAACAGCACGGACTAAATCCTACTGAAGCGGTCGGTTATGCGGCTTCCGTCGCTGTCTCCTTGCCCAGCTCCATATGGGCGCGGCTGTCGCTGCCGCGGATCAGGACCAGCGTCAGCACGAAACCAAGCGCGGCGATCACGGCGCCGCCGAGGAAGGCTGCCTGGAAGCCTTCGGTGAGGGCACTGAGGTGACCCGAGCCGGTGGAGGTCGCGTCGCTGGTGGCGGAGATCGCCACGGCCGAGAGCACAGCGAGGCCGAGCGCGCCGCCGATCTGCTGCGAGGTGTTGATCAGGCCGCTGGCGAGCCCGGCCTCGTTCTCATCGACCCCCGAGACCGCGGCGATCGTCGTCGTCACGAAGGCGAAGCCGAGGCCGGCGGCGGCGAACAGCGAGGGACCGAGAATGTCGGCGGTGAAGCTGCCGCCGACCGAGACGCGGCTGAACCAGGCGAGGCCGATGACGATGAAGAGCAGGCCGACCGCCAGCACCGGCTTGTAGCCGAGCCTGGTGACCAGCTGGGAGGCGATCCCAGCCGAGGCCATGATCACCAGGGCCAGCGGCAGGTAGGAGAGCCCGGCGTGGATCGCGCTGTAGCCGAGCACCTGCTGCATATATAGGGAGATGAAGAAGAACATCGAGAAGAGGGAGGCGCCGACCAGTAGGCCGACCACGTTGGCCCCGGTCAGGGTGCGGATGCGAAAGATCGAGAACGGCACCAGCGGTTTGCTCGCCCGCAACTCGATCGCGACGAAGGCCGCCATCAGCAGCGCCGAGAGCACGATCAGGCCGATCGTCCGGGTCGAGCCCCAGCCGACGCTGTTGGCATCGACCAGCGCGTAGACCAGGATCGAGAGGGCGGCGGTGACGGTGACCGCGCCGGCGACGTCGAAGATCCGCTTCTCGCCCTCCATGCGGGTTTCGGCCAGCAGTCGGGGCGAGAGGGCGAAGGCGGCCAGGCTGACGGGCACGTTGACCCAGAGCACCCACTCCCAGCCGAGGCCGTCGGTGAGGATGCCGCCTAGCAGGACGCCAGCGGCGCCGCCTGAGCCCGCCACCGCGCCCCAGACTCCGAGCGCCTTATTGCGCTCGGCGCCGTCGCTGAAGGTGGTGGTGACGATCGAGAGCGCGGCGGGAGAGATGATCGCGGCGCCGAGTCCCTGGGCGGCGCGAGCGACGATCAGCTGTCCCTCAGTGACGGAGAAGCCGGCCGCCAGCGAGGCGACCGCGACCAGCAGCAGGCCGGCCATGAAGACCTTGCGCCGGCCGACGAGGTCGGCGGTGCGGCCGCCGAGCAGCAGGAAGCCGCCGAAGGTGAGCACGTAGGCGTTGACCACCCAGGGCAAGTTCTCCTGCGAGAAGTCGAGCGCTTTGCCGATCGTCGGCAGCGCCACGTTGACGATCGAGGCGTCGAGGACGACGACGAACTGCGCCGAGCAGAGCAGGATCAGGGCCAGCCAGCGCTTTTCGCTGTATTCCCCATTGGCGGACATCGACCGCCTCAGTCAATCAAAGCCGGAGCGTCGGCTTCACGGCTCGATCAGGCCCCGCCGGATCGCGTAGCGGACCAGCTCGACCCGGTCGCGCATGCCGAGCTTGCGCATCGCGTTGGCGCGGTGGTTCTCCACCGTCTTCTCGGAGAGGTGGAGGACCTCGGCGATCTGCTTTGTCGTGTGCGCCTCGGCGACCAGCTTGACGACTTCCTCCTCGCGCGGCGTCAGCTCCTCTTCACCGCTTGATCCCCGCTCCAGCACGTCCTTAATCAAGGTGCGCTGGGCCTCGGGCGTGAGGAACGGCTCACCGCGCTCGACCGCCCGGATCGCCGCCAGCAGGTCGGTGTCGGCCTGGGCCTTGAGCACATAGCCGGAGGCGCCCGCCTTGAGCGCCTCGAATAGATAGCGCTCGTCGTCGTGCATGGAGAGGATCAGCACTGAGACCTCCGGCGCCTGCCGCTTGATCTCGCGCGTCGCCTGCAGCCCGGTCAGCTTCGGCATCTTCACGTCGAGGATCGCCAGGTCCGGCCGCTCGCGCACGGCAAGGTCCCGCGCCTCGGCCCCGTCGGCCGCCTCCGCAGCCACCTCAATGTCGGGCTGGCGCTCGAGCAGCAGCCGAATCCCCGAGCGCACGATCCCGTGGTCATCAGCGATCAGCACTCTCACAGATCAAGTGTCGCACAGTTTGTAGCTTGATTAATCGCTAGATCGTGGCGCTACAATGTGCCGATGGCCACTGAGACCGCAACGATCAGGGTTACCCGTGAGACGCGTGACCTCCTTGCCCAGCAGGCGAGCGAGCGAGGCATCTCTCTGTCGACAATGGTTGCTGACCTGGCTCGCGACGTTGCCCGCGAGGCGATTTTCAGGTCGGAGAGGAACGCTGCGCGAGAAGATTCGGGGGTTACCGCGGTAAGGGCTGAGGATCGCGAGTGGGAGGCGGCCCTCGGCGATGGCATCGACTGATCCTCGACGAGGCGAGATCTGGCTCGTCTCGTTTGGCGCTGCACGCAACGGCGAGCCGGGCAAGAACAGACCGGCAATCGTGATCTCAGTCGATGAGATTTTTGCGGGGGGAGAGGACGAGTTGGTCGTGGTCGTGCCGCTGTCCAGCTCTCGTGCGCCGTCCCTGCTGCGACCCGAGGTCTCTCCCCAGGAAGGCATTGAGCGCACCAGTGTCGCTGTCTGTCGGGGTGTAAGAGCCGTCGCGCACAAACGCTTGTTGCAGCGCGTCGGCCTAGCCGAGCCCGGCACCCTGGGCAAGGTGGAGCAGGCATTGGCGATGGTTCTCGGCATCGATTAGCTTCTCTAGCTGGGGACGAGGAGCCGGACAGCGGTGCCGTGCTCCGGCCGCGACTCGATTGTCAGCTTGGAGCCGATCAGCAGCGCTCGCTCGCGCATGCCGGCGAGACCGAGCCCGCCCTCGGACTCGTCGAAGGCAAAGCCGCGTCCGTTGTCGACTACCTCGAGCTCGACGCCGTCCGCATCGCTGCGTCGCAGCCTCACCGTGACGTGCTTGGCACCGCTGTGGCGGGTCGCATTCGAAAGTGCCTCCTGGGCGACGCGGTAGACGACCAGTTGGGTGTCGCCGTCGAGGTCCGAGAAGTCGCCTTCAGCGGCGAACTCGGCCTCGATCTCACCGTGGGCGAGCTGCTCGACCTGGCCCGCAATGGCGGCGGTGAGGCCAAGGTCGTCGAGCGCAGTGGGGCGGAGCTGGCGAGCGAGCGAGAGTAGCTCCTGCATCGCCTGGTTGGCGAGGGCCTTGGTATCGGCCAGTTCAGCCTCCAGCTCCGGCGGGGCCGCTTCGCGCGCCGCCTCGAGTCGCAGCAGCAGGCCGGTCAGCGACTGGTTGACCTCGTCGTGGAGGTCGCGGGCGACGCGAGCGCGCTCCTCCTCCTGGGCCTGCAGCGCCGCGGATCCCGCGCGCCGCCGCTCCGCTTCGAGCCGCCGCATCATCCGCAGGAAGGCGAGCTCGATCCGCTCCACCTCCTCGGTCTCGCCGATGCCGTCGATCGAGCGCGGCAGCAACGGTCCGGGCCGGCTCAGGTCGACCTTCTCCATCTCCTCGATCAGCCGCTCCAGCGGGGCGCGGCGGCGGCGCATGATCAGCAAGCCGGTAGCGAGACCGGCCACCGCTGCCAGCAGTACGACGATCACGGCAAATGTCATCGGGGAGCCACCGAGCGCACGAGTCAAGCCTAGGTGCTCTCA
>DATMIH010000137.1:0-12163 GCA_035554595.1 Solirubrobacterales bacterium
CGCCGCCCCGAGCCCGGTCAGCTACGCGACCGTCCCGGTAACGCCGACGTGTACGCCGCCGTTGCCCACCCCCAGCGTGACACTCGACAGCAAGCCGCCGAACTCCAGCAACTCAACCGAAGCCGAATTCGCCTTCCATGCCAGCTCCGAAGCAACCGGCTTCGAATGCAGGCTCGACCTCGGCTCCTACAAAGACTGCACCGCAGGCGCGAAAATCACCTACCCAGGCCTAGCCGAGGGCTCCCATAGCTTCCGGGTCCGAGCTTCCAATGCAAATGGGGTTGGCACGCCGTCCATCTATGGCTGGACAGTTGACCTCACTCCGCCTACGGCAAAAATCAGCAGCCACCCAGTTGACCCCAGCCCGGGCAACTCGGCATCGTTTCGATACGGCTCCAGCGACGGCGGATCGAAATTCGAATGTCGGCTGAGTCCGCTGGAGACCTCGTTCACCCCCTGCACCACTCAGCCCAAGGTCTACTCGAGCCTGGCCGACGGCGAATACGAATTCGAAGTGCTGGCCATCGACAATGCCGGCAACGTCCAGTCGGCGCCAACCACCTTTACCTGGACCGTCGACAACTCGCTGCTCGACGAAACGCCGCCCGAAACCACGATCCTCTCCAAGCCGACGGACCCGAGCGCGAGCCCTGTGGCCTCCTTCACCTACGGCTCCAATGAGCCCGGCTCCGGCTTCCAGTGCAAGCTCGACGGCGGCAACTTCAGTGGCTGTCCGAGCGCGGGTATCACCTACAGCGGCCTGGCGGAAGGGCCGCATACGTTTCAGGTACGAGCGATCGACGCGAGTCACAACACCGACCCGACTCCTGCCGGTTACAGCTTCTCCGTCGTCCTCTCCCCCTCCGGACCCGCGGGCCCCGGAGCCGCACTCACACCCGCCGGACGTAAGAGCAAGGGCAGAGCCCCGAATACGACGATCGCTAAACAGGCAAGCCGGACCCACGACCGCACCCCGACCTTCCGCTTTAGCGCCAGCAAGTCCGGCGCAAGCTTCCAGTGCAAGCTCGATCGCGGTTCCTTCCGCAGCTGCCGCTCTCCGCTGACGACCAAGAAACTCAGCTACGGACCGCACGTCCTGCAGGTGCGCGCCATAGTGAAGGGAGCGACCGACCCCACCCCCGCCAAGTTCAACTTCAAGATCGTGAAGGGCTGACCGACTCGATGCGCAGGCCCGGAATCACGGTCGTGACGCTGGTCTCCCTGTTCGCGCTGGCGTGGCCCGCCGCGGCGCCGGCCACCTTTCATGAGATGTCGATCCGCGAGGTATACGCCGGGACGCCCGAATCCCAATACGTCGAGCTGCAGATGTGGGCGGCAGGACAGAACTTCGTCGGTGGCCACGTGTTGAGGACCTACAACTCGGGCGGCGCCGTCACCAGCACGAGCACCTTCGCCGCAGACGTGCCCAACGGGGCGAACCAGAGCACCATCCTCCTCGCCACGCCGGGCGCCGAAGCGGAATTTGGCGTGACCGCTGACACCGCCCTCGCCACAGGCAGCCTCGACCCGGCCGCGGGCGCGGTCTGCTGGGAGAACCTTGACTGCGTCTCTTGGGGCGGCTTCGGCGGTTTCGCCGGCGCAGCGCCCAGCCCAACAGGGACGCCCGCGGCAGCGATTCCTGCCGGGATGGCCCTGCGCCGAACCATCACTCCCGGTTGCGCCACCCTGCTCGAGCCGACCGACGATCACGACAACAGCGCCGTCGACTTCTCCGCCGTCTTCCCGGCACCGCGCCCTAACTCAGTGGCCCCGAGTGAGCACCGCTGCCCCGGCAGTAGCGAATCGCCATTCGGAGTCGTCCCAGGGGGTGGATCAAATAAGAAGGGATCCCCCCAAACGATCCTTCGGGGCAAGCCCGGCAAGAAGATCCACGACCGCACCCCGACCTTCCGCTTTGCCTCGAACGAGTCGGGCTCGACCTTCCAATGCAAGCTAGACGGCAAGCCGTTCCGCTCCTGCCACTCGCCATTCACGTCCAAGCCACTGGCGCTCGGCCGCCACACCTTCAAGGTACGTGCCCGTGACGACTCGGGCAAGCTCGACCCGAGCCCGGCCTCCTACGGCTTCAAGGTCCTCGCGAGCAAATAGTCCGCGCTCAGCGGACGTGGAAGCCTTCGCCGGTGAGGCGGCCGATGTCGTTGGTGAGGCCGATCACGAAGAGCATCGCCACCAGGATGATGCCGAGCACGCTGGCTAGCTCCATCACCCGCAGCGACACCGGTTCGCCCCGGACCTTCTCGACCAGGCTCCAGAAGATGTGGCCGCCGTCGAGGGGGAGAAATGGAAAAAGGTTGATCAGGCCCAGGGAGAGACTGATCACGGCGAGGAAGGTGAGTGCCGCAGCAGCGCTGACCTGGACTGCCTGATGAGTTACGTCGCTGGCGCCAACGATCCCCGTGATTTCCTTGCGTTCTTTGGAATTGAAGATCCTGGCAATGCGTTTTGAGGTTTCCTTGACGATCAGCCAGCCAAAATTGCCGGCCCGACTGACGGCAGTGGCGACGCCGATTGCAACCGGCCGACTGTCGAACGAGAACCCGACCAGGGTCTGTTTGGCCGCGGCGCTGTATTCGGGGTCAGCCGAGACCTTCACCACCTGACCGTCTCGCTTGATCGTCATCGTCACCGGTGTCGCAGCGGTGCAGCCGTCTTCCTGCTTACCGGCGCAGCGGTGGGTGCCGATCTCATCGCGAAAGCGTTCGATTCGGGCTTCGCTGTCCAGGCCGGGATAGCGATGGCCGTCGACGGCGAGGATCTTGTCGCCCGGCTTGAGCACACCCGCGGCCGGGGTCTTCGGCACCACTTCGCGGACGCTCTGCGTGGGCACAGAGGCGCTGGTCAGGGCGACGACGAAGAGAATGGCGAAGCCGAGCACTATGTTGACCGCCGGCCCAGCGCCGATCACGACGATCCGCTTCCAGACCGGCTGGCGGTAGTAGGCGCGGTCGAGGGCTTCTGGAGGAACCTCCTCCTCGGAGGTCATACCAGTGATTTTCACGTAGCCGCCGATCGGGATCGAAGCGATGCCGTACTCGGTCTCTCCTCTTTTCACCGAGAACAACTTCGGTCCGAGGAAGAGGAAGAATTTCTCCACTCGCATACCCGTCGCCTTGGCGGCGACAAAGTGGCCCGCCTCATGCAGGATGACGAGCAGGCAGATACCGCCGATTGCTAGGAGCCAACTCATACCCGTGCCAACCCCCCGACCTCCTCTTCGGTGCGGCGCCGGGCCTCGGCGTCGACCGCGAAGAGATCCTCGAAGTGGGTGGGCTGGACCGCCGGCATCGCCAGCAAAACCCGCTCGATCAGGGCCGGGATCGCGGTGAATCCGATCCTGCCGGCGAGGAAGGCCGCGACCGCGACCTCATCGGCGGCATTGAGCACGCAGGGCGCGGTCCCCCCCGCGCGACCGGCATCCAGCGCCAGCCGCAAACAGGCGAAGGTCTCGAGATCGGGCGGCTCGAAGCTGAGCTGGCCAACCGTTGCCAGGTCGAGCCGCGGCACCGCGACGTCGGCGCGCTCAGGGTAGTGCAGGGCGTAGGAGATCGGCACGCGCATGTCCGGGTGGCCGAGGTGGGCCAGGGTGGCGCCGTCATTGAGGTCGATTAGCGAGTGGACGATCGACTGCGGATGGACGACGACCTCGATCGCCTCGAAGGGGACGCCGAAGAGGTGGTGCGCCTCGATCGCCTCGAAGCCCTTGTTCATCAGCGTCGCTGAGTCGATCGTGATCCGCCCGCCCATCGCCCAGGTCGGGTGGGCGAGCGCCTCCTCGACGCTGACGCCCTCAAGCTCGGTGCGACCGCGGAAGGGACCACCCGAGGCGGTCAGGACCAGGCGGTCGACCGTCCCCGGCGTCGGCTCGGCGCCGATCAGCTGGAAGAGCGCCGAGTGCTCGGAGTCGACCGGCAGCAGGCGAGCGCCGGTCGCCTCGGCCAGGGCCATCGTCAGCTCGCCGCCGATCACCAGGCTCTCCTTGTTGGCCAGGGCGACGTCGATGCCCTCGCCGAGGGCGACGATCGTCGGTGCCAAACCGGCGGCGCCGACGATGCCGTTGAGCACCAGGTCAGGGTCAGAGGCGAGGATCAGCTCGCGGATGCCTTCCTCGCCGGCGAGGACCTGGCCGTCCCAGGCGCCTCGGGCGGCGCGGGCGGAATCGAGGTCGGAGAAGGCGACGGATCGAACCCCGAACTCACTCGCCTGCGCCAGGACCCGCTCCCAGCTCGAGCCGGCCGCCAGGGCGACCACCTCGAGCTCGTCAGAGGCAGCGACGATCTCGAGCGCCTGCGTGCCAATCGAGCCGGTGCTGCCGAGGATTGCCAGCTTCTTCATCAAGAGCAGTGTAGGAAGCTCAGTAGACCAGCTGGACGGCGAGGTAATAGGCGACGACGACGGTGAAGAAGACGGCGTCGAGGCGGTCGAGGATGCCGCCGTGGGGGCCGAAGAGGGTGCCGGTGTCCTTGGTGCCCAGATCGCGCTTCAGCATCGACTCGAAGAGGTCGCCGACCGGCGCTATCGCGGCTACCGCGGCGCCGATGATCAGCGCGTCGACTCCCGAGAGCCAGTCCTGGTAGAGGCCGGCGAACCAGAAGGCCATCGTGCCGATCAAAAAGCCGCCCAGCAGACCCTCCAGCGTCTTGTTCGGGGAAAGGCTGGGAGCGATCTTGTGCGAGCCGAACATACGCCCGGTGGCGTAGGCGCCGGTGTCGGCGGCGAAGGTGCCGACGAGGACGTCGATCAGTAGCGCCGCGCCGTGGTACGGCAGGTCGCGCAGCAGGACGGCGTGCACGAGCGGGATGCCGATCCAGACGATGCCGAGCAGCGTCACCCCCATCGAGACCGTGATGCCGTCGCGGTGCTCGTGGCCAGCACCGAAAAGGAAGAGCACCGGGAAGGAGGCGGCGAGAATCAGCAGGACGTTGAAGGCGGTGCCGAAGTAGGCAGCGAGGATCAGGGCCGCGACCGACAGGTAGGCGGCGCGAGAGATCGGTCGTGCCGCCTGGGTCATCGCCAGGTACTCGCGCAGGCAGACGACGCCGACCCCGATCATCGCGATCGCGAAGACCAGGCCGCCGGCGACGGTGATCGCGATCGCGAAGATGATCGCCGGAATCGCGAAGATGATGCGTTTGGCGGTCTCACCGTTGGCGCGACCGGAGCGTCGGCGGCGCCTCGGCGGGCGCGGCTGGCGTTTGGGTGTCGGCTCGGAGCCGAGCAGGTCGTCGTCGAAGAGGTCCTGCATCAGGTCCTCGCCCCGAAACGGCGCTGGCGCGCCTCGAACTCGCGCAGGCACTCCTCGAGTGCAACGCGGTCGAAGTCCGGCCAGAGCTCATCGCGAAAGACCAGCTCGGAGTAGGCGCACTGCCAGAGCAGGTAGTTGGAGATCCGCTGCTCGCCGCTGGTCCGGATCAGCAGGTCGGGGTCGTGCATCTCCGGCGCGTAGAGGAGGCGCTGGAACTCCTCCTCGGAGTCGCCCTCGAAGTGCCGTGCGGCGTCGATGATCTCGGCCCGGCCGCCGTAGTTGAAGGCAACGAAGAGGGTGATCCGCTCGTTGCCCTCGGTCATCTCTTCGGCCCAATCCATGCGGCGGGCGAGCTCCTCGGAGACGCCGTCGCGGCGGCCGATGAAGCGCATCCGCACGCCCTCCTCGCCCAGCTCGGGAGTCTCGGAGGAGATCCTCTCGCCAAACATTGCCATCAGCCCCTCGACCTCCGCCGCCGGTCGCGACCAGTTCTCGGTCGAGAAGGAGTAGACGGTCAGCTCCTCGATCCCCAGCTCGACCGCGTCGCGCAGCCTCGCCTTGACCGTGTCGGCACCCGCCCGGTGCCCCTCTATGACCGGCAGGCCCTGGTTCTGGGCCCAGCGCCCGTTGCCGTCGGTAATGATCGCCACGTACCGCGCGGAGGTACTCACACCTCCAGGATCTCCTCTTCCTTCCCCTTGAGGAGAGAGTCGATCTCGGCGATCGAGTCGTCGGTCTGCTTCTGCAGGGCGGCCTCGGCGCGGCGCTCGTCGTCCTCGCCGACTTCGCCCTCATTTTTCAGCTCGCGCAGGTCCTGCATCACGTCGCGACGGATGTTGCGGATCGCGATCCGGCCCTCCTCGGCGACGCCGTGAACCACCTTGACCATCTCGCGGCGGCGCTCCTCAGTCAGCTCGGGAATCTGCAGGCGCACGACGTTGCCGTCGTTGCTTGGCGTTAGGCCGATGTCGGACTCCTGGATCGATTTCTCAATCGCCCCAATCGAGCTCTTGTCGAAGGGCGTCACGGTGAGCAGGCGGGCGTCGGAGGTGGCGACGTTGGCCAGCTGCTTAAGCGGCGTCTGCGCTCCGTAGTAGTCGACCATGATGCGATCGAGCAGGTGCGGTGAGGCGCGGCCGGTGCGCACCGTCGCCAGCTCGCCACGGCTGGATTCGACCGACTTCGTCATCCGGCCTTCGGCGTCCTTGAGCAGTTCGTCGATCAGCTCCACTGGGCCCCCGTTCTCGTCACTCGGCGGGCGCGCTGGAAACCAGCGTGCCCACCCTCTCGCCGCTGACGATCCTATCTATGTTGCTGGCGTCCCCCATGTTGAAGACGTAGATGGGCAGGTCGTTGTCCATGCAGAGCGAGAGCGCGGTCGAGTCCATCACCTTGAGTCCGCGCTCGATCGCCTCGCGGTGGCCGATCGCGGCGATGAACTTGGCATCCGGATTGGTTGCCGGGTCGGAGTCATAGACACCCTCGACCCCGTTCTTGGCCATCAGGATCGCCTGCGCGTGGATCTCCAGGGCCCGCAGCGCCGCCGCGGTGTCGGTGGTGAAGAACGGATTGCCGGTGCCGGCGGCGAAGATCACGACGCGGCCCTTCTCGAGGTGGCGCATGGCACGGCGGCGGATGTAGGGCTCGGCCACCTCCTTGACGTCAATCGCCGAGAGCACACGGGTGTGCTCTCCTGTCTTCTCCAGCGCGTCCTGCAGGGTGAGTGCGTTGAGCACGGTTGCCAGCATCCCCATGTAGTCGCCGGTGGCGCGGTCCATCCCCTCGGCCACGGCGGAGAGGCCACGGTAGATGTTGCCGGCGCCGACGACGATCGCCACCTCGACTCCGCGGGCGCGGATTGCCGAGACCTGCTCGGCGATCCGCTTCACCTCATCCGCGTCGGTGCCGTGGGAGAGCTCGCCCATCAGCGCCTCTCCCGAGAGCTTGAGCAGGATGCGTTTGAACTGCGGGTCGTTGGCCATCTAGGCCCGCGAGCCTATTCGTCGCCGACGCGGAAGTAAGCGAAACGAGCGATCCGGACGTTCTCACCGGTCTTGGCGGCGAGCTCCTGGCGCAGCTCCTCGATCGACTTCGAGTCGTGCTTCTCGGCGTTGACGTGGGACTGGTCGAGCAGGGCGACTTCCTGTCCCCACTTGGCCAGCTGGCCCTCGACGATCTTCTCGACCACGTTGTCGGGCTTGCCTTCTTCACGCGCCTTCTCCTCGAAGACCCGCTTTTCGGCCTCGCGCTCCTCAGCGGAGATTTCGTCGGTCGTCACGTACTGCGGCGCGGTCGCGGCGACGTGCAGCGCGACCTCGTAGGCGAACGCCTTGAAGTCCTCGTTGCGGGCGACGAAATCAGTCTCGCACTGGACCTCGACCATCGCCCCAACCTTGTCGTTGGCGTGGATGTAGGAGGCGACGACCCCCTCGTTGGTGCCACGTCCCGCGCGCTTGGCAGCCGAGGCCTGACCCTTAACCCGCAGGATCTCAACAGCGCGATCAACATCACCGTCAGCCTCGGTCAGCGCAGCCTTGCAATCCATCATCGCCGCCCCGGTCTGATCCCGCAGCGCCTTCACATCAGCAGCCGTAACGCTCACGACTCCCCTCCCTCTTTCGCAGCCTCGTCTTTCCCAGCAGCAGCCACCTCAGCCGGAGCTTTCTCCTCAGCAGCAGGCTCCGCTGCCTTCTCAGCCGCTACGGGCTCAGCAGGAGCTTTCTCCTCTGCCGGCGCATCCAGTGCTTTCTCCGCGGCAGCCGGCTCAGCCGGTTTCTCCGCCGCAACCGGAGCCGCCGCTTTGGCGGGCTCAGCCGCTTTGGCCGGGGCCGGAGCTTTAGGCGGCTCCGTCGCGGGTGGCGCCGTAGGGGGTACCGCCCCTGAGGACGCTTTAGCGACCGGAGGGGGCGGTGGGTCCCCTGCGGCGACAGGACCCGCGCCCTGGCCGCCTGAACCCTGAGCCGAACCACCCTGCGGCTGACCCTGAGCGGGTGCCGCCTGCTGCGCCTGAGCCTGCTGCTGTGCCGCCTGAGCCTGCTTCGCGACCTCCGCTTCAGCGGCAGCCTTCTTTTTGGCTTCCTCAGCCGCAACCCGCTCCTTCTCTTCCTCCTCGCGCTTCTTGCGCTCTTCTTCCTCCTTCTTGCGCCGTTCCATTTCGACCGCGATGCGCTTCTCCTCCTGGACCCGCCAGGCGCCGGAACCCTCCTCGACCGCGCCACCGATCGTGCCGATCACCAGCTGGCAGGAGCGGATCGCGTCGTCGTTGCCGGGAATCACGTAGTCGATTGGGGTCGGGTCGCAGTTGGTGTCGACCAGGGCGATGATCGGGATGCGCAGGCGGGCGGCCTCGCGCACGGCGATCTCCTCCGTTTTGAGGTCGGTGACGAAGACCGCGTCGGGCAGGCGATCCATGTCGCGGACGCCGCCGAGGTTGAACTCGAGCTTGGCCAGTTCGGCCAGCATCCCCATCCGCTCCTTGGTCGGCAGCAGCTCGAGCTTGCCCTCGTCGCGCCAGTTGGTCAGCTCGTGCAGGCGGGCGATCCGCGCCGACATCGTGTTGAAGTTGGTCAGCAGGCCGCCGAGCCAGCGCTGGTTGACGTAGGGCATCTTGCAGCGGTCGGCCCATTCTTCGACCGGGCCGCGGGCCTGCTTCTTGGTGCCGACGAAGAGCACCGTGCCGCCGCCGCTGGCGAGCTCGCCGGCGAAGCGGCGCGCGTTCTCCAGCAGCACCTCGGTCTGGACCAGGTCAATGATGTGGATCCCGTCCAGCTCGCCGAAGATGTAGCGGCGCATGTTCGGGTTCCAGCGTCGGGTCTGGTGGCCGAAGTGGACTCCGGCCTCCAGCAGCTCTTTGAGGCCTGCCTCAGGCATGGGTGAAGCTCCTTGTTTTTGACTGTGTTCCCCGCCGCCCTTGCCGGGATCCGGCGCGATGCCGGTCAGGATCCGGGTCGGTACAACGGGGGTTGGTTTCCGAGCCGACGGATTGTAGAGGGGTCGAGCGGAATTAAGTGGTGCGGGCCGCGTCCAGAGCCGAGGCCAGATCGGCCGGCAGCTCGGAGCGGAAGCTCAGCCGCTCGCCGCTTACGGGGTGGTCGAAGGCAAGCCTGTGGGCGTGGAGAAATTGCCGCTCGAGGCCGTACTTGCGCTCGCCGCCGTAGTTGGAGTCGCCGAGGAGCGGGTGGCCGATCGCGGCGAAGTGGGCGCGAATCTGATGCGTGCGCCCCGTCTCCAGGCGCGCCTCGAGGTAGGTCTCCGCGGTGAGTAGCTCAAGGACCTCGAAATGGGTGCGCGCCTCGCGCGAGGCAGCGCCGGAGACCGCCATGCGGTGGCGCTGGCGCGAGGCGCGGCCGATCGGGGCGTCGATCGTGCCGGTGCGCGAGGTGAGGTGCCCCCGCGCCAGGGCGAGGTAGATGCGCTCGACCTCGCGGCGCTGGACCTGTGCCTGTAGAGCGGCGTGGGCGGCATCGTTGCGAGCGACGACGAGCAGGCCGCTGGTGTCCTTGTCGAGGCGGTGAACGATGCCCGGGCGCTCGGCCTCCCCCCCGCCGCCGAGCAGGTCGCCGAGCTCGCTGACCAGGGTCGGGCCGGTGTGCGAGGGCGCCGGGTGGACGACCAGGCCAGCCGGCTTATCGACGACAGCCAAGTCGTCATCGACATGGACGATCCGCAGCTCCGTCATCAACCCCCTCCGTTCCGGTGCGCTTTATGTGGGCATGGGCCATAAAAGGCGCACCGGAAGGTCATTGGGGCTCCCGGATGTAGGCGTAGGCGAGTAGGAGGACGCCGGCCGTCACCGCGACGTCGGCGAGGTTAAAGGCGGGCCAGTTGCCGATCGCGATGTAGTCGGTGACCGCGTCGACACGGATCCGGTCAGCGAGATTGCCGATTGCACCGCCCGCCAGCAGCCCCGCAGCCACCCACATGCCGGGTCGGGTCGGATCACGCGAGAAGAGGTAGCCGACGACGCCCAGCGCCAGCGCCGTGACCAGCACCAAACGAGTGCCGCCGCCGCTGGCAAGGCCAAAGGCGACGCCGCTGTTGTGCGAGAGGGTTAGCCCGATCGGGCCAAGCACGTCGACGTCTTGACCCGGAACGAGATTTGCCTCGATCAGGGCCTTCGCCGCTTGGTCGAGGATGACGACGACGCCGCAGAGTGCTCCGGCAAGGCGCCAGGCGCGGGCGTTGCTCACCCTTCGATCAGACGGACGACGAGGCCACTGACGACGAAGAGCAGGATCACACCGAGGATCGGGCTGAGGTCGAGGGAAAAGCCGCCACCGCCGAGCGGCGGCAGGAAGCGCCGGAACAGGTTGAGGTAGGGATCGGTGGTCTCTTTGATGAAGTCGAGCGTGGCCCGCAGCGCCCGGTTGTAGGGCATGCGCGGAATCCAAGAGCTGAGCACGTTGAGGAAGATCAGGATGATGTAGACGAGGAAGAGGGCGCTGACGTAGTCGGCGACATCGAAGCGGGTAATCGCCAGCAGCAGCGTCATCCCCGCATCCTCTTCAGCGAGGCCCGTACGGCTGCCTCAAAGGCCTCCCTCGCCCCTTCACGGTCCAGCGCTTCCAAACCCGCCTCGGTGCTGCCGCCGGGTGAAGCAACGGCCTTGCGTAGGTCGGCCGGGTGGTGAGCGCGCAACAGCTCCGCCGTCCCAACCGCAGTCTCGACCACCAGCTCCCGAGCGAGCTCCGCATCCAACCCATCCGCAGCCCCCGCATCGGCAATCGCCTCCACCGCCAGCGCCAGATAGGCCGGCGCGCACCCCATCACCGCGGTAGCGGCATCGAACTGCGAGTCGGGCAGGTCAAAGACCTGTCCAAGGCCCTCCAGCACTCCGCGCACCTCCGCATCGGGCTCCCCCGCAACGCAGAGCACCCCCTTGCGGACCTCCACCCCCACATTTGGCATCACCCTCACGACATCCGCTTCAGGAAAGGCGTTACGAAGCGCCCCCAGCGAGGTCGCCCCAAGCAACGAGACCACCACCTTCGCCTCGGCAAGTTCCGCCGCGGCCTCCCCCAACTTTGCCGGCTTGACCGCAAGCACCACGACATCGGCCCGCTCGGCGAGCTCAGCATTGGAAGCCGCGGCATCTCCGCCCAGCTCCCCTGCCAGCTCGGCGGCACGCCCCGAGCCGCTGTCCGTGAAGAGCAGGGCATCAACCTGGCCGCGCAGCCCCCGCGCCATCGCCGCCGCCATGTTCCCGGACCCGCAAAAGCCAACGATCATGGGCGCAGACTAACCGCGCCCCGCGAGACCAGGTCGGGCAAAGCGCCCGACCTGGTCTCAGGGCCGCCGCCTTACTTGGCCAAGCGGACCTCGTATGTCCGATTGTCTCCATGCTGCTGTGTGTAGAACCAGCGCCACTTGCGACTGCTCAGATCCGGCAACTTGGCTCCGAGCAAGCCATGGGTGCTCTTGTCTCCGTCGGAGACGAAGAGCCCAGTGATCTCGTTGTCGCCCTCGTTGCTGCCGAAGCCGCCGTTGTCGGCGTCAAGGGTGGCCGACGCGTCGCGGCCCTCGGCCAGCCAGCGCACCGGCTGGTTTTTCGGGTTCGAGTAGTCCGCCCCAACCTGCCAGACAAAGCCCGAGTCGAGCCCGTTGCGCTGCGTGTGCAGGGTGTCCCCGGCGTCCTCGACGAAGCTGATCGAGTTGCGTGAGAGGAACGTCACGTTGTCAATTCCGGCGTGCGCTTCGTCACCGTTGTAGAACACCGTGATGCTGCCGGTGTTGGCGCTCGGCGAGCTCTGCGCAAGCCGGAAGATCGAGCCCCAACCGCCAGCGGCGGCGTTCTCGACGCTTTCCTTGTTGGTGTCCCCGGTCTCGTCGAAGAAGAACTTCGTGAAATCGGACCCCGGCTGGAAGGCGCCGTTCTCGGGTCGCTTGAACGGGGTCGCTTTC
>DATMIH010000138.1:0-32611 GCA_035554595.1 Solirubrobacterales bacterium
CATGTACGAGGGGCTGGGGCCGGCGCTCGCGAGGCGCGGCAACCGGGTGGTCTGTGCCGACCTGCTCGGCCACGGGCGCTCGGACCGCCCCGAGGACCCGCGCCTCTACTCGATGCCGCTCTTCGCCCGCCAGGTCGCGGCCCTGCTCGATCACCTCGAGCTCGCCTCGGCCGTGGTCGGCGGCACCTCGCTCGGCGCCAACGTCGCGCTCGAGCTGGCGACCCGCGACCCGGAGCGGGCGCGGGCGCTGTTCATCGAGATGCCGGTCCTCGACAACGCCCTGCCGGCGGTCGCCGGCGCCTTCACCCCGGTCCTGCTCGGGCTGCGGGCGGCGCGGCCCGCCTTCGAGCTCACCTCTCGCGTCGCCTCGCTGATCCCACGCACCAATTACCTGGTCGACATTGGTCTCGACTGGGTGCGCCAGCGCCCCGGGCCCTCCGGCGCGGTGCTCGAGGGCCTGCTGCTCGGGGAGACCGCGCCACACCGCGAACAGCGCCTCGAGATCAAGCAGCCGGCCCTGATCGTCGGCCACACGCGCGACCCGGTCCACCCGTTCAGCGACTCGGGCATGCTCGCCGAGGAGCTCGAGAACGGCCGGCTCGTCGTCGCCAGCTCGATCTTCGAGTGGCGGCTCAGGCCGCAGCGGCTGACCGGCGAGCTGACAGCCTTCCTCAGAGATCTGAGCTATTCGTTGCGCTCGGTGTAGGCAGCGGTCGGGAGGAACCTAACGTCGCCCTCAATTTTGACGCGGACGCAGAGGTCTTCCATTTCGAGCTTTTTCAGGTTCCAGTTGATCAGACCGATTGAATTTTGCAGATTCCTGGCGATCACCTCGATAGTCACGCCCTCCGTTTGGTGGGCGAGGAGCACTCCCAGGATTGTGGTCGGTTTCTCTTTGCGAATCAGGTCGA
Organism: Solirubrobacterales bacterium; assembly: GCA_035554595.1. Classification (GTDB taxonomy): domain Bacteria; phylum Actinomycetota; class Thermoleophilia; order Solirubrobacterales; family 70-9; genus VRUE01. The sequence continues at coordinate 912 of DATMIH010000138.1, forward strand.
CGACGGTTCGGCGGGTCTCTCGAGCGATGTCGAACGCGAGGGCATCCGAGTCCAACGGGGGGAGTTCGTCCACGCGGCTCACGGGACGGGTTTCTAACATGCGGACGGGGTCCTTTCGGTTAAGCGGCTCATTTGCGCGTCTTTTTGGCGAATACCGCCGCCTTCATTGCGCGTCGCAGGAATTCGGTCATTGGCAGTTCGTAGACGTCGTATCGCTGTAAGACGTGTACCCGACCGTGGGAGAGGTCATTCCGAAGATCTTTGAACGATTGAAGTTCTTTGTCCCAGCCTGGACCAAGAATAGTGTCGAGACGACCGCGGAACTCGTTGTCAAGGCTTGCCATGGCGGCTGCGGTGGTGGCCCAAGTTCCGAGGGTCCATTCTGGCAGTTTTACGCTCATCTCCCCTTGGGCATGATCGTGCCATCCCTCGCTCTCCTCGCATATTTCGCGAATCCGGTCCAACCAATCTGGGCCGAACCGTTTTCCCAACTCGCGCTTCAGGAACTCGGTGAACTTAGGCTCAAATTCGAGAAGGAACGAAAGCGAGGCGGGAAAACCCTTGCGGTCGTCTAAGGCAGAGGTACGGAGGATTTCGAGGACGAGTTCGCGCTGGGATGGGTCGTCCTTCGTCATTTCACAAGCCTCCACAACCAGGTCATTGAGCTGAGGGCGATCTTGCGTTCTCAGTGTCGCTAGGACCTTCGGAGGGAAGTCAAGCCTACGGGCCGTATTGGTGTCGCTATGGCTGAGATGGAGCGGATCGTTGACGAAGTCTGACTCGTAAACGGCACCTGGGTTTGCAACCAGCAGGGTTTCAGGACGCAAGGTCGTCGTTTTGAGGTGGATATCGAACGATTCAGCCAAAGCGAGGATGTCGTCGAAGCTGTCGGCGACACATCGGACCATGTAGGTGGTCAGTGGGCCCTCGCCACAGTAGAGGCTTGCGCGCTCGCTCATCGGCACGCCGCTGCCCCCCGCCGGTGTGGAGTCCATGGCGAGCTTGATCGCCTCTAGCTCGTGCTCTTGGGGAAGCGACTCAGACGTGCGCGTCAGGCACGTGTAGAACTTGACGCCTCCCTCGGGCATGGGGGGGCGGAGGAATAGCAGTTCGGCGTCCTTAAGCCGTCGCCACTCGTCGCAATCGATGCATTCAGGATCGCTCGCGACCTTCTCGATATCCGCGGTGTTAGCCGCGATGCCGGTCTGAATCTCCTTGCTCGAGCGCAGCATGTTCTCGCCCTTCGCGTGCCATAGGTAACTGATCTGCGTGGCGGCGAAGCCCTTGTATTTCTCCACGTTGTGTTTTGTTTCGTCGTCGAGAATGTCGACAAGCCGTTCATAAGAGTGTGGGGTTAGCCAAACGCGCAGCAAGGCATCTGCCCAGCCAAAGAGTGGATAGGCGCAGGCGTACTTGATGTCCGCCAAATCGAGCAGATCCCGAACTTGTTGCGCAACGGGTCGATGGAGCGGCTCGTGAAGCCGAATCAAGATGTAGTACAGCGCCTCATCGAAATGCTCGGCGTGAACAGCGGGGTGCCAGTTGTAGGCAACGTTTGGTTGTTCGCTTGGCTGATCGGGCAATGACTCCCTCTATCCGGCTCGTTCCAGCGATCACAGCGCTTAGAGGAAGTTCTCTATGTCCCACCCTGCCTCCCAACGCCCTGCTCGAGGATAAGGAGGAATGCCCCTGGAAAACCGTCATGCTCTAAAAAGATCCGCCATCTTCCGTGCTTTGGTACAGCTGGAGTGCTAGGATGCCCGAGAATTCTGGAGCGATCAAGAGATTGCGAGGGACCCCGGGAGAGGGACCTCAGGGCGCTTCAAAGGGAGAAGCCCCACCCATAGCGCACCAGTGCCTTAATCGGTCAAAGGGCCGGCCTTAAAAGCCGGAGATCCGGGTTCGAGCCCCGGCTGGTGCATCGGATCCCAAACGAAACCGGTGACCGGCTATGGCGAACAATCTCTTTGACCAACTAGACGAGATCTCAACTGGCGGCGAGCAGGAGCGCCCCCTCTGGGCGGCGCGCGCTCCCTACCAACCACAGGACGACTTCGACCTGATGCTGGTGCCGCGGGTTAAGGGCTGGCAGGAGGACGCCGACGCGATCGCGGCCCTGGAACGGGTCGAGGCTGAGCCCTGGATCGAGAGCATCGACCGCAGCGGCAGGCAGGTGCAGGCGCGCCTCGCGAGCGATTGGATCGAGACGACCGGCGCCGCCCTCACCTCCGGCGAGGCGCCGTCGCACACCGACCTCGCCGCCGGGCGCCGCTTCGCGCTCAACTTCTGGGACGCCAACTCGACCAAGGCGCTGCACATCGGCCACCTGCGCAACCTGGCGCTCGGCAACGCGCTCGGCTCGGCGCTGAGCGAGGCCGGCGGCAAGGTCGAGCGGCGCAGCATCATCTGCGACGTCGGTCGCAGCATGGGAGAGGCGATGGCGGGGGTCGTGGCGAGCGGTCGCCACGCCCAGTCTTCCCCCGGTGGCGGCGAGAAGAGCGACCACTTCGTCGGCGCCTGTTACGCCGACTACGTCAAGACCGGACCCTCGCTGACCGGTCGCGACGACAACCCGGCGACCTCGCTCAGCCGCGAGGTCGACGTCCACCACGACAGCGCCGACGACCTGCTGCAGCGGGTGCTCGACGGCGACCAGGACGCGATCGAGCTCTGGTCAAAGACGCGGGCCTGGGTGATCTCCGGCCAGCGCAAGACCCTGGCCCGGCTCGGCATCTCCTTTGACCGCGTCTTCTTCGAGTCCGACTTCCTGCCCGAGGTCGCCGAGCTCTCCAACCTCGGGCTCGAGCACGGGATGCTGCAGCGCCGCCCCGACGGCGCGGTCATCTACCTCACTGATCGCGAGGAGCTGGAGGAAATGCCGCTGCTGCGCGCCGACGGCCTGCCGACCCAGCACATGCGGGCGCTCGCCTACTGGATGGCGGCGCCGGGCCTCGAGGACACGACCTCGATCCAGGTCTGCGGCCTCGAGTGGGTCGCCCACGTCACCTGCCGGCGCCAGCTGATGGACGAGATGATGGCCAAGGGGGCTGGGGCGGACATCAATCACCCCGCCCACGACGTCTTCCACGGGATGGTCTCCAAACAGAGCGAGTCGGTCTCCTCGAGCAAGAAGAACGCGCTGCTGATCGACGAGCTGGCCGAGTGGATCGACGCGGCGATGGAGCTCGAGGAGGGGCGCGCCGGGGTGCGCGAGCGCCACCCGGCCGCGGAAGCGATCGTGCCCCAGGTGGCGCTCGGCTACTTCCTCATGCACACCAACACCAAACCGCTCGACTTCGAACCGGAGAAGCTGCTGCGCGAGGAGCAGAGCCTCGGCTGGGACCTGGCCCGCGCCCGCGCCCACAACGGCAACGGCTCCGGCACCGCAACGGCCGAGCCGGCCCAGGACCCCGACTACCGCTTCGCCGTCGTGCAGTCAGAGATGTACCGGCGCCACCTGCAGCAGGCGGTCGAGCGGCTCGACGTCAGCCCGCTGGCCAAATACGTCGCCCACCTCTCGCGCTGGTACGTCGAGGAGGACCGTGAGCCGCACGTGCAGGAGGCGATCCAGGCGGCGCTGGCGCAAGGGGCACGCGGCCTCGGACTGGAGACAGTCCGGTGAGCGGCCCGATCGACACGGTGATCGCCGGTCATTCGAGTCCGCGTCGAGCGGGACGCGAACGAGGTGTGAAATGAGGACGCTGCTGGTCGACAACCACGACTCCTACACCTACAACGTCTTCCACCTGCTGGCCGGCGTCTCCGGCGAGGAGCCGATCGTGGTCGACAACGACGCCGTCTCCTGGCGGGCGTTGGAGCGCTGGGACTTCGACGCGATCGTGCTCTCGCCGGGTCCGGGGACGCCGGGGCGCTGGCACGACTTCTGCGTCTGCGACGACATCCTCCGCTTCAGCGAGATCCCGGTGCTTGGCATCTGCCTCGGCCACCAGGGCCTGGGCAAAATGCTCGACGGGCAGGTGAGCAGCGCGCCGGAGGCGATGCACGGTCGCCTCAGCAAGATCTTCCACGAAGGCGACGGCCTCTTCGACGGCATCCCGCAGGGCTTCCCGGTCGTCCGCTACCACTCGCTGGCGATCACCGGCATGGGCCCCGACGGCAACGTCTGTGCCTGGGCCGACGACGGCGTGGTGATGGGGATCGAACACCGCAAACGGCCGATGTGGGGTGTGCAGTTTCACCCCGAGTCGATCGCCACCGACCACGGCGCCAGGCTGGTCGAGAACTTCTTCAAGCTCGCCCGTGAGCGCAAAGAGACGCCGGTGCGGGCGACGAAGCGGCCCGACGGCGCCCGTCCGCGCAATACCCAGCCGACAAGCAGGCCAGCTTCCTCCGACACCCGCCTGCTCCTGCGCTCGATCCCCGGCGAGGCCTCCACCGAGGCGCTTTTCGAACGCCTCTTTGCCGCCGAGGAGTACGCCTTCTGGCTCGATAGCGCCGACGCCCCGACCCGGCTGGCGCAGTGCTCCTACCTCGGTACCAGCGCCGGGCGCGATCGCTGCGTGCTCACCTACGAGGTCGAGGAGGGCAGCGTGCGGGCGCACCGGGCCGAGGCCACCACGTCTGAGCCCGGCTCGATCTTCGACGTGCTCGACCGCGAAGTCACCGAGCGCGCGATCAAGCGGCCGAGCGATGCGGCGCCGAACCTGCTCGGCGGCTTCGTCGGTTACCTCGGCTACGAGCTCAAGGCCGACTGCGGCGCCACCAACGCGCACAAATCCGACGTCCCCGACGCGGTGATGATGCTGGCCAACCGGGTCGTCGCCGTCGACCACGTCCACGGGCGTACCCACGTGCTGGCGGTCTGCGCCGACGAGGAGATCGAGCAGGCCGGCGAGGACGCCGGCGCCGAGCGCTGGCTCGGCCGGGCCGAGGCGGTCGTCCGCGACCTGATCGCCAACCCGCCCGCCGCTCCCAGCGCCGCCGATCCTGCCTTCGGCGAGCCCAGCGACACCCACGTCAGCTTCGACTGCGGCCGCGGCCGCCGCCAGTACCTCGCCGACATCGAGCGCTCGCAGGCCGAAATGGCCGCCGGCGAGTCTTACGAGGTCTGCCTTACCGACCAGATCTCGACCAGCGCCGAAGCCGACCCGTTCGACCTCTACCGCAACCTGCGCCGCGGCAACTCGGCGCCCTTCGCCGCCTTCCTCAAGCTCGGCGACGTCGCCGTGGTCAGCTCCTCGCCGGAGCGCTTCCTCTCGGTCGACCGCGAGCGCCGGGTCGAGGCGCGGCCGATCAAGGGCACGACGAGGCGCGCCGCTGACCCGATCGAGGACGCGGCGCTGAAAGCCGAGCTGACCAGCGACGAAAAGACCTACGCCGAGCACCTGATGATCGTCGACCTGCTGCGCAACGACCTCGGCATCGTCTGCGAGGTCGGCAGCGTCGCCGTCCCCGAGCTGATGGTGGTCGAGGACTACGCCACCGTGCACCAGCTGATCTCAACGGTTGAGGGCCGGCTGCCGCTCGACCGCTCCGCCGCCGAGCTGACCCGGGCCTGCTTCCCCGGCGGCTCGATGACCGGCGCGCCGAAGCTGCGCACGATGGAGATCATCGACGACCTCGAGGACGAGGCGCGGGGCGTCTACTCGGGCGCGATCGGCTACTTCGGTCTCGACGGCGTGATGGACCTGAGCATCGTCATCCGCACGATCGTGATGCGCGAGGGGCGGACAACGATCGGCGCCGGCGGCGCGATCGTGATGCAGTCCGACCCGGTCGACGAGTTCGACGAGATCCTGCTCAAGGCGAGGGCGCCGATGGCGGCGATCGCCCGCACCGTCACCGGCAGCGACTCGCCCGACTCCTGGAGCGTCGAGCTAGAGCCGGCCCGGGCCCGAGCAGGGGCTGCGTGATGGAGGCAAGCGCCGAGCCGCCGCTGACTTCGTCATTTCGGGGGCAATATCACCCCAAACGACAAAGTCAGCCAGGGGTTGAGGTGCGGGAGGCGACCGAGGTGGATGTTCCTGCCGCGGCCGCGGGGATTGGCGAGCTGTTGGTCGAGCTCAGCGGTGGGGGGCCGCCGCTGGAGGAGCTCGAGGCGGCGAGCGCCGAACTGGTCAGGGACAGGGGGATGGGTGCCCTGCTGGTGGCGGAGGCAGGGGGCGAGAACGGCATTGTGGGGGTTCTCGCCGCCAGCTGGCAGCACGCGATCCACGTTCCCGGTCGCTACGGCACGATCCAGGACCTCTGGGTGCACCCAGAGTGGCGCAGCCACGCGGTTGGCCACGAGCTGGTCGAGGCCTACTGCGAGATCGCTCGCCGGGAGGGCGCCAAGCGGATCGAAGTCGGCCTGCCGCGCGAGGACTTCGAGCGCATCGACGCGACCACCGCCTTCTACCGCGTCAACGGCTTCGAGCACCTGGGACCGCGCATGCGCAGGAAGCTTTGATGGAACGCGCTTCGGAGATTCCCCCACCTCTAGGTGGGTCAAAGCCGGATGGGCCGTCGAATGGCTGAGCTTCTCCTGGTCGAGCAGCGAACGAGCGCTGCCGGTGAAGACGATGGCGCCCACTGGATCCTCGAAGGCGGGCGGATCCTGCCCGGCGTTGACGACAACCGCCGCATGGCGGAGCTGCGCCGTGGCCTGCTGCGCCATGCAGGCGTTCGCGCCGCTGCCGCCGACACTGACAGCGAAGACGTCGAGCAGACCCTCAGCGTCCTGCACGATCCGGGCTACCTCGAGGCGCTGGCCGAGGTCTCCACCGAGCCGGTGGTGATCCCCGAGCTGACCCCGCCCGGCCTGCCGCCCGACATTCCCGTCAGCGCGGGCCTGGTCGACGCCGCCCGCGAGGGGGTGCGCACGGCGATGACCGCGGCCGAGCGACTGACCGAAGGCGCTCGCTTCACCTACGCGCTCTGTCGCCCGCCCGGCCACCACGCCGGCCCGGCCTGGTTCGCCGGCTACTGCTACCTCAACACCGCGGCTGCGGCGGTGCAGGTGCTGCGCCACGCCGGGATGAGTCCGGTCGGCATCCTCGACGTCGACCTGCATTACCCCAACGGCACGGCGGCGATTGTGGCGACGATGGGGGACGCGAGCCTGCACTCGCTGCACGCCTCGCCGGTTACCAACGTCGCCGGGGGCACGGTCGAACCGGCCAGCGACCGGGAGGTGTCGATCGAATTCCACGTCGCCCCCGATGCCGAGGACTACCTCGGCGTCGTCGCTAAATCGGTGGACGAGCTCGCCGCCGCCTCAGAGGCCCTCGTCGTCTCGCTCGGTTACGACATCGTTGCCGGTGACCCGCACGGCTCCTGGGCCTTCGAACCGGCGATCTTCACCGAGATCGGCCGCCTGCTCGCCGCCTGCGGCAAGCCCGTCTGCGTGATCCAAGAGGGCGGCTACGCCCTCGACCAGCTCGCCGCCTGCAGTGAGGCGTTCGCCACCGGCCTCCTAGCCGGTTCCGGTGCGCCTTTTGTGGCTCATGACCGCATAAAGCGCACCGGAACGGAGGCGGCATGAGTGAGAACGGGCTCAGCGGGTTTCGCCGGCGGCTCGATCCGATCGATGAGGAGATCGCGCGGCTGCTCGGCGAGCGCTTTGAGATCTGTCGCGAAGTCGCTGCCTATAAGAGTGAGCACGGGATCCCGATGATGCAGCCCGAGCGGGTCGCCGAGGTGCGCGCCCGCTACCTCGCCCGCGGCGCCGCGGTCAACCTGCCCGAAGACTTCACCGCGGCGCTCTTCGAGTTGCTGATCGGCGCCACCTGCAAGCTCGAGGACGAGCTGATGGAGGGGGCGGTCGCGAGCGAGGGGCAGGAGCAATGAGCGCCGGGCTTCCGCCCGGGCCGTCGCTATCGGCCGAGGAGCAGTCGGCGCGCTGGTCGAGCGAGCCGCTGCCCTTCCTCGAGGAGTGCAGGGAGCGCTACGGCGACACCTTCACCCTGCGCCTGCGCCATCTCGGCACCTGGGTTCTGCTCTCCGACCCCGAGGACGTCAAACGGGTCTTCTCGACCGACACGAATGACCTCGGCGTCGGCGTGCCGAACCTGGCACTGCGCCCGGTGCTTGGTGCCCACTCGGTGATGCTGAGCGAGGAGCCCGAGCACATGGCCCGCCGCAAGCTGATGCTGCCGCGCTTCCACGGCGAGCGGATGCGCGAGGACGCCGAGATGATGACTGCGCTGGCACGGCGCGAAGTGCGGGCCTGGCCGGTCGGCGAGCCGTTCGCGCTCTGGCCGCGAATGCAGGCGCTGACCCAGGAGGTGGTGATGCGGGCGGTCTTCGGCGATGACGAGGGCCGGCTGGACCGGCTGCGGGACCTGCTCACCAAGCTGACCGCGGCGGTCAACGATGAAGAGCGCCTGCGTGAGCTCGCCGAGCGCGGTCCGCAGTGGCTCGAAGAAAGTCCCGGCTGGCGCGAGGCGATGGCGCCGGTCGAAGCGGAGGTGCTGGCCGAGGCCGAGCGCCGCCGCACTGAAGGGGAGGACGGCCGCAAGGATGCCGTCTCGATCCTGGTCGAGGCGCGCACCGAGGATGGCTCGCCGCTGAGCGAGAAAGAGCTGCGCGACGAACTGCTGACCCTGCTCACCGACGGCCCCACCTCGAGCTCGCTGGCCTGGGTCTTCGAGCGCCTCCTGCGCCACCCTGAGAAGCTGGCCCGACTGCAATCCGAGCTGCTGGCCGGCGAGGGCGAGGCCTACCTCGACGCGGTGATCAAGGAGACCCTGCGCCTGCGCCCGCCGGTCTCGGTCGTCGTCCGGCGTCTGCTCAAGCCGGCGACCCTGGGAGGCTACGACCTCCCGGCCGAAACCCTGATCGCCCCTTGCGTCTACCTGATCCACCACCGCGCCGACGTCTATGAGAACCCGGGCGAGTTCATCCCCGAGCGCTTCCTCACCCAGCGCGCCGCGGTGCCGACCTGGATCCCCTTCGGCGGCGGCGCCCGCCGCTGCCTCGCCGCTAGCTACGCCGAACAGGAGATGAAGCGCGTCCTGCGCACCGTGCTCGAGGAGGTCGAGCTGAAACCGGTCGAGTCGCGCGGCGAGCGGGTGACGCGGGGAGCGATCGCCTTCAGCCCCGCCCAGCATGGCCTCGTCGTCGCCAAACCCCTTTCCCCCGTTCCGGTGTAACGCGTTATGGCTCTGGGAGAACCACAAAACGTTGCACCGGGTGGGGGACCTGATGCGTATGACCTCATAGTCGTCGGCGCCGGCGCCAAGGCCGCGGGGATCGCGACCAAGGTCCACATCGCCAACAGCCTCGGCCTCGCCCGGATCTCGTTGCTGGTGATCGAGGGCACCGAGGTTGCCGCCTCCTGGAAGGGGCGCAACGGCATGACCTCCGGCGAGGAGCCGCTGGCGGTGACCCCGATCAAGGACATCGGCTTCCCCTACCAGAGCCACATCGAGTTCGGCGAGGCCGGCGAGGCGATCGACGCGGCGCTGGCCCAGTTCACCTGGCAGCAGCACATGATCAGCACCCGCCGCTACGCGCGCTGGGTCGACGCCGGCTCGCCCCAGGTGCGCCACCGCGACTACGGCGAGTACCTGACCTGGGTGCTCTCGCGGGCAAATGAGGGAGTTGAGCACCTGGCCGCCCGGGTAACGCAGGTGACTCTCGATGAGGAGGGCGAGCGCTGGCTGGTCGAGGCGGAGACGGCCGCGGGCAGGGAGGTGCACGCCGGCGGCGCCCTGGTCCTGACCGGTCCCGGCATCCACCGCGCCTTCCCGCACGAGCCGGCGGTCGCCGACCGGGTCTTCCACTGCGACAGCCGCCGCGAGGAGTTCGCCCGCATTCCCGCCGGCGCCCAGTGCGACGTGGCGATCGTCGGGGGTGGGGAGAGCGCGCTCAGCGCGACGATGTTCCTGCGCGGCATGCGCCCCGAGTGCCGCTACACGATCTACACGCCGATGCTGCCGATGAGCCGCGGCGAGAGCTTCCTCGAGAACCGCGTCTTCTCCAACCCCGACACGGTCGAATGGGAGTCGCTCGACCAGCAGACCAGGCGAGACTTCGTCAAGCACTCCGACCGCGGCGTCTTCGACCCGCCCAGCCTGGCAGCGATCGCCTACGACGAGCGCTGCCGCTTCGTCACCGGCCGCGTTACCGATGTCGGTGCCGCCGCCAGGGGAGAGGGGGTGCGGCTCGAGTTCGAGGCGCCCGAAGGCGCCGGCAGCAGGGAGCACGATTTCGTCGCCAACTGCACCGGCTTCGACCTGCTGGCGCAGCTGCGCACCCTCTTCCCGGCGACGGTGCGCGAGCAGATCGAGCGCAGCTGCGGCCAGATCTGGGACCAGCCCGCCGGCAGTGAAGTGCCGATCGGTCGCAATCTAGAGCTGAAGGGGATGCGGCCCTGGATCCACATTCCCGGCCTGGCCGGGCTCAGCCAGGGCCCCGGCTTCGCCAACCTCGGCGCCCTCGGCCTGCTCTCCAATCGGGTCCTGCAGCCGCTTATGATCGCAAATACCGAATTACTTGACAGCTATAAACCGGTCGCATAAGGTCGCGGCGACGACGACGGAGGTAGGGGTGCAATGGAGCAGTTGAGCGGGGTTTCTGGTGCCGCACGCGCGGCGGCTGTGGTGCTGGCGATCGTGATCGTGGCCGCCGTGGTGCTGGCCGGCTGCGGCTCCTCATCGAGCGGTGGCGAAGAAGTCAGCTTCACCGGCTCTGGCTATCCCAACGGGGACCTATCCAACACGCGCTCCGAGCGCGGCCCGATCAACAGCGGCAACGTCGCCAACCTGCAGGTCGCCTGGGAACTGCCGCTCAACGGGGTCAGCGCCTTTGGCAGCTACGCCTCGGCGCCGATCATCAGCAAGGGCGTGATGTACTCGCAGGACCTGGTCTCCAACGTGCAGGCGATCGAAGTCGAAACCGGCAAAGTCCTCTGGACGGCCAGCTTCGAACAGCCCGACCACGGGCCCAACGGGGTCGTCGTCGAAAACGGGTTCGTCTACGGGGTGACGCCGACCGAAGCCTTCGCGCTCGACCAGAAAACCGGCAACGAGGTCTGGTCGACCAAACTCACCCGCAACGAACACGAGGGAATCGACATGGCGCCGGGCCTGCACAACGGACTCGTCTACGTCTCGACCGTGCCGGTCAACGTCGAAGAATTCTACGGCGGCGGAGCGGGCGGGATCCTCTGGGCGCTCGACGCCAAAACCGGCAAAAAAGTCTGGAGCTTCAAAACCGTGCCGGACGACCTCTGGGCGAAAAGCGCGGCGGCAAAAAAGGTCAACTCGGGTGGTGGGCTCTGGTATCCACCGGCATTTGACGAAGAAGGCTCGATGTACGCCGCGGTCGGCAACCCCGGCCCGCTGCCGGGCACCGAACAGTTCCCCTGGGGCTCCAGTCGCCCCGGCCCCAACCTCTACACCGACTCGATCGTCAAGCTCGACGCCAAGACGGGGAAGATGAAGTGGTACTTCCAGTTGACCCCGCACGATGTCAACGACTGGGATCTCAACGACCCGCCGATCCTGGTCAAGGCGGGCGGCAAGGACATGGTCGTCGGCGCCGGCAAGTCCGGCATCGTCATCGCCCTCGATCGCAAGACCGGCAAGCTGCTTTGGAAGCGCCCGGTCGGGATCCACAACGGCCACGACGACATCGGCAAGGAAGCGATGGAAGGCAAAACGCCGAAGCTGCCGGTGACGATCCTGCCCGGCTCGCTCGGCGGCGTGATCGCGCCGATGGCGACCGACGGCAAGACCGTCTTCGTCCCGGTCGTCAATTCCTCGCTGACCCTCAGCGGCCAGGAAGAAAAGTCAGAAGGCGGCCCCGGCAACGGCGAACTGGTCGCGATTGACCTCGCCACCGGCAAGGTCAAGTGGAAGGAAGAAATGGCCACGCCCGCCTTCGGCTACGTGACGGTGGTCAACGACCTCGTCTTCGCCACCACCTACGACGGCACGATCAGCGCCTTTGACGCAAAGACCGGCAGTGTTATCTGGCGGGAAAAACTGCCGGCCGGCACCAACAGCGGCGTCACCGCCGCCGGCGACATGCTGATCGCCCCGGCCGGTGTGGCCTCGGCGGAAGGCCAGAAGGCGAAAATCGTCGCCTACAAGCTCTCCGAATGAGGGCGAACTAGCGGGCGCTTAGGTCCCCGTCCCCGGGGCGGGGACCTCGCGCAGGCGGTGGCTGTCGACGTCGTAGACGAAGCCGCGCACCGCGTCGCGGTGGGGGAGGAAGGCGGAGCGCCGCACGCGCAGGATCGACTGGCGGACATCGGCGTCGAGGTCTTTGAACGACTCGATCGCGAAGGAGGGGGAGACGCCCGTCTCTTCCTGCAGCTCGGCACGGAAGCCGTCGTCGCTGATCTTCTGCATGCCGCAGTCGCTGTGGTGGATCAGCATCACCTCGCGGGTGCCGAGCAGGCGCTGTGAGATCGCCAGCGAGCGGATCACGTCGTCGGTGATCACGCCGCCGGCGTTGCGCAGCACGTGCGCCTCGCCGTTGCCGAGGCCGAGCGCGGCGAAGACGTCGAGGCGGGAATCCATGCAGGTGACGATCGCCAGCTCGCGGCTCGGGCGCACGTCGAAGTGATGCTCGGGCAGGGAGCCGGCGAACTCCTCGTTCTGGGCGATCAGCTCGTCGATGACGCTCATTCCACGGACCCTAGATGACGGCCGGCGGTGGGCGGTGAGTTGACAGCGGTCAAGATGGCGTACTAGCTTGTGTATCGCGGAGAGGGGGCAATGCGGTTTGGAAGCAGGGCACGATATCCGGGCTGAGCTCGTAGCTCGATTGCGGGCGCGTTCCGCGGAGATCGAAGACACGGTCTACAACCACGTTCGCCAGATGGCGGATCCGGTCGAAAGGGACGATCCCGAGTACCGCGCCTACCTGCGCGCCACGGTCGCCGAGGCGATCGACTACGCGTTGCTGGGCATCGAGGGGGGCGAGGATTGGGAAGGCCCGATCCCGGAGGCGGCGATGGTGCAGGCGCGCCGCGCGGCCCGCACCGGCGTCAGACTGGACGCGGTGCTGAGGCGCTACGCGGCGGGCGATCGGCTCGTAGGCGAGTTCGTCGTCGACGAGGCGGCCCAGCTGCCCAACGAGGCGATGCGTCCCCTCGTGCGAGCGGTCGGCCCGCACGTCGATCGGATGATGGCCGCGGTCGCGACCGAGTACATGGACGAGCTGGAGCGGGTCCGGCGCTCGCCGGCCCAGCGCATCGCCGAACGGGTGCAGCGCCTGCTTGCCGCCGATTCGCCCGTCGACGCTGCCAGGCTCGACTACGAACTCGACGTCTGGCACCTGGGCCTGGTCATCACCGGCTCGCGACCCGACGTTGCCGCCCGAACCCTTTCCGCCGGCCTCAATCGCCAGCTGCTCGTGGTCCCCCAAGGCGGTGACAGCGCCTGGGGCTGGCTCGGCGGCCGCGAGCGGCTTGCCGTGATCGAGGTCGAGCGCTACCTGGCCACCGGTGCGCTGGGGGACGTAACCCTGGCCGTCGGCGAGCCGCGCTTCGGGCTCGAGGGCTGGCGCCTCACTCACTACGAGGCGAGGGCGGCCCAACAGGTGATGCTGCGCCGGCCGCAGCCCTTCATTCAGGCCAGCGACGTGGTGCTGCTCGCCGCGGTCCTGCGCGATGAGCTGCTGGCCAAGTCACTGCGCGAGACCTATCTCGCTCCGCTCGATGAACACGGGGACACGGGCCTCGGCCTGCGCGAGACGCTGCGGGCCTATTTCGACGCTGGGTTCAACGCGGCAACCGCGGCCGCAGTCCTAGAAGTGGATCGGCACACGGTGCAGCGGCGCCTGCGCAAAGTCGAGGAGGCCCTTGGCCGTCTCCTGCACGCATGCCATGCCGAGCTAGAGGTTGCCCTGGTGCTGGAGGAACTCGACGTCGACGCCGCGCGGCCGAGCCTGCCGGCGGTCGGAAGTGGGTAGATGCCCTGCCGCCAGGGCCACCGGTGGGACACTTTGGCGCCCCGGGAGTCCCTCGCGCACCATATTGGTGTAGCGAGCTCTTGACCCTTTCTGTACACATATTCATGTAACGGGAGGCGATGGTGCACTGGGCCGCGAGCGCACCGCGCCATGTCAGCAAACGCGGCGAGGCAAGGGTTATGTCACGGTCCCCAGAGGTCGTTCAAGCGATTGCGGTTCCGGCACCCGTTTCCGCGGGGGATAGGGTCGCGAACAAGCTCGGGCCGCGCACGGCCGGGCAGCGGCCGGCCTCTGGGGTCTCGAAGGTTGCCTGGGTGCCACCGTCGGGCCTCGATCAGGCGGAGTGGCTCTCGGCGGGCCGGCGCTTGGGGGCGATAGGACGCTGCAGCCAGTGGTGGATCGGCGACTGGATCCGCTACGGCACGGCCCGCTGGGGAGAGAAGTACGCCGAGGCGGCGAGGGTGACGGGCTATGACGTCGCCAGCCTTCGAAATATGGCCTGGGTCTCTGCCCAGTTCGATTTGTCACTACGTAGTGACAAGCTGACCTGGAGTCACCATGTTCTCCTCGCTCCGTTGGAGCCCGACGAGCAAAGGCGCTGGCTGGAGCACGCACAGGATCAGCGACTTTCCGTGGCGGACCTGAGAACAGAGCTGCGCAGAACCCGTGGCGCCGAGGCAAAGGCACTCGAATCATCGACCGCGGAAGCGCGGTCTGGCTCGCCGAACCAGGTTTGTCCGCACTGCGGTCACGAGCTTGGCGAGTCCGCGGACTGACACCGTTGAGCGATGGGGCGCTGCTGGCGGTCGGCGACCTGCACGTCGAGCACGCCGAGAACCGCGAGATCGTCTCCCGGCTGGAGCCGGAGTCCGAGGCGGATTGGCTGATCGTCTGTGGCGATGTGGCGGACCAGCCACGGGACGTGAGGTGGGCGCTGGGGGTCCTGAAGGAGCGGTTCGCCAAGGTCATCTGGGTGCCGGGAAACCACGAGCTGCTGACCCAGCGCGGCGACTCGACACCCCTGCGCGGTCAGCAGCGCTACGAGCACCTCGTCGAGCTCTGCCGAGGACTGGGTGTGATCACTCCCGAGGACCCCTACCCGATCTGGGACGGCATCGGCGGGCCGGCCCGGGTGGTGCCGCTCTTTCTCCTCTACGACTACACGTTTGGCAGCAACGTCGGCTCGACCAAGGAGGAGTCGCTGCAGCGAGCCCATAAGGCCGGCGTCGTCTGCGTAGATGAGTTCCTGCTCCACCCGGACCCCTACCCGAGCCGTGAGGCTTGGTGCGATGCCAGGGTGGAGGAGGCCGAACGGCGGCTGGCCGACGTCGAGCCGATCCTCCCCGCGGTGCTGGTCAACCACTTTCCGCTCCTGGTCGAGCCGACGCGCGTTCTTCGGCATCCCGAGTTCGCCCAGTGGTGCGGCACCACCCAGACTGCGGACTGGCATCGTCGCTTTCGGGCCCAGGTGGTCGTCTACGGACATCTCCACATTCCCCGCACGACCTGGCACGACGGCGTTCGCTTTGAGGAGGTCTCCCTTGGCTACCCGAGGGAGCGCCGCCGCTGGCCCGGGGCGCGGACCGAGCTGCGCCGGATCCTGCCCGAAACCCCCCGTGCTTGAGCGGATCCTGCCAGCTGGGGTGGCGGTCGCGACAAGGCGGGCCGATCTCCTCGATGCGAGCATCTTCGAGCGCGAGGTGGAGATCGTCGCCGGTGCGGTCGAGAAACGCAGGCGAGAGTTCAGCACCGCCCGCGCCTGCGCCCGCGATGCGCTCTCCCAGCTTGGCGTCCCGCCGCGGGAGATCCTCTCGGGACCGCGGGGAGAGCCCCTCTGGCCGGAGGGAGTCGTCGGCAGCATCACCCACTGCGACGGTTACCGTGGCAGCGCGGTGGGGCGGCGCTCGGACTTCGCCGCGATCGGGATCGACGCTGAGGTTAATGCCGCCCTGCCGGACGGGCTGCTGGGCGACATCGCTCTACCTGAAGAGCGGCGGGCGCTGACTGCGCTCGCCCGGGAAGATCCCACTCCGAGCTGGGACCGGCTGCTGTTCAGCATCAAGGAGTCCGTCTACAAGGCCTGGTTCCCGCTCGCCGGACGTTGGCTGGGCTTCGAAGACGCGCGGGTCGCGATAGATCGTGGGAGCCGCTCGTTTGCCGCTCGGCTGTTGGTTCAGGGCCCTGTCCTCAATGGTCGTGAGGTGAGTGCCTTCTCGGGAACCTGGCTGGTCGCCGAGGGAATCGTGCTGAGCGCAATCGCGGTGCCGGCGGATTTCGAAGGAGATTCCCCTCTGGCACGTTTTTGACCTTGTCCAGATTGGCGTACTAGGTTGTTTCTAGCTGTACTTGCCACTTAGCCAGGGAGGGTGGAAATGACGAGGGCCTCGGGAGAGGGCTCGCTGATCGCGGTGGTGGGCATGTCCTGCCGACTACCGCGTGCAGCCGATGTCACTGCCTATTGGGGCCTGCTCGAGCGCGGCGAGGATGCGATCTCGGAAGTTCCCGACGAGCGCTGGCGGCTGGCGGGCCGAGAGCCTGGAGAGGGTCTCGCGGAAGCCGATCCCGAGACTCGCTTTGGCGCGTTCCTGGGGCAGGTCGACGGGTTCGACGCCGCCTTCTTCGGCCTCTCGCCTGGCGAGGCCGCGGCGATGGATCCCCAGCAGCGGCTCGCGCTCGAGCTGGCCTGGGAGGCCCTCGAGGACGCTGGTCTCGCGGCGAGTGCTCTCGACGGCGATCCGGTCGGCGTCTTCCTTGGCGCGATCGCTGGGGACTACGCCAATTTGGTCGAGCGTTCGGGGGTCGATTCGGGCGACCCCCACACGGACACCGGCCTGCCCCGCAGCATCATCGCGAGCCGTGTCTCCCGCACACTCGGGCTGAGCGGTCCGAGCCTGACCGTGGACGCGGGGCGGGCTGCATCGCTCCTCGCCGTTCACCTCGCCTGCGAGAGCTTGCGCAGGGGGGAGAGCGAGATTGCGCTTGCCGGAGGCGTCCACCTGAACCTCGACCCGCAAGGCGCCGTCGCTGCTTTGCGGGCCGACGGCTGCGTCAGGGGCGAGGGCGGGGGGCTGGTCGTGCTCAAGCCACTGGCAAAAGCCTGCGCCGACGGCGATCGCGTCTACTGCGTGATCCGGGGCAGTGCCGTCAGCAATGACGGCCCCGGTGAGGCGCTCGCGGCGCCGAACCGGAAGGCTCAGGAGAAGGTCCTGAAGCGCGCCTACCGCCGGGCCGACCTGAAGCGCTCCGAGGTCCAGTACGTCGAGCTCGACGGCAGCGGCGAGGCGATCGGGGACGCCGTCGAGGCGGCGGCCCTGGGGGCGGTTTTCGGCTCGGCTGGCGAGGCCAAGGGGCCGCTGCCGGTCGGCTCGGTGAAGGCGAACCTCGGTCACCTCGAGGGCGCCGCAGGGATTGCCGGCCTACTCAAGGTGGCGCTGGCGATCGAGCGCCGGCAGATTCCGGCCAGTCTCGACTTCGAGCAGGCGAGCCCGGAGATCCCGCTCGACGATCTCGGCCTCAGGGTCCAGGCCGAGTTGAGCGGCTGGCCCGACGAGGGGCGTCCGCTCGTTGCCGGGGTGAGCTCGTTTGGGCCAGGCGGGACCAACTGCCACGTCGTCCTCACCGACGTCCCGGCCGCGCTCAAGGAAAAACTCAATAAGGACAAGAAATCTCTCTCCAAAAAGGATTCCCGCAGCGGCAACGACCGAACGCCTCCGCTGCAGGGTTGGATGCCGCTGCCGCTTTCGGCGAAGTCGGAGGAGGCGCTGTGCGCTCAGGCCGACCGCCTCGCGTCGCACCTGGAGGCGAACCCGGACCTCGACCTGGCCGAGGTCGGATTCTCGCTCGCGACGCGGCGCGCTCATCTATCCCATCGGGCGGTCTGCCTGGGCGGCGATCGCGAGGAGTGCCTTGAGCGACTGGGCGCGTTGGCGAAGGGTCGGAACGTGCGAGGAGTGGTCAAGGGCGTCGCTCGCGCTGAGCAGCCAGCCGTATTCGTCTTCGCCGGCCAGGGATCCCAATGGGCCGGGATGGGGGCTGACCTGCTCGAGTCCTCGCCCGTGTTCGCCCGGCACATTGACCAGTGCGAGCAGGCCCTGGAGCCATTCGTGGATTGGTCTTTGGGAGCCGTTTTGCGCGATCGGCAGGCGCCGTGGCTCGACCGCATCGATGTCGCACAGCCGGCGATATCGATGCTGTCGATCGCGCTGGCGCGGCTTTGGCAGGCCTGCGGGGTCGAGCCGTCCCTGGTGGTCGGTCACTCCCAAGGCGAGATCGCGGCCGCGCACATCGCCGGTGCTCTGTCGCTCGAGGACGCGGCACTGGCGAGCGCCGTTTACGCCCAGACCTGCCTGCCACTCGTCGGGAAAGGTGGAATGGCGGCGGTGTCGCTGTCTGAGGCCGCGGCAGTGCAGCGTCTCGAGAAGTTCGCCGGACGGCTGTCCCTGGCGGCGGTCAACGGCACCACCTCGGTCGTCGTCTCGGGAGACCTCGGCCCACTCGAGGATTTCCTGGAGGAGTGCGCTTCTGAGGGCCTCTTCGCCAAGAAGATCGCCTTGGACTACGCCTGTCACTCGGCGCAGATCGAGAGCTTGGAAACCGAGATCCTCGCCGCCTTCGCTCCGCTTTGCCCCCGCTCGGCGGAGATTCCGCTTCACTCCACGGTGACCGCCGGCCCGCTTGACACCAAGCAGCTGGACGCAGGGTATTGGTACAAAAACCTACGTCAGGTCGTTCGCTTGGAGCCGGTCATCCGGACGTTGCTCGAAGAGGCCCCGCGTGCCTTTATTGAGATCGGCCCGCACCCGGCCCTCGCCTTCGGCATGCAGGAGACCATCGACGCCGTGCTCGGCGTCGATGACGACAGGGCTACCGTGCTCGGCAGCCTGCGGCGCGGCGAAGGAGGACTGGAGCGCTTCGCGATCTCTTTCGCCCGGGCCCACGCCGCCGGGGTGCGACTGGACTGGGACTCCCTCTTCGCCGGCGCCGAGGCGAAGCCGGTGGCGCTGCCGACCTATCCCTTTCAGCGTCAGCGCCATTGGCTCGGCTCCACCGCGGCGGAGGCGCCGGCCGGCGATCCGGGCCGAGAGCGAGGCAAGGCCGATCACGATCTGCAAAGCGCATTAGCGAAAGAGCTGTCGACGCTGCCAAGCGATGCCCAGGACCGGCTCGTGCTCGAGCTGCTTGTCACCGAGGTCGCCGCGGTGCTCGACCAGGATTCCTCCCAACAGGTCGATGTCGATAAGACGTTCGAGGCTCTCGGTCTGGAGTCACTCGACGCGGTCGAGCTACGCAATCGACTTCGTGCGGTGACGGAAGTCTCGTTGCCCGCAACCTGCGTCTTCGACTATCCGACCCCCGCGGCGCTCGCCGGCTTCCTGCGCGAGCAGGCTTTGCGACAGGAGCGCCGATCGCAGGCGCCGATCGTGGCGAGCGCGGCCTTCGCCGAGGAGCCGATCGCGATCGTGGGCATGGCCTGTCGCTATCCGGGCGGGGTCGGCAGTCCCGAGCAGCTTTGGCAGGTACTTGCTGAGGGGCGAGACGCAATCGGGCCGTTCCCCACCGATCGCGGCTGGAACCTCAGCCGCCTCTTCTCATCCGATGGCGAGAACGGAGGTGTAAGCCAGCAGCTCTTGGAGGCCGGCTTCCTTGACGATGCCGGCGACTTCGATGCCGAGTTCTTCAGCATCAGCCCGCGCGAGGCCCTGGCGACGGACCCCCAGCAGCGGCTGCTGCTGGAAATTTGCTGGGAGGCGATCGAGAATGCGGGGCTGGATCCGCTCTCGCTGCGCGCGACTGCCTCTGGCGTCTTCGTTGGCATCGGCTCTCAGGACTACGCGGCCGGTCTGCGATCAAGCGAGGAGGAGACGGCGGGCTTCCGCATTACCGGCAGCTTCCAAAGCATCGCCTCTGGCCGGGTGGCCTACGCCCTCGGCCTCGAGGGCCCGGCGATCAGCATCGACACCGCCTGCTCTTCCTCACTGGTTGCGCTGCACCTCGCCGCCGGCGCCCTGCGCCAGGGCGAGTGCGACCTCGCCCTCGCCGGGGGCGCCACCGTCCTCGGCACGCTCGGCATGTTCACCGAGTTCTCGCGCCAGCGTGGCCTCGCCCCCGACGGGCGCTGCAAGGCTTTCGCCGAGGCGGCCGACGGCACCAGCTTCGCGGAGGGCGTCGGCGTATTGGCCCTCGAGCGCCTCTCCGACGCAGAACGCAACGGTCACCCGGTCCTGGCCGTGATCAAGGGCTCGGCGGTCAACCAGGACGGCGCCTCCAACGGGCTGACCGCCCCCAATGGCCCCTCCCAGGAGCGGGTGATCCGCCAGGCCCTGGCAAACGCCGGGTTGGAGCCGCAGGACATAGACGCGGTCGAGGCCCACGGCACCGGCACCACCCTCGGTGACCCGATCGAGGCCGGCGCGATCTTGGCCACCTACGGCCGAGATCGCGAGGAGCCTTTGAAGCTCGGCTCGATCAAGTCCAACATCGGCCACACCCAGGCCGCCGCCGGGGTGGCCGGGGTGATCAAGACCGTGATGGCGATGCGCGAGGGGGTCCTGCCGAAGACCCTTCACGTCGACGCTCCCTCTTCGAAGGTCGATTGGGAGGCGGGACGGATCGAGCTCTTGCGTGAGGCGCAGGCCTGGGAGCCCGGAGGGAGGCCGCGTCGCGCGGGGATCTCCTCCTTCGGCATCTCGGGCACCAACGCCCACCTGATCTTGGAGGAGGGGCCCGCGTCCGAGCATGGTGACACTGGGACCCCCGGCTCGGGTGCGGGTGCCTCCTCCAAGGACTCCGAGGGGGCAGAGGCGCCGTTTGCCCCAGAGGCAATCCCCTTCCTCCTCTCGGCCAAGTCAGAGCCGGCCCTGCGCGCCCAGGCGGAGCGCCTCGCCTCCCACCTGGGCGAGTACCCCGATCTCGATCTCAGCGACTTGGCTTATTCCCTTGCCACAACCCGGTCGCTCTTTGAGCAGCGCGCCGTCGCCCTTGCAGACGATCGCCAACAACTACTGGAGGCACTCGGCGCTCTGGCCCAGGGCGGGGATGACCCCGCTCTCACCAGGGGCGTTGCCAAAGCCAAGCAGGGGCCTGTCCTCCTCTTCGCCGGCCAGGGCACCCAGCACGCCGGGATGGCACTGGAGCTGCTGGAGACCTCGTCCGCTTTCGCTCGTTACTTCGGCGAGTGCGAGCGGGCGCTGGCCCCATTCCTCGACCTCTCGCTCGAAGAGGCCCTGCGCGACGAGGGGGGCAAATGGCTTGATCGCATCGAAGTCGTCCAGGCCGCCCTCTTCGCGACGATGGTCTCGCTGGCAAGGCTCTGGCAGGACGCGGGCGTGCGTCCCTCAGTACTCCTCGGCCACTCCCAGGGAGAGATCGTCGCCGCTCACATCGCCGGCGGGCTTTCGCTCAAAGACGCGGCGCGAATAGTCGCCCGGCGCGGCAAGGCACTGGAAAAAATCACTGGCAAGGGGGGCACGCTTTCGGTCTCCCTCCCCGCCGAGGCGCTGGCTGAGCGCTTGCGGCCGTTCGGTGAGCGCCTCTCGCTGGCCGCGATCAACAGCCCAACTGCGCTGACCATTTCCGGCGATGTCGACGCCCTCGAGGAGTTCCTGGTCGCCTGCGAGGAGGACGGCGTGCGCGCCCGGCGCCTCGCCATCGACGTCGCCGCCCACTCGGCCCAGATCGATGCCCTGGAAGACGAGCTCCTGGAGGACTTTGCCCCGATCTCGCCCCAGAGTGGCGAGATTCCCTTCCACTCCACGGTGACCGGCGAGCTAATGGACACCAAGGAGTTGGACGCCGAGTACTGGTACCGCAACCTGCGCCAGACGGTTCTGTTCGAGCCGGTCCTGCGGGCCCAGATCGAGCAGGGCCAGCGCGCCTTCATCGAGGTCTCCCCGCATCCCGTTCTGGGCTTCGGCGCCCAGGAGACGATCGAGGGTGTCTTGGGGAGCGATGAGGGGACCGCGGTGCTCGGCACCCTGCGCAGGGACGACGGCGGCCTCAAGCGCTTTTCCCTGTCTTTGGCCCAGGCCCATACGGCCGGCGTCGAGATCGACTGGGCGGCCGGCTTCAAAGACAGCGGCGCCAAGGCGGTGCCCTTGCCCACCTATCCATTCCAAAGGAAGCGTTACTGGCTGGCCGCCAGCGCCGATGTCTCCGCCGGCATTGGCTCAGCGGGCCAGGTTGCGGCCGATCATCCACTGCTCGGTGCCGTGATCGAGAGCCCCGAGGACGACGGCCTCAGCCTGAGCGGTCGCATCTCGCTGCGGACCCACCCCTGGCTCGCCGATCACGCCGTCACCGGAACCGTCTTGCTGCCGGGGACCGCATTCCTCGAGTTGGCGCTGAGGGCGGGGGAGGAGGTCCAGTGCGGACTGCTCGAGGAGCTCACCCTGGCGGCCCCGCTCCTTCTCACCGAGCAGGGCGCCGTGCAGCTGCGGGTAACGGTCGCAGGCCCCGACGAGCAAGGCCGACGCGAGATCTCGATCCACTCCCGGCCCGAGACCGAAGAGGAAGCGCAATGGACCCGCCACGCCGAGGGTGTGCTCTCACCCGAGTTCTCCGCCCCCGAGGAGCTAGGGTCCTGGCCTCCCGAGGGCGCCGAGCCGATCGAGGTCGAGTTCCTCTACGACCGCCTCGCCGAGCATGGCTTCGACTACGGCCCGGCCTTCCAAGGCCTGGGGGCTGTCTGGCGCAAGGGCGAGGACGTCTATGCCGAGGTCGCGCTCGCGGAGGAGCAAGCCGCGGGGGCGGAGCGCTTTGGGATCCACCCGGCGCTGCTCGATGCGGCCCTTCATGCCGGGGTCATCGATCTCGGGCAGGTCGAGTTGCCCTTCGCCTTCTCGGCGGTCTCGCTGCAGGGCCGGGGCCCCACCGCGCTACGGGTCAAGATCTCCCCCGCTGAGGGGGAGGAGATCAAGATCTCCCTTGCCGACGGGGAGGGCGCGCCGCTGGGGCAGATCGGCTCCCTCGCCCTGCGCCCCCCCGATCCTGCCCGGTTCGCCGCCGCCAAGCAGCAGGGCCTGATGGAGCTCGCCTGGCAGGAGATCTCCTTGCCCGAGGGATCTGCCGAGGCACCCGAGCTCTTTCACTGCCGCCCCGAGGCCGCGCTCTCGCCCCCCGAGGCCGCCCTGGCCCTCACCGAGGCGGTCCTCGCCGCCCTGCAGGAGAACCTGGGCAAGGAGGAGGAGACCCCGCTCGCCTTCCTCACCGAAGGGGCGATCGCCGCCGGCGAGGGCGAGTCGGCCGATCCCGCCCAAGCAGCGGTATGGGGCCTGCTGAGAAGCGCCCAATCCGAGCACCCCGGCCGCTTTGCCTTGATCGACACAGATGGCACTGCGGCCTCTGAGCAGGCTCTGCCCGGCGCCCTGGCCCTCACTGAGGAGCCCCAGCTGGCCCTGCGCGAGGGCCGGGGGCTGGCGGCGCGGGTGGCGATGCCCGGTGGGGGCAACTCCTTGGCTCTGCCACAGGGGCCCTGGCGCCTTGGCTCGTCAGGTCGCGGCTCCCTGGAGGGTCTCGAGCTAGTCCCAAACCCCCGGGCCGGCGAGCCGCTGGGCCCAACCGAAGTGCGGATTGCGGTGCGCGCTGGCGGTCTTAACTTCCGCGACGTCCTGATCGCCCTCGGCCTCTACCCCGGCGAGGGCACGATCGGCAGCGAGGGGGCCGGGGTCGTCCTCGAGGTCGGCTCGCAGGTCAGTGACCTGGTTCCCGGCGAGCGCGTCATGGGTCTGATCGAGAACGCCTTTGGCACCCTGGCCCGCAGCGAGCGCGAGCGCCTGGTGTCGATCCCCGAGGGGTGGAGCTTTGAGCAGGCCGCGGCGCTACCAATCGTCTTTCTCACCGCCTACCACAGCCTGGTCGAGCTCGCCGATCTGAAGCCGGGCGAGAAGGTCTTGATCCACGCCGGCGCCGGCGGCGTCGGTATGGCGGCGATCGGCCTTGCCCACCACCTCGGTGCCGAGGTCTTTGCAACCGCCAGCCCGGCCAAGTGGGAGGTGCTGCGCGAGGCCGGTGTTGCCGAGGACCACATCGCTTCCTCGCGCGAGCTCGACTTCAAGGAGAAGTTCCTCACCGTGACCGACGGTGAGGGTGTCGACGTCGTCCTCAACTCCCTGGCCGGGGAGTTCCTCGATGCCTCCCTGGAGCTGTTGCCGCGCGGCGGTCGCTTCCTGGAGATGGGCAAGACCGACCCCCGCGATGCCGAGCAAGTTGCCGCCGAGCATCCCGGCGTCTCCTACCGGCCCTTCGACCTGTTGGTGGTCGAGTCGCGGCGAATCCAGCAGATGCTCATCGAGCTGATCGGCTTGCTGGGAGACGGCGCCCTGCGTCACTCGCCGATCGAGGTCCGCGACCTCAGGGACGCCCGCGCCGCCTTCCGCCGACTTAGGGAGGGTCAAAACGTCGGCAAGACAGTGCTGGGGATCCCGCGAGCGATCGACCCCGAGGCAACCACCCTGATCACCGGCGGCACCGGCGGCCTGGGCGCGCTTCTTGCCCAGCACCTGGTCAAAGAGCACGGCGCCCGCCGGTTGCTCTTGGTCAGCCGCAGCGGCGCCGACGCCCCCGGCGCCGACGAGCTTCTCGCCGTCTTGGAGGAGCAGGGCGCCGAGGTCACGATCGCCGCTTGCGACGTGGGTGACAGGAATGCGCTTGAGGCGCTGCTGGACTCGGTCCCCGAGGACCGTCCCCTCGGCGCCGTCTTCCACGCCGCGGGCGCGCTCGCCGACGCCACGATCGACTCGCTCTCTCCCGATCACCTACAGCGCGTCCTCGGCCCCAAGGCAGATGCCGCCTGGCACCTGCACGAGCTGACCGCCGAGGCGGAGCTCTCTCACTTCGTCATGTTCTCCTCGATCGTCGGAATCGTTGGCGGTCCCGGCCAGGGCAACTACGCCGCCGCCAACTCCTTCCTCGATGCCCTGGCTCACCGGCGCCACGCCGAAGGCCTTCCCGCCACCTCGATCGCCTGGGGCTTTTGGCAGAGCGCCAGCGCGATGGCCTCCCACCTCGGTGAGGCCGACCTGGCGCGGATGCGCCGTTCGGGCATCCTCGCCCTCTCTGAGGAGCAGGGGCTGGCACTGCTTGACCAGGCGCTCGACAGCGCCACGCCGACCCTCCTGGCGGCTCCACTGGATCGCGCCGACCTGCGCGCCCAAGCCGGCGCCGGCACCCTGCCGGCGATCCTGGGTGGCCTCGTTGGCGCCACGGCCCAGCGGCGCTTGACTGCAACCGGCTCGCTCGGCGCAAAGCTCGTCACTCTGCCCGAGGCAGAGCGCGAGGACTTTGTCTTGGACTTGGTCCGCACCGAGGTCGCCGCGGTGCTCGGTCACAGCTCGGCCGAGGCGATCGATCCCGAGCGCGCCTTCAAGGAGCTGGGCTTCGACTCGCTCGCCGCGGTCGAGCTGCGCAACCGACTGAAAGCAGCCACCGGCTTGCGCTTGGCAGCGACGGTCGTCTTCGATTACCCGAGCTCGGCGGCGCTGGCCGCCCACCTGCTTGCGGAGGCCACGGCGAGCGGCGCCCCGGAGCGGGTAGCGCTCAGGGCCCGGGCTACCGAGGAGCCGATCGCGATCCTCGGCATGAGCTGCCGCTACCCCGGCGGGGCCAGCTCTCCGCAGGAGCTCTGGCACCTGGTGGCGGAGGGACGCGACGCGATCTCCGGATTCCCCACCGATCGCGGCTGGGACCTCGAGCGCCTCTATGACCCCGACCCCGACCGTCCCGGCACCAGCTACGGTCGCGAGGGCGGCTTCCTGGCCGCCCCGGGGGACTTCGACGCCGAGTTCTTCGGCATCTCCCCCCGCGAGGCGGTTGCGACCGACCCCCAGCAGCGCCAGCTGCTGGAAGCCGCCTGGGAGGCGTTGGAGGACGCCGGCATCGACCCGGCTTCGCTGCGCGGCAGCGCGACCGGGATGTTCACCGGCGTTAGCTCCATCGACTACACCGCCGGCCTGCGCGCAGGAGAGCAGGAGGTAGAGGGCTTCCGCCTGACCGGCAGCCTGTCCAGCGTCGTCTCGGGTCGCGTCGCCTACGCCCTCGGCCTCGAGGGCCCGGCGATCAGCGTCGACACCGCCTGCTCCTCCTCGCTGGTCGCCACCCACCTCGCCGCCCAGGCGCTGCGGGCGGGGGAATGTTCGCTGGCGCTGGCCGCGGGGGCGACGATCATCGGCAGCCCCGGCACCTTCATCGAGTTCTCCCGCCAGCGCGGGCTCGCCCCTGACGGGCGCTGCAAGTCCTTCGCCGAGGGGGCGGATGGCACCGGCTTTGCCGAGGGAGTCGGCGTCCTCGCCTTGGAGCGACTCTCGGATGCCGAACGCAACGGCCACCCGATCCTGGCCGTGATCAAGGGCTCCGCCATCAATCAGGACGGCGCCTCCAACGGGCTGACCGCCCCCAACGGCCCCTCCCAGGAGCGGGTGATCCGCCAGGCCCTTGCAAACGCGGGATTGCAACCCCAAGAGGTAGACGCCGTGGAGGCCCACGGCACCGGCACCACCCTCGGCGACCCGATCGAGGTAGGGGCCCTGCTCGCCACCTATGGCCAGGAGCGCGAGGAGCCTTTGAAGCTCGGCTCGCTCAAGTCAAACATCGGCCACACCCAGGCCGCCGCCGGGGTGGCCGGGGTGATCAAGACCGTGATGGCGATGCGCGAGGGGGTCCTGCCAAAGACCCTCCACGTCGATGCTCCTTCCTCCAGGGTCGACTGGGAGGCGGGGCGGGTCGAGCTTCTGCGCGAGGCCGAGCCCTGGGAGCCAAACGGGAGACCGCGCCGGGCCGCGGTCTCCTCCTTTGGCATCTCGGGCACCAACGCGCATTTGATCTTGGAGGAGGGGCCCGCGTCCGGGACCGGTAAGACTGGGACCCCCGGCTCGGGCGCGGGCGTCTCCTCCAAGGACTCCGAAGGGGCTGAGGTGGGCGGCCCAATCCCATTCCTCCTCTCGGCCAAGTCAGAGCCGGCCCTGCGCGCCCAAGCAGAGCGCCTGATCTCCCACCTGGGAGCAGAGCCCGAGCTGGAGCCGATCGACCTCGCCTACTCCCTGGCCACGACAAGGGCCGCCTTTGATCACCGCGCCGTCGCCCTTGCAGGGGATCGCGACAAGCTGCTGGAGGTCCTCGGCGCTCTTGCCGCGGGGAGGGATGCCCCCGGTCTCGCCAAGGGCATCGCCCGAACCAAGCAGGGCCCCGCCTTCCTCTTCGGCGGCCAGGGCGCCCAGCACGCCGCCATGGCGGTCGAGCTGCTCGATTCCTCGCCGGCCTTTGCCCGCCACATGCGCAACTGCGAAGAGGCGCTCTCGCCCCTCGTGGATTGGTCGCTGGAGGAGGTGCTTCGCGATCAGCAAGGTAAGTGGCTCGATCGCCTCGACATCGTCCAGCCCGCCCTCTTCGCGACGATGGTCTCCCTGGCAAGGCTCTGGGAGGACTCAGGCGTGCGCCCCGCTGTGGTCGTCGGTCACTCCCAGGGAGAGATCGCCGCCGCCCACATCGCCGGCGGGCTCTCACTTGAAGATGCCGCCCGGATCATCGCCCTGCGCGGTAAGGCAATGGCCAAGCTGGCCGGCAAGGGCGCCATGCTCGCGATCTCGCTCTCCCCCGAGGAGCTCGGGCCTCGCCTGGAGCCCTTCGGCGAGCAACTCTCCCTTGCCGCGATCAACGGCCCCGCCTCGGTTGTCGTCTCCGGTGACCCCGGGCCCCTGGCCGAGCTGCAGGCGGCCTGTCTTGAGGACGACGTCCGGGCCCAACTGGTCGCCGTCGACTACGCCGCCCACTCAGCTCAGATCGAGGACCTAAGGGAGGAGCTCTTGGAGGCCTTTGAGCTGATCTCGCCTCAGAGCGGCTCGATCCCCTTTCACTCCACGGTTAGCGGCGAGCTGCTCGATACCGCCGAGCTCGACGCCGAGTACTGGTATCGCAACCTGCGCCAGACCGTGCACCTACAGCCCGTCTTGGCTTCCTTGCTCGAACAAGGCCAGCGCACCTTCATCGAGGTCTCACCGCACCCGGTACTTGGCTTTGGCCTGCAGGAAACCATCGATGCTTCTGAGTCAGTGGACGAGGCCCTGGTGCTGGGGACCCTGCGCCGCGACGACGACGGCCTGGGGCGCTTCTCCCTGTCTTTGGCAGAAGCCCACGCGGCCGGCGTCGAGGTCGACTGGGGATCCGTCTTTGGGAACAGCGGCGCCAAAGCGGTGCCCTTGCCGACCTACCCGTTCCAAAAGAAGCGCTACTGGCTGGCAGTCAATACCGATGTCTCTGCTGGCGTCGGCTCAGCCGGTCAGGTCCCAGCCGACCATCCACTGCTGGGCGCCGTGATCGAGAGCCCCGAGGATGACGGTCTCGCTCTCAGCGGCCGCATCTCTTTGCAGAGTCACCCCTGGCTTTCAGATCACGCCGTCACCGGCACCGTTCTCTTGCCCGGGACCGCCTTCCTCGAGCTGGCGCTGAGGGCGGGGGAGGAGGTCGGGTGCGAGCTGCTGGAGGAGCTCACCCTGGCGGCCCCACTGGTTCTCAGCGAGCAGGGCGCTGTGCAGCTGCGGGTGACGCTCGCCGAGCCCGACGGGCGAGGCCGACGCGAAGTATCGATCCACTCGCGCCCCGAGCGCGCGGAGGACTCGGGGCTCCTCTCCCCGGGAAGCTGGGTACGTCACGCCGAGGGGGTGCTCTCACCCGAGGTTGCTGCGAGCAAGTCCGAGCCGCTGGCGCCTTGGCCCCCCGAGGGCGCCACCCCGGTGGACCTCGATGACTTCTATGAGCGCCTCGCCGATGCCGGCTTTGAGTATGGCCCCGCCTTCCAGGGCGTGCGGGCCCTGTGGCGCTCCGGCGAGGAGCTCTACGCCGAGGTCTCCCTCGCCGAGGAGCAGGTCGCCGAGGCCTCTCGCTTCGGTATCCACCCGGCGCTACTGGACGCCGCCCTTCATGGCGCGGTCATGGAGGGCGCAGATGAGGGCCCTGGCCAAGGGCTGAAGCTGCCCTTCGCCTGGGAAGGCATCTCCCTCAGCGCCACCGCTGCGACGCAGCTGCGGGTGAGGATTCGCCTCGAGCTGCAGGGGGTCTCCCTTGAGCTGAGCGACCAGACGGGCGCAGCGGTCGGTCGGGTCGACTCACTGTCTCTGCGCCCGGTCGACACCGGGGCACTCTCCGTCGGGGCTCGCTCCGAGCCCCTGCTGGCTGTCGAGTGGTCCGAGGTCGAGCTGCAGGGTGAAGCGGAGACACCGTTCGTGCTCGAGGCAGACGATCTGGATGCCCTGCTCACGGCGATCGAGGCGGGTGCGCCTGTCCCCGCGACGGTGCTCTATGAGCCGGTTTCGGGAGATCGCTCCGCCAACCCCGCCCAGCGCGCCCGCGCCACCGTTGAGGCGGGCCTGGGGTTGATCCAGCGCTGGCTGGCCGCCGAGGAGCTCGCCGGCTCGCGTCTGCTGGTGCTCACCACAGGCGCCCTCGCCGCCGCCGATGAGGAGTCCCCCGACCCGGTCGCCGCCACTCTGTGGGGGCTGCTGCGCTCAGCTCAATCAGAGCACCCTGGCCGCTTCTTGCTGCTCGACACTGACGGTTCGCAGGCCTCGCTCGCTGCCCTGAGCGCTGCCGCTTCGCTCGAGGACGAGCCCCAGTTGGCCCTGCGCGAGGGCCTGGCGTTGGCGCCGCGGTTGGTCAAGGACGAGAGCATTGCCGAGGCGCCCCCCGGCTTCGACGCCGATCGCACGACCTTGATCACCGGCGGCACCGGGGTCCTCGGCGCGCTCCTCGCCCGCCATTTGGTCAGCGAGCACGGCGTTGGCCGGCTGCTGCTGGCGAGCCGCAGCGGCTTGGCGGCGGAGGGAGCGACCGAGCTGGTGGCGCAGCTGCAGGAGCTCGGGGCCGAGGTCACCGTTGCCGCCGCTGACATCGGCGACGTTGCGCAACTCGATGCCCTGCTCGACTCGATACCCGCCGAGCATCCGCTGGGCGCCGTGATCCACGCCGCCGGCACGCTCGCCGACGCCACGATCGAGGCGCTCGACGCCGAGCAGATCGGTCGCGTTTTCGCTCCGAAGGTGGATGCCGCCTGGCATCTGCACGAGCGGACCGCGGCGATGCAGCTTTCCCATTTCGTCTTGTTCTCCTCTGCCTCCGGCACCCTCGGCAGCGCCGGCCAGGGGAATTACGCGGCTGCCAACACCTTCCTCGATGCGCTGGCCGCGCAGCGCCGGGCAGAAGGGCTTCCCGCCGGCTCGATCATCTGGGGCCTTTGGGAGAGCGCCAGCGGCATGACCTCGCACCTGGGCGAGGCCGACCTGGCGCGGTTGCGGCGTTTGGGGATCGTCCCGCTCTCCGATGAGCAGGGCCTCGCCTTCTTCGACCAGGCGCTCGTCTCCGGGCTTGCCCAGATGCTGGCCGTGCCCCTCGATCGCCCCGGCCTGCGCGAGCTGGCCGCCTCCGGCACCCTGCCGGCGATCCTGCGCGGACTCGTGCGGGCTCCGGCACGGCGCTCGACCGCGATCGGCTCGCTCGGCGCAGGGCTCGCCACCCTGGCAGATGCCGATCGCGAGGAGTTCGTCTTGGATCTGGTCCGCGGCGAGGTTGCCGCGGTGCTCGGTCACGGCTCGGGCGAGGCGATCGATCCCGAGCGCGCCTTCAAGGAGCTGGGCTTCGACTCGCTTGCCGCGGTGGAGCTGCGCAACCGACTGAAAGCAGCCGCCGGCCTACGGCTGCCCGCGACCGCGGTCTTCGACTACCCCAACAGCGCCGCCCTGGCCGCCCACCTGCTCGAGCAGGCCACGGCGGGCGGGATCGCGGCGCGGGTCGCGGTCAAGGCCCGGGCCACGGAGGAGCCGATCGCGATCCTCGGCATGAGCTGCCGCTACCCCGGCGGGGTCGGCTCCCCGGCGGAGCTCTGGCACCTGCTAAGCGAGGGCCGCGACGCGATCTCGGAGTTTCCCGCCGATCGCGGCTGGGACCTCGAGCGCCTCTATGACCCGGACCCCGACCGGGCGGGCACGTCCTATGCGCGTGAGGGCGGCTTCCTGGCGGCCGCGGGCGATTTCGACAGTGAGTTCTTCGACATCGCCCCCCGCGAGGCGGTGGCGACGGATCCCCAGCAGAGGCTGCTGCTGGAAGCGGCCTGGGAGGCCCTGGAGGATGCCGGCATCGATCCCGCCTCCCTGCGCGGCAGCGAAGCAGGGGTCTTCGCCGGGCTGATGTATCAGGACTACGCCAGCGGCAGCGCACGCCCGGCGGAGCTCGAGGGCTACCTGGGCACGGGTGCATCCGGCAGCGTCGTCTCCGGCCGCGTCGCCTACTCCCTCGGCCTCGAGGGCCCGGCGATCAGCGTCGACACCGCCTGCTCTTCCTCGCTGGTCGCCCTGCACCTGGCCGCCGGCGCCCTGCGCCAGGGCGAGTGCGACCTCGCCCTCGCCGGCGGGGTGACCGTGCTCGCCACCCCGAGCGTCTTCACCGAGTTCTCCCGCCAGCGCGGACTCGCCCCCGACGGGCGCTGCAAGTCCTTCGCCGAGGCGGCCGACGGCACCGGCTTCTCCGAGGGCGTCGGCGTCTTGGCCCTCGAGCGCCTCTCCGACGCAGAACGCAACGGCCACCCGATCCTGGCCGTGATCAAGGGCTCAGCCGTCAACCAAGACGGCGCCTCCAATGGGCTGACCGCCCCCAACGGTCCCTCCCAGGAGCGGGTGATCCGCCAGGCCCTGGCTAATGCCGGGCTCAGCCCAGCCGACGTCGACGCGGTCGAGGCCCACGGCACCGGCACCACCCTCGGTGACCCGATCGAGGCCGGCGCCTTGCTCGCCACCTACGGCCAAGAGCGCGAGACCCCGCTTCGCCTCGGCTCGATCAAGTCAAACATCGGCCACACC
>DATMIH010000139.1:0-2923 GCA_035554595.1 Solirubrobacterales bacterium
GACTTCGTCCGGGGAGTTCGCGGTATCGAACCAACGGGAAATGCTGGCTCTCAGGTCATCGATCGCAGCGCACCCCCCGAGACCGAAGCTCGCGGAAAGGGCGATCGAAACGAGCGCAACCCGAGCACGGGCACGCATTGACCTCGCGATCGTTGGCGTTGCCGGCTCCCATCGTTGACGTTGGGGCGGGCGCGAGGATGGCACCGCAGGGTTGCCACACTGTTAATTCGGTTCTGCCGGCAGGCTGGCGTGGGAGAGCACCCGCTCCACCAGAATCGTCACCTTGCCTGCAAAGTGGGTCTGGAGCGGATTGTCTCCAAGCGGCTGGGGGGGCGCGCTACAGGTCGGGCGGGCCGAGCGAATTCCAGAAGGCGTGGTTGCTGCCCTGGCGGGATCGCTCGGTAATGATCGGGTTGATGGTCGTCGCGGCCTCGCGGATGAAGTTGATGCACAGCCGGCGGAACGCGATGTGCTCGTCGAGGACCTTGTCGAAGGCTTGTAACGCCTGGAGCTTGACCTTGATGTCGCCGCTCTGGGCGACCGCCAGCCAGGCCTCGCGCAGCTTCAGGAGGTTCGGCCTGAGCTCTGCCGCGCGCTTGTCCATGGCCATCGCCGATTCGTAGTGGCTCTTCGTCTCCTCGAGGAGCGGACCTGCCGTCGATAGGCGGATGTTCTCTCGCGCGGCAAAGCGGCCGTTGGGATTCCAGACGTCACCGAGCGCTCGCGAGTACGTGCCGACCAGCTTGTCGACCGCCTTTCGCTCGTTCTCCTTGAGTGCGACCATGTCCTGCAGCTTGGCGTAGGTGCGCTCGTCGCCTTTCAGGTCCTTGTGCCAATCGCGGCGCGTCGTTCGCTTCTGGATGTCCTCGATCTTCTCGCCCGGCTTGCTCTTCATCGCGCCCTGGATGGCGGTCTGGCGCAGCGCACTGAACTGGCTCTTGTGCAGGTCGATCAATGCCAGCTGCTGGTCGCGCAGCTCCGTGGGCAGGTCGGTGTACTTCGTCTGATCGGCGACCGCCTCGCGCCGCTTGTCGAGCGCGGCGATGATCTCCTCCGCCCGCCGCGCGACCGCCGGTCCGGAGGTCGGATTCGCCTTCAGGCTATCCGATAACGCCTTCTTCTCCGCGTCGAGCTTTGCTCTGCCCGCGGCGCCGGGGAAATTCGGATCGCCCTTGAGCTCGACCATCCAGTCGGTCTTCTTCGCGCCGGAACGCATCAGCCCGCCGGCCATCTGACCGCCGCGCTCGGTCATCAGTTTGGTCATCATGCGCGCCTTGTCGCGCGAGGTCCTGGCCAACCCGGTCTGGTCACGGAGGGCGGCGATGTCCTCGACGGCGCGCTTCGAGATCTCCGCACTGATGATCCACTCGCCCGATGGCTGGGCATCGTGGGTGGCGTGCGCGCCGAAGAATGCTTTGGCGAACTCGTCCTGGTTGTAGTCGCCCGACTCGCTCTTGACCCTGATGACCGCGGTGTACGACTCCTTCTCTTCGGTCTCGCGGTAGATGAGCTGCGCGCTCGAGAAGAGCTTCCGATCTCCCGTCTTGCGGGCGAGCCACGTCGGATCCTGCTGATGCTCCTGGCCGCCGCCGATCTCGTGCCCGCGGCCCTGCTCGCCGATGGTGTCGGACTCCCACTCGGGCTCCCTCCACTCGGCCGTGCCCAGCAGCGGGATGGAGTATCTGTCGTATGACGCCTGGGTATCGATCGTCGTCTCACCGATGTTCTTCCAGCCGCCCATCGCCGGGATCCCTGTGGCCATGTAGAAGTCGAACCCCTTTTGCCCTGGCGTGGTCGACAGATCGAACTGCAGGACGACCGAGAAGCCGTGGCTGCTGGACTTGCCCTTGGCGTTGGTCAGGAACAGTCCGCTGGCCGCCCACTCCTTGGCCTTCTCGGTCGTCACGTTCGTGGTCACGTTGACGACGTTGTCGGAGATGCGCTCGACGGTCAGTCCGTGCGTCGTGCTCTCGGTCGTGTTGCGGCCGATCGAGAAGCCGCTGTAGGACGCCGACAGGCTCGTCGCGGTGCCCTCAGTCTGCGATGAACCGCGCGACTCGCCGACGGCGATGTCCTTGACGTGAGCTGCTGACGTCGGCACCTGGGTGCCCTGCGTGAAGTCGAGCATCGTCGCGGCATTCTTCTGGAACTTCTCGGCTTCCTTCTTGTCGGTGAAGCGGCGCGTACCCGAGTTGGCCGACGCGTCGAAGCTGCTGATCGAGCCGCCGAACCCCATGCCGGCCTTCGTGCGCTTGGCCTCGCCACCGATGCCCACGGTGGTCGTGTCGGTCACGGTGTAGCGGACGAGGAAGGTGCCGTCCGGCTGCAGTTCCGGCTCGCTCGCGTCGACCCGTCGGCCCTGGCTGAAGGTCGGCTTGATCGAGCTGCCACTCTCGCCCTGGATGAGATAGCCGACCTCGAGCGTTGGATTTCCTTTCTCGTCGAACTTCACGCCGCCCACGGCGCCACGAGTGGTGCCGGTCGGACTGGTCTTCAGATTCCCGACCTCCGCCCCGACGCCCTGCGCCGTGATGGAGGCCTTTCCGTACGTTTCCTTCCTGCCTCCGCCTGCGGTCGGGGTCTGCGTCGAACGGGCGCCGACTCCGATCTCGCTCGGACCGATAGTCGCGCCAACCGCAGCCTGCTTCGTCCCGGTCGCTGTGTCCGTCTCCGTCACGCGCTCAAAAATGGCGTCGCCCGTTGGGCTGACATTGACCTCGCGCCGAGCGCCGACAGGCGTCTCGGGACCCGGCGCGACAACTGCGGCGGCCTTGGGCATGGCAACGTCGGTCGGCGCCGTGCT
This sequence comes from Solirubrobacterales bacterium, assembly GCA_035554595.1. Lineage (GTDB taxonomy): Bacteria > Actinomycetota > Thermoleophilia > Solirubrobacterales > 70-9 > VRUE01. The sequence goes on from DATMIH010000139.1 coordinate 2,804, forward strand.
TTCGCCCTGGGCGGCAAGCTTCGGCTTGGGTGTCGGCGGCATCGTTCCCGTCGGCTCGAGCGCCTCGGTGGCCGACACCTTGGGCGAAGGCGCCGGCTTGCGCGCCGACGAACCCGGGCC
>DATMIH010000140.1:0-5327 GCA_035554595.1 Solirubrobacterales bacterium
GGGGCGAGGACGAAGAGGACGTGGGTGCGGGCGATCAGGTAGACGCCGGCGGTGACCATGGTCGCGGCGTGGATCAGCGAGGAGACCGGGGTGGGGCCCTCCATCGCGTCGGGCAGCCAGGTGTGGAAGGGCAGCTGCGCCGACTTGGCGAAGGCGCCGACGAGGAGCAGCAGACAGATCGCCGTCACCGTCCACTCGTTGGTGTGGAAGACATGGGGCGCCTTGGCGAAGACCTCGCTGTATTCGAAGGTCCCCAGTTCGCGGAAGATCAGGAAGGCGGCAAGGACCAGGCCGATGTCGCCGACGACGTTGATCACGAAGGCCTTCATCCCGGCCCGCGTCGCGGTGGTGCGCCGATACCAGAAGCTGATCAGCGCGTAGGAGGCGAAGCCGACGAAGGCCCACCCGACGATCAGCAGCACGAAGTTGCCGGCGAGGACGAGCAGCAACATCGAGAAGACGAAGAAGTTGAGGTAGCTGAAGAAGCGGTGGTAGCCCTCGTCTGACTGCATGTAGCCGAACGAGTAGAGGTGGATCAGGGTCGAGACCCCGGTGACGATCAGGACCATGAAGACCGAGAGCGGGTCGACGAAGATGCCGAGCTTGATGTCGAGCCCGGCGACCGACGCGTAGTCCCAGAGCGCGGAGGCGTGGTGGCGGGCGTCCGGGTGCTCGCCGAGCAGGCTGATCAGCGCCGCGATCCCGCAGACGAACGCAAGCCCGATCGCAGCCGTGCCGATTGCCCCGGCCGCCTTAGACGGCAGCAGCTTGAAACCGAGTGCGATCGTGATCGACCCCAACAGCGGAAAGAGGAGGACCAGCCAGGCCCAAGCGGTGGCGCTCACCCTCGAAGCTCCCTCAGCGCGTCGACATCAAGCGGCAGCTTGCGTCGGAAGATCGCCACGATCAGGCCGAGCCCGACGACTACCTCGCAGGCCGCTACAACCATCACGACGATCGCGAATATCTGCCCTTGCTGGTTGCCGACCATCCTGCTGAACGCGACCAGCGCCAGATTCCCGGCGTTGAGCATCAGCTCGAGGCAGAGCAGGATGACCACGGGACTCCTGCGGATCAGAATCCCCATCGCTCCCACCGCGAACAGCAAGCTCGAGAGCACGATGTACCACTCGATGTTCACGACGGGACACCGCCAGCGTGAGAGGGGGCTGCGGTGGGGTCCTCAGAACACTCAAGCGAGGCTCCTGCCGAGCGTTCTGAGGAACCCACCGCAGCCCCCTCTGAGGACTTGCTGCGGCCCGCGAGAACCACGGCGCCGACGGCTGCGAGAAGCAGCAGGATCGACGAAGCCTCGAAGGGGATCAGGAACCTTTCGAGCAGCAGGCGGCCGATTGCTGCCGGGTCGCCGAAGCCCGGGTTGACGTCGGGGCCGTGAGTTCCGAGGGCCAGCAGCGAGGAGGCGAGCACGGCGACGGAGAGCTCGATGAAGAGCGCGACGCCGAGCAGGGGCGCCAGGAAACGCTGGCCGGGGATCGGCTCCCAGGCCGACTCGGTGTCGCCGCCTACATAGGCGACGACGAAGACGTAGAGGACCATCACGGCGCCGGCGTAGACGACGACCTGGGCGGCGGCGACGAAGGCCGAGGTCAGCAGCAGGAAGAGGACGGCGAGCGAGAAGAGGTGGACGATCAGGGCCAGCACGCCGTAGAAGGGGTTGCGCATGGCGACGACGCCGACCGCGCCGCCGAGGGCGCCGATTGCCGCCAGGAAGAAGAGAACGGCTTCCATCTATTCGCCCTCTGCCCGCAGCGGAGTGCGCTCGATTGGCTCGGCGAGCAGCATCTCCTTGGTAAAGATCAGATTCTCGCGGTCGTAGTCGGCCATCTCGTAGTCGTGGCCCATCGTGATCGCGTCGAAGGGGCAGGCGATCTCGCAGTAGCCGCAGAAGATGCAGCGCGAGATGTTGATCTCATAGATCGCGGCGAAGCGCTCGCCGGCCGAGACGCGGTCACCGGGAATGTTCTCGGCGGCGACGACGCGGATGCAGTCGGCCGGGCAGGCGGCGGCGCAGAGCGAGCAGCCGACGCACTTCTCGAGTCCGGTGTCCTCGAACTTGTGCAGCTTGTGGCGACCGCGGAAGCGCGGGTAGACGGGCGTCTTCTCCTCGGGGTACTCGATCGTCATCGGCCCCTCGATCAGCCGTGCCATCGTCGTCTTCAGCCCGCGCAGGGTCTCGCCGAAGGCGCGGTAGGCACCGCCGACTCCGCCTGGCTCGGGCCCGCGCTGGACCTCGACCACGTCCTGGTCCTTCAGATACGGGAACTCAGCCACGTTCACACCTCCAGGTGCAACGTTTTACGGTTTTGAGAGAGACACAACGCGTTGCACCCGTCACGTGGTCACCACCAGGATCGCGGTGACCAGGACGTTCAGCGTCGCCAGTGGCAGCAGTACCTTCCAGCCGAGGCTCATCAGCTGGTCGTAGCGCAGGCGCGGCAGCGTCGCCCGCACCCAGATGAAGATGAGGACGAGGCCGAGCATCTTGGCCAGCATCCAGATCGGGTCGAGCCAGCCCGGGCCGGGGCCCATCCAGCCGCCGAGGAACATCGCTGAGGCGACGCCGCAGACGACCAGGATCTCCATGTATTCGACCAAGAGGAAGCTGCCGAAGCGCATGCCGCCGTACTCGGTCATGAAGCCCTGGACGAGTTCGGCGTCGGCCTCGGGCATGTCGAACGGGGTGCGATTGGTCTCAGCGAAGCCGGCCAGCATGAAGATCAGGAAGCCGACGAACTGGGGGACGATGAACCAGATCGTGCCCTGGGCTTCGACGATGTCGACCAGCGAGAGCGAGCCGCCCATCATGATCACGCCGAGCAGGGCGAGGCCCATCGAGACCTCGTAGGAGATCAGCTGGGCGGCGCCGCGCATTGCCCCGAGCAGGCTGTACTTGGAGCCCGAGGACCAGCCGCCGAGCAGCAGGCCGTAGAAGGCGATCGAGCCGACCGCGAAGAAGTAGAGGATGCCGATCGGGACGTCGATCCCGTAGAGGCCGACGCCGTCCTGGACATTGCCCCACGGGATGATCGCCAGGGCGAGGACGCCGGAGAGGACCGGCAGCAGCGGGCCGAGGATGAACAGCGTGCCGATCGCGTTGGCCGGGCGGAAGGCCTCCTTGGAGAGCAGCTTGCCGACGTCAGCGAGCGGCTGCATCAGGCCGAAGGGACCGACCCGGTTGGGGCCGTAGCGATGCTGGAAGCGGCCGATCAGCTTGCGCTCCAGGACCGTCATCAGCGGCAGGATGCCGAAGATGACGCCGAAGATGACGAGGCTCTTGACCACCATGATCCAGGTGGCTTCGACGAACTGGGTGTCGGCGAGGGTGATCACTCGGCGGTGATCTTCTCGATTTGGACGGAGACGGGGCTGCCGTTGAGCAGCGCGTTGGCGTTGCCGTCGGCGACGCCCTCGATCAGCAGGCAGGTGCCCTCGGGGACGCGCTCCTTGATGCTGACCTTGGCGCGGAGGCTGGTGCCGTTCTGGGAGACGGTGACGTCGTCGTTGGTCTGCAGTCCTAGGTGGTTTGCGTCGGGAATCGAGAGCTCGACGCGTTGCTGGGGGGCTAGGAAGCGGAGGGGTGGGTTCAGCTCGGTGATTGGGCCGGCCCAGAGGTCGCGGTAGGTGCTGAGGGCTAGGGCGCCCGGGGCCGGGTCTCCAAAACACTCAAGCGAGGCTCCTGCCGAGCGTTTTGGGGACCCGGCCCCGGGCGTCGCAGTCGGCTCAGGGACGTTCGCGGAAGCTGGGGTGTCCTGCCAGCGGATGCCGCGGCCACCGATGTCGGAGTCCGAGATGCCTGAGTAGAACGGGACGGCTTCGGCGAGGGCGGCGAAAGCTGATGGCTGCGACGAGATGCCGGTGTCGTGTCCCAGCGTCAAGGAAAGCTCCGCGAGGACGCCCCAGTTGGGACGGATGTCACCGGGGCGCGAGGCGCTTGGGCGGACTCGCTGCAAGCGGCCATCGGGGTGCGAGACCGTGCCGTCTTTCTCGGCGTGGGTCTCCAGCGGGAAGACAACGTCTGCCATCGCGGTGGTCGCGGTCTCGAAGGTTGAGAAGGCGATCACGTGGTTGGCTTTCGCCAGCGCGTTTTTCCAGGACGTGGTGTCGGGGAAGTCGCGCAGCGGGTCGACGCCGAAGAGGAGGAGCGTCTTCAGCTCACCCGATTCCAGCGCGGCGCGGATCTCCTCCGTGGCCATACCGACGTTCCCCCCATTCGCCACCTCTGAGGTAGTCAATGGGGGGCGCATAGCGCTGAGGCCTGGGCCGGCGTCAGGAAGGCAGCCGGCCTCGCGCAGGCCGCGGGCGTTTGTGAACTCGGGAACTTCGAGGAGGCCCGAGCCCTCCTTGCTCTCGAGGTCGAGTGCCGAGGCAACGTCGAGCAGGGCCTCCGCGGCCCCCTGACCACGACCGATCCGGTCTCCCCAAATGACGACGGCCCTCTCGGTGCTCTTGAGTACGTCGGCCACTGCCGGTACCCCCTCCGAACGTTTTGCGGAGTCGGCGCCGTCAACCTCAGAGGACAACCCGGGCCCTTCTCGCCGATCTCCGAGTGAGGAGGGGGTACCGGCAGTGGCCAGCGCCCCCGCCAGCTCGGAGAGGAAGCCGCCTGCCTGGCCGGGGCCGTATCGGACGATGGCCTCGGCGCCGCCGTCCAGGGTGGTCGGCGCCTCGGTTGCGACAATCAGCTTGGCGCCGTTGCGGCGGATCGCCTTGCGGATGCGCAGGTCAAGGATCGGGCTGCTGTGCAGGGGGTCGGTGCCGACGACGAGGATCGCCCCGGCGTCGTCGATGTCGCGGACCCGGGCGGAGATCTCGGGCTGGGCGAGCCGCACCAGCGCCTCGCGGCCGGGGCCGCGCGAGGGGCGCGAGTCGATGTGCGGCGAGCCCAGCCCCTCGCGCATGATGCGCTGGACCAGATAGCCCTCCTCGTTGGAGGCGTCGCCGACGATCGCCGCGCTCTCGACGCCGCCGTGCTTCAGCGCCGCCGCGGCCTTGGCGATCGCGTCCTCCCAGCTCGCCTCGACCCCGACGCGCAGCCGCGGCCCGCGCACGCGCTCGGCGGCGTCGAACATCTCGAAGCCGTAACGACCGCGGTCACAGAGCCAGCCGTCGTCGATGTCGGGGTTGTCGCGGGCGACTACCCGCTTCACCTCCTCGTCGCGGACCGTGAAGCTGACGTTGCACTGGCTCGGGCAGAGCGTGCAGACCGAGCCCGAGTTCTCGATGTCCCAGGGGCGGGCGCGGAACCGGTACGTGTAGCTGGTCAGCGCGCCGACCGGGCAGAGGTCGGTGATGTTGCCGTGGAAGGG
>DATMIH010000141.1:0-8587 GCA_035554595.1 Solirubrobacterales bacterium
CGAGTCGACCGCATCGCGGTCGAGCACGTCGCCGCGCCGGTATTCGGTCTTCTCCCAGCCGTGCCCGGCGAGGTCGAAGGGCCGCCGCGCCATGCCGATCACCCGGTCGACCTCGGGCATCCGCTCGAGCGAGGAGATGAATGCCCGGCCGATCTCCCCGGTCGGGCCGGTGACTGCGACGGTCAGCATGCGGCGATTCTGGCGAAATGCCCGCGCCGGCGGCGGCAAGCGCGGGCCGCTGCAGTCAGGCGCTCACGTCGACGATCTTGATCAGACCCTCCAGGCCCTGAAGATCTCTTGCGTTCAGGGTGTAGAGCGGGAGGTCGTGGGCGAGGGCCGTCGCCGCGATCATCAGGTCGACCGCGCGCGCACCGCGTGGCTTGCGGCCCAGGTTGACGACTCCGACATAGATAGGACCGTAAGCGCGAGCGCAAGCGGCATCGAAGGCGATCGCATCGATGCCCGCCTCAAAACGCTGGAGCCGACGCTGGCGCCGAGCCCGCTCCATCTCGTCGGAAACGGCATGTGGGCCAGAGGTCAGCTCGGCGAGCGTCAGCGTGGAGATCGAAACCTTCGCCGGCAAACGATCGGTGTCGACTTCGTCGATCCCAATCACCACCGATGTGTCGATCAACCCCCGCCCTCCGGGGGACTCATCCACGGGGCGTAGGATCCTGATCGGCGTAGGCGTCGATGTCTTCGATGAACTTCTTGTAGTCGATATGCGGCGCGCCCTCGAATGCCGCAAGGAAGACGTCCCGGGGGATGAACTGCCGGGGTTTGTAGGGCCGCAGCTCACCGACCGGCTTGCCGTTCCGCGTGACGATGAAGTCCTCTCCTTCGTCCAGAGCTCTCATCACCTCGCCGCTGTTGTTGCGCAACTCCCTCTGGGTCAGTCTCCGCGTCATCCGCGCCAGTGTAGCACCTGTGCGCCGCTGAAATTTCGCTTTCCAAAAGGGTTTCGCGGACCTTGGATGGCAAGCCGCCCGGCGCGCCGGGCGGCAAAACGCCGAACAGTGCGCGCCGGGCAGGCACCCAGGCCAGCGGCTTCTTCAGCACACGGACGAGCGAGCCACGCTGATTGAGCTCCCGCACCACGAGAGCGGTGAGCGCCCGGTCAGCCGCGAGGTCGGCGCGGAGCAGCACGGCACTTGGCTCGACTCCCCGGAGGCGCAGAACGTCCTGGAAGAGCCCGGGCGACACGTGCAGCACGGCGACCGCATCGCGGACCAGCGGCAGCGCCGCGGGCAGGCGCTCGAGCGCTTCCGCGTCTCCCGGCATCGCCAGGTGACATGTCCCTCCTCGCGAGGCCACCCGAAGCTCGGGAAGGTGCACCGTCAGCCGCTCCTCCAGCTCGCGCGCCCCGCTGGAAGCGACCAGCGTCGGTCGCGGTGGGCGGCCGCCGACGTCGACGAGCAGGCAGGGACGATCCGGATCCGAGCCCGCGCAGGCAAGCGCCGCTGCCGCGGCCCGCGATCCGCTCGCCGCACCGACCGCGGCAACGAGGATCACCCGCCCGTTCATCGCCCGGCGGGCCTCGCGAAACTACTGCTGGTCATGGCCAGGCGATCGCCAACCACCGCGAGCAATGAAGGCGGCGCCAGCCGAACCGTCACCTCGCCCCCGCGCACCGCGATCTCGGCCCTGTCCCCGGCCCATGAGGGCAATGAACCCTCAGCGGCGCTCTTTGCCGGTCTCCCGGCGGCCAGCGCCAGCGCACCGGCCTCGGCCGCACCGTCGGCCAAGGTCAGCGCGTAGCCGGCGAGCAGCAGCTGAAGCGCGACTGCCCCGGCAATCAGCAGCAGCGGGATCGCCGCCAGCAGCTCAACCGTCGCCTGCCCCCGCTCCTCAACCATCGCCCAGGCCACTCTCCGAACCGACCATCAGGCGAGGCAGCGCCGGCAGCAGGCGCGGGATCGCCACTCGTACGGTCGTGATCGTGCCCGTGTCGCTCACCTGTGCGCCCGCCCGCAGCGAAGGCGGCAGCGCCCTGCGCGCCGCTGCCGTCGCGTCTCCGCCCACCAGCGCCGCCCTGGTCCCCGCCCGCGCCGCCAGCCCGGCGGACCAGAGCGCCTGCCCGGCGAGCGCCAACTGTGCCGCCACCAGGACCGCCAGCAGCAGGAAGGGAACCGCCGCGATCAGCTCGACCGAGGCGGTCCCTTCCTCCCTGTGGCCTGCGCTGCTGACGATCCGTGGCGGCACGCCGTGACGGTCGCAGGCGCGAGCGCGCGCGTGGCGCGCTCACTCACATGAATCAGTGCCGCATCCGGCGCGGTCAGATCTCAGTAGGTGTTGGCGTCGATCCAGACCCGCCAGATCGCCGCCACCGAGGCGCCGAGCAGGATGATCCAGAGCAGCGTGCCGCCGCCGCTGGAGAAGAGCTCATCGCTGCCAGCAATCAGCAGGGTGAGCATTCCCAGCGCCGCGTAGAGGATCGCCCGCCGCCCATCGGTTAGCGTCGCCAGGGTGAGCTGGTTCTGACGACCGAGGACGAAGACCATCCAGGCCAGGGCAGCGAGGAAACCCATCGTGATCGCGGTCATGATCGCGTCGGCGACGTTGCCGCCATGCGGCGCGAAGGCAACTGCCAGCGCCAAGACCATGACGATCGCGACATTTCGCAGGGTGCGCACAGGGAAAAGTGTAGCCCTGGCCATCACCCGCCCGCGGCGGACGCGGGAGGGTACGGCCATCCATATCTGATTCTCTGGCCGTGCCCGGGAGCGGAGTACGCGGGCGGAATTATTACTTGCGGGTCATGATCACGATGCCGAAAGCGACCGCGGCCAGGGTTGCCAGACCGGCGAGGGCCGCCAACGTCGCCGCCGCACCGGCGGCTAGGGGGCGCTCGTTGCGACTGAGGTCGGCGAAGCGAGCGATGCCCCAGATCGCCACTGAGAAGATCACGGTGATGCCGACCCCGGCGACCACCGAGGCGACGATCGTCTCCAGCAGTTCCTTGGTCTCGACCACGACCGCCATCGCTCAGCTCGCCGGGACCGGGGCACCCTGGCGCGAGCGCCGGGCAAAGACGGCGACGATCAGCGAGAGCGACATCAGGGTGACGAGGACGGGGCCGAGCGCACCGCTGCCGAAGATCGCGGTGAGGCCGTAGGCGAGCGCGCCAATCGCCGCCGCCGCCGGCAGGGTCAGCAGCCAGGCGGTGACGATGTTGCCGGCCACCCCCCAGCGCACCGCCGAGACCCGCTTGCCCGCACCCGCGCCCATCACGCCGCCGTTGATCACGTGCGTGGTCGAGAGCGGGAAGCCGAAGTGGGTCGAGGCGAGGATCACCGCGGCGCCGGCGCCCTGCGCCGAGAAGCCTTGGGCGGCATCCATCTTGATGATCCGCGTGCCGGTGGTGCGAATGATCCGCCAGCCCCCGCTGTAGGTACCGAGCGCGATCGCAGTCGCCGAGCTGACGATCACCCAGAGCGGCGGGTCGGAGTTGGCGCCCAGGGTGCCGTTGGCGACCAGGGCTAGGGTGATAATTCCCATCGTCTTCTGCGCGTCATTAGTTCCGTGCGCCAGTGCCAGCATGCTGCTGGAGATGATCTGGCCGTAGCGAAAGCCGCGGGTGACGGTGCCGGGGCGCTGCGTGCCGACGATGCGGTAGACGAGGCCGATCGCGAGGCCGGCGACGAGGAAGGCCAGGATCGGCGCGATCACGGCCGGGATCAGCACCTTGCCGACGAGGCCGTCGGCGAGCACGGCGTCAAAACCCGCTGCGGCCACCGCAGAGCCGACCACGCCGCCGATCAGCGCGTGCGAGGAACTCGAGGGCAAGCCGAAGGACCAGGTAACCAGGTTCCAAGCGATCGCCCCGATCAGACCGGCGAAGACCACGGTCGGGGTCACCGCGGCCGAGTTGACCACGTCGTTGGCGACCGTCGCCGCGACCGAGATCGAGATGAAGGCGCCGACGAAGTTAAGCAGCGAGGCGACCCCGATCGCCACCTGTGGCCGCGCCGCCCCGGTCGAGATCGAGGTGGCGACGACGTTGGCCGTGTCGTGGAAGCCGTTGGTGAAGTCGAAGGCAAGCGCCGTGCCAACGACGATGACGAGGATGACGTCGGAGCTCACGAGTTCTTGATGACGATGCCCTCAAGAATTTGAGCCGCCGTCTCGGTCGCGTCGATCGCGTTCTCGAGCACGGCGAACATGTCCTTCCAGCGGATCACCACCATCGGGTCGATCCCGTTGGAGAAAAGCGAGGCGACCGCGTCGCGGGAGATCCGGTCGCCATCGTTCTCCAGCCGGTGGATCTCGATCCAGTACTTGTCGAGGTCCTTGAAATCGCGCAGGTGCTTGAGCCCGGCGGCGAGCTGCTCGCAAGCGGCGACCAGGACTTTGGTCAGCTCCTGCGCCTGGGACATCGGCGCCTCGATCTTGTAGAGGCCGAGGAAGTCGGCCGCCTCCTCGGTGTAGTCGACGATGTCGTCCATCTGGGTCGCGAGGCCGTAGATGTCCTCGCGGTCGATCGGCGTGACGAAAGTCGAGTTGAGCCGTTTGATGATCGCGTGGGTGATTCGATCACCCTCCTGCTCGGCATCGACGATCTGTTTCGAGAGCTCGCCAGAGTCGGGCCAGGTGGCCATCATCTGGTCGAGCAGCCGCGATGCTTTGAGGGTGTTCTCACCAGCCTCGATGAAGAGATCGAAGAAGGTTCGATCACGGGGCAGGAGGGAGAGACGTGCCACTGGGCCAATCCTATTGATCGCGGCGGGTAGTGACCGGCGCGGCGAAACCGCTAGCTGGAGACCGCGGCGAGCTGCTCGGCGGCGAGGGCAGCGTGGCGCTCGCGCATCTCCTCCTGGACGCTGCGGCGTTGGCCGTTGGCCGGCGTCAACCGCGTCCACTCCCCCGTGGAGTCGAGCTCCCAGGCGTTGGCGTTGTCGGCGAAGCAGCGCTCGAGCACGTCGAGCAGCTGCGCCCGCAGCACTGGGTCTTCAACCGGGGTGACGAGCTCGACCCGGCTGTCGAGGTTGCGCGGCATCAGGTCCGCCGAGCCCATCAATACGCGGGTCTGCTCGCCGCGCTGAAATGCGTAGACGCGCGAGTGCTCGAGGAAGCGGCCGACGATCGAGACGACGCGGATGTTCTCAGAGACCCCCGGCACGCCTGGGCGCAGGCAACAGATCCCGCGCACGTTGAGGTCAATCCGTACTCCAGCCCGCGAGGCCTCGTACAGAGCCCGGATGCAGCCGGCGTCGACCAGCGAGTTCATCTTCAACGTGATCCGCGCCTCTTCGCCGGCTTCGTGCGCGGTTACGGTCGCGGTGATCTCCTCGACGATGCGGTCACGCATCGTCGTCGGCGAGACCAGCACCTTGCGGTACTCGGCGGGACGACCGTAGCCGGTGAGGAAGTTGAACATCTCGGCGACGTCGGCGCCGATCTCCGGATCGGCGGTGAAGAGGCCGAAGTCGGTGTAGAGGCGAGCTGTCTTGGGGTGGTAGTTGCCGGTGCCGATGTGGACATACTCGCGCACCCGGTCGCCCTCGCGGCGGGCAACCAGGATCGCCTTCACGTGCGTCTTTAGGCCGGGAATGCCGTAAACGACGTGGACGCCGGACTCCTCCAGCGACTTGGCCCAGTGGATGTTGGCCTCCTCGTCGAAGCGAGCCTTCAGCTCGACCATGCAGACCGCCTGCTTGCCGCGTTCGGAAGCGCGGATCAGCGAGGGCACCAGCGGCGAGTCGTCGCTGGTCCGGTACACCGTCTGCTTGATCGCCAGCACGTCGGGGTCGGCGACCGCCTGCTCGACGAAGCGCTCGACCGAGTTGGCAAACGAGTCGTAGGGGTGGTGGACGAGCAGATCCTCCTGGCGGATCGTCGCGAACATGTCGCAGGGCTCATCGTCCTCGCCCAACAGGCGCGGCTGTGTCACCGGCGTCCAGGGCGTGTAGCGCAGCTCTGCATGGCCGGGCACGTCGGCGATCGCGGTCAGGTCGGCGAGATCGATCAGGCCGTTGACGTCGTAGACCTCGCGATCCTCGAGCCGCAGCGCGTCAATCAGCTGCTGGCGCAGCTTCGGGTTCATCCCGGCGGCGATCTCCAGCCGAACCACCTCACCGAAGCGACGGCGTCGGATCTCGTCCTGGACCGCCTGCAGCAGGTCGTCGGCCTCGTCGGAGACGGTGAAGTCGGCGTCGCGGGTGACGCGGAAGTAGCCGTGGTCGACCACCTCGGTGCCGGGAAACAGCGCATCGAGGTTGGCCGCGATCACCTCCTCCAGGGGGACGAACGTCTTGCCGCCCTCACCGACCGGCAGGAAGCGGCCGAGCAGCTCCTTCGGCACCTTGACCCGGGCGATGATCTCACTGCCGCTCTCGGGATCGCGCAGCAGTACACCGAGGCTGAGCGAGAGGTTCGAGATATAGGGGAAGGGTCGACCCATCCCGATCACCAACGGGGTCAGCGCCGGGAAGACCTGCTCGTGGAAACGCACATCCATCTCGCGCCGCTCCTCCTCGCTGGCCGAGTCGAGCGAGACGATGCGAATCCCCTCCTGCTCGAGGGCGGGGCGCAGCTTGCCCTCGAAACGGGCGTGAAGGCGCTTGTCGAGCTCCAGCACCCGCGCCTGGATCGCGTCGATCTGCTCGCCGGGCCTCAGCCCGTCGGGTCCGCGAGCGTCGATCCCGGCGTCGAGCTGCTCGAACAGCCCGGCCACCCTGACCATGTAGAACTCGTCGAGATTGGAGGCGTAGATCGCACAGAAGCGGATCTGCTCCAGCAGCGGCACCGCCGGGTCCTCGGCAAGTTCCAGCACCCGCTGGTTGAAGTCGAGCCAGGAGAGCTCGCGATTGAAATAGAGGGCTGGATCGTCGATGGGCTCATCGTACTGCCGGGCCACTGTCATCCCGAGTGCCTCAGGCGGCTTGCACGGACGCGCCGATGCTTCCGACTTTCACCAACCCGGAGGTGGACGAGAGTCGGGAGCGCGAATCGACGCCGAGCGCGCGGCGATAGCCGGCGGCCAATTGCTCCATCGCCTGCTCCCAGGAGCGGGCGCCGGCGGCGCGAACCGCGGAGGCGCCGAGGTGACGGCGAAGCAGGGGCGAGGCGGCAAGCTGCAGGACCGTGCCGGCGATGTGGTCGGCGTCGGCCTGGCAGAGCATGCCCGTGTGGCGGTTCTCGACCAGCGAGGCGGGGCCACCTTCGGCGACCGCCACCACGGGCAGGCCGCTGGCGCCGGCCTCGAGCACGACCTGCCCATAGGTGTCGGTGGTCGAGCAGAAGAGGAAGACATCGGCGCTGGCGTAGGCGCGGGCCAGGTCCTCCCCCTCGAGCCAGCCGAGGAAGGTCGCGTGCTCGCCGAGCCGAGCCCGCAGCTCACCCTCCTCGGGGCCACCGCCGGCCAACAGCAGGTGCAGCCGCGGATCGGCGCGGTGGGCGCGCAGGAAGCTCTCGGCGAGCAGGTCGACCCCCTTCTCGCGCGTGAGGCGGCCGGCGTAGAGGACCTTGATCTCTCCCGGGAAATCCTCGCGCGCGGCCTTGCCGGGATCGAAGCGAGTGACGTCAACGCCGCGCTCCCAGCGACCGAGACGCTCCTGGTCGATACCGAGCTCAATCAGCGAGCGATCCGCGGCGGGGCTTGGCGAGAGGACCAGCGAGGGAGCGCCGTAGAAGGCGCCGAGCGCGCCCCGGGCCATCGCCTCGACCGCGTCGTCGCCGCTGCGCAGGCCGGCGTAGCTGGCGAGCTCGGTGTGGTAGCTGGCGATCAGCGGCGTACCGGCGATCCGGTTGAGCAGCGTCGCCGCGATCCCAGCCGGGCCGGGAGCGGTGACGTGGACGGCGTCGTAGCGACCCTCGGCCAGGGTCTCGGCCAGACCGGGCAAGCCCGGAACGCCGAGGCTCATGCCGGCGTAGAAGGGAACCTCGAGCTCGGCCGCCGCTGGCAGCCGCCGGTCAACCCCGGCGTCGGTGCCGACCACCTCGATCTCGAAGCCCGGCACGCCGAGCTCGCGGATCTTCTCGATCGTCGCGGTGACGCCGTGGTTGGCGCCGATCCCGTCGGCGATCAGGGCGATCCGCGGTCGCTCCTCCGCGCGAGATGACAGCTTCGCCTTCTCGGCACCGAGAAAGGTGATCGCCGGCGCGTAGGGCACGGCCGGGATCACCGCGTCGAAGAGACCGCCGAAAGCGGCGGCCAGGTCGCCGTCGCGGGCCGCCTCGGCGCCGCCGGCGATCGCCGTCCGCAAGCGCCGCTCATGCGTACGGCGGGCGCGGCGGTAGAGGTCGGCGTGGGAGAAGTCCTCCTCCTGCAGGTAGGCGAGCAGCTCCGGCCCGCGCAGGTCGAGTTCGATCGAATTAAGCCACCCCTCCAGCAGCGCCCGCGCGTCGTCGGGCCCAATGTCGGCGGCGACCTTGCCCTCGCGCGCGGCGCCCTCGCTGATCGTGCGCTGAGCGATCTTCAATACGGCGGCGGGGTCGGGTGCCCTCTCCGCACCCGACCCGCCGAGGGCGCGCGTCGCCAACGCCATCGCCGCGTGAGCCCACTTGGCCGCGCTGCCCTGCTGGCCGCCTCCCTGCGCGTCACCAGCCCGCATCTTGTGGAGAAACTCTTCCGGCGTGGCGGCCGCGG
>DATMIH010000142.1:0-17081 GCA_035554595.1 Solirubrobacterales bacterium
CGCAATCCCGTCTTCATGATCGACGAGATCGACAAGATGGGCGCCGACTTCCGCGGCGACCCCGCCTCGGCGATGCTCGAGGTGCTCGACCCGGCCCAGAATGACTCCTTTCGCGACCACTACCTCGACCTCGAGTTCGACCTCTCCGAGGTGATGTTCATCGCCACCGCCAACGTGCTCGACACGATTCCCGGGCCGCTTCAGGACCGGATGGAGACGATCGAGCTGGCCGGCTACACGCTCGATGAGAAGAAGCACATCGCCCGCCGCTACCTGGTGCCGCGCCAGATCGACGCCAACGGGCTGAAGCCCTCGCAGATCGAGTTCGGCGATCCCGCCCTGGTGGCGATCATCGAGGAGTACACCCGCGAGGCCGGAGTGCGCGACCTCGAGCGCCAGATCGGCACGATTTGCCGCAAAGTCGCCCGTGGGGTGGCCGAAGGCAAGGGCAAGGGCAAGGTGAAGGTCTCGGCGAAGCGTGCTCGCGAGCTGCTCGGCCGCCGCCGCGTCTTCGCCGAGCAGCGGCGGCGGACCAAGGTCCCGGGTGTGTCGACAGGGCTCGCCTGGACACCGAGCGGGGGGGACGTGCTCTTCATCGAGGCGACCTCGATGCCGGGCTCGGGGCAGCTGACGATCACCGGCCAGCTCGGCGACGTGATGCGCGAGTCCGCCCAGGCCGCTCTCTCCTACGTGCGCGGCCATTGGCGCGAGATCGCGCCGAAGCTCGATGAGGAGTGGTTCGCCAAACACGACATCCACGTCCACGTGCCGGCCGGGGCCGTGCCCAAGGACGGGCCATCCGCCGGCGTGGCGATGACCGTCGCTCTCTCCTCCCTGATTAGCGGCCGCCCCGTTCGCAACGATGTGGCGATGACCGGAGAGGTGACCCTGACCGGCCAGGTGCTGCCGATCGGTGGCTTGAAGGAGAAGTCGTTGGCGGCGCAGCGGGCCGGGATCAAACGGGTGCTGGTGCCCGAGCGCAACGAAGGTGACGTGGCGGAGATCCCCAAGCACGAGCGCAGCGAGCTGGAGTTCGTCTACGTCGACGAGGTCTCCAAGGCGATCGAAGCGGCGCTCGCCTAACTGCGATGGAGGCCGCCGGGGCGCTGCGCAGAGGCAGCATTTCGACCTATCTGGAGTCGATCGCGGAGTTGGTGCGGGCGCGTTCGCGCACCTTCTGGATCGTCGCTGGCCTCACCGTTCTCGCCGGGGTGCTGCGCTTCGCCACGCTCGGGGTGCAGAGCTACCACCACGACGAGATCGTCACCGCCAGCCGCATCCTCCGCGACGGCTTCTGGGACGCGATGGACGCGGTCGGCTTCAGCGAGTCGGCGCCGCCTCTCTACTACGCTGTCGCCTGGGCCTGGACCCAGCTGACCGGGACCGGTGAGTTTGGCCTGCGCACGGTCTCGGCTGTGGCCGGGGTCGCCACGGTTCCGGTTGCCTACCTGCTCGGCGCCGAGCTGAGCAGCCGCCGCGCCGGGGTCGTCGCCGCGGCCCTGGTCGCTGTCAACCCGATGCTGCTCTGGTACTCGCAGGAGGCCCGCGCCTATGCCCTCTTCGTCCTGCTCACCGCGCTCTCGCTGCTCTACTTCGTGCGGGCGCTCGAGCGGGGCCGCCGGCGCGACTCGATCGCCTGGGGAATCGCCTCGGCGCTCGCCCTCGGCACCCACTACTTTGCCGCCTTCCCGATCATGGCTGAGGCGCTTTGGCTGCTGCGCCGCCGGGGCCGGGAGACCGGGGGGGCCTTCCCGGGCATCTGGATCGTCGCCGTCGCCGGCTTGCTGCTGGCGCCGCTGCTGGTCCACCAGGCGTCCTTCGCCCACGCCGAATGGATCAGCAACTTCAGCCTCTGGCACCGGCTCTGGGAGACCGGCCTCACCTTCGCCCTGGGCGAGACCGGCGACATCATCGCCCGGCCCGAGCACCCTCTGCTGGCGGTCGTTCCCGGCCTGCTCGCGATCGCGGGTATCTGGCTGGTCTTCGCCCGCGGCGATCGCGCCGAGCGCCGTGCCGCTTGCATCCCACTGGCGCTGGCCGCGGTCACCGTCGTCGTCCCGCTGGCGATCGCCCTGCTCGACTCGAGCAAGGACTACGTCCTCGCCCGCAATCTGCTGCCGGCGCTGGTGCCACTGCTGGTCGCGCTGGCGATCGGTTTCACCTTGCGCGGCGCCCGCCGCGGCGGCGCCGTGCTCGCCGGCCTGCTGGTCGCCTACTCGCTCGGCTTCTCGATCTGGGCCAGTGTCTCGCCCGCGCTGCAGCGGCCGGACTGGGACGCGGTCGCCGGGGCAGTCGGCGAACCGACGGTGCCGCGGGCAATGGTCACCTGGAAGCTTGGCGAGGCCTCGCTGCGCTACTACCTCTCGACCGGGTCGATCCAGGTCCAGCCCTCCGACGGTTTCCGCTGGTGGGTGGGCGAAATCGATTTCATTTCCGACGGCAACGCTCCGGCGCCACCGGCCCGCCTCATTGGCCCGGGTTTTCGCGAACTCAGCTATCAGCGTGTCGGCCGGCTCTTCGTACGGCACTTCGCTACTTCGGGCCCGGAACTGAGGCCGCTGCGCCTGAGGACAATTCGCGAGGCACAGCTTGGCTTCCGCACCAACGGGGTACTCCTCGATGGGATAGGACCGGGCTGACGCCGGCCGATCGATGCGAGTTATTCTGAGTGCCCCGGAGAATCCAGCGAGGAGAAGGCATGAGCAAGACGAAGGCGACCCAGGCCGCCGATCTTTATGCGACAGCACGTGAGAACCCTTATGTGGAGCGGCTGATCGAAGACGAAGAGCTGCGCGACAGCCTGAAGAAGGCTTTCGAAGCGGCGAAGGGCGCCTACGGTCGCGCGACCAGCAACGGCAGCACGGTCAAGGCGGTGACCAGCGACAAGAAGGTGCAGCGTGACCTCAAGGTCGCGGCGGAGAACCTGCGTGACGCCTCCGAGTCCTTCCGGGGGCCGAAGAAGCGCAAGAAGAGCAAGCTCGGTCGCATCATCCTGCTCGGCCTGGTCGGCGCCGCCGTCGCCCTGATCCTCAGCGAGGACGCCCGCAAAACCGTCCTTGACGCCCTCTTCGGCGCAGAGGAGGAGTTCGAGTACACGAGCACCACGTCTATAAACGGCGGATAGATGACCGCCACCGAGCGTCGCGCCCGCGGATGACGCGCCTGGCGCGGCGCTGGGTCACCACCCGCGTCCTCGCGAATAGCGCTGCTATTCGCTCGTCGGCGTGCGGCGCCCAGCTTGGCCAGGCACGCCCCCTCGGGCACGCCACTCGGCGTCGGTCATCTATCCGCCCTGGCTACGTAAACATCCGCCTGAGCGACGTAAACTGACTTTTATGGAGGCGGCTACAAAGGAGCGGGAGCTCAGCGGTGAGAAGGCGCAGCGCATTATTGATGCGATGCGAGTCAGCGTTGCCAAGCGCGGCGCGGCTGGCTCGACCTTCGAGCACGTCGCCCGTGAGGCGGGTGTAAGCCGCGGCCTTCTCCACTACTACTTTGGGACCAAGGAGCGGCTGCTGGTCGAGGTTGTGCGCCGCGACGCCGAGATCCGCGTCGCCCGGCTCGACGAACCGCTGGAGAAAGCCGAGACCGTCGACGATGTGATCGACGTCCTGCTCGCCAGCCTCACCGACCTGATCGAGAACGAACCGACCTTCTTCCTGCTCCTCTACGAGCTCTTCAGCGCCGGCCGCCGCAACCCGGAGATCCAGCACGAGGTCGGCCAGCTCTTCGAGCGCACCCGCTCCCACGTCGCCGACGTGCTGCGGGCAAAGGAACAGGAGGGCGTGCTCAAGCTCCGCCACGATGCCGAGGAGATCGTCTCCTACCTCTTCGCGATTGCCGACGGTTTCGCCCTGCAGGCGCTCTCCGACACCGAGCGTGACATCAGCGGCGGCCTCGCCGTTGCCGCCGCCTCGGCTCGTTACCTGCTGATCTCCGAGTAGCCGCACTGGCTGCGCTGTTCCTTTCCCTCGAGTAGAGCGGCAAACGCACAGCGGAACCGTTTGGAGTGATCGCACTCACGTCTATCCCATCTCTGTAGAAGCGATTTCCAGCCGTATCGCGGCCTAGCTTTTCCGCCTCAGACCAAACAAATGACCCCCGCGCTGGTGGAACAGCCGGGGGCCGTGGCACCGAAAGGCGGAACCTTCCGATGCAGGACAACCCTAGCCAGCGCTCGCCTGATGAGCGTGAGGACAAACCGACGCAACGCGCCGTGCTGTCGCTGCTGCTCCACGAGTTCCCGGCACAAGTGACCAAAGAACAACTGCGCTACACCCTCGGCACCGATAAAGGCAAAGAGATCTGGCGGGCCGTGGGGAACCTCGGCCAGGCCGATCTCGTTTGGTGCGAGGGCGATTTCGTGCTGCCGACTCTCGCTGCCCGGCACTTCGACTGGCTGGAACTCTCGTGAGCGTCGCTCAACAGTTCGGAGCCAACCTTTCGCGCCTCCGAGAGCGGGCAGGCATCACGCAGGAGGAGCTAGCTTTTCGAGCTTCGCTCCACCGCACGGAGATTGGGTTGCTTGAGCGGGGTGGGCGTGTTCCCAAGATCGACACCCTCGCCAAGTTGGCCGGTGCGCTCGAAGTCGAGCCGGGCGCATTGTTCGAGGGCATCGGCTGGCGCCCCGGCGTGGTACGTGTAGGTCGCTTTATAGGAACACGTAGCGACCTCTCCCACTAGCATCGCCTCATGCCATCACTCCGGGGGGTGTCTGAGAACGTCATTGCCGGGCTCTTGGGCGTGGGCCTTGTAGCCGGGGCTGCCTGGATTGCCTCAACCTTCGACACCCCCGTTCCGCTTTGGGCCGTAGTGCTTGTGGGCGCGGTTGCCCTCACGCTCGGCGCGATTCTGGGGCGCATATTCCGCAGAGGCAGGGATTTGCACGCATACCAAGCAGACCTCATTAAAGAAGCCATCCTTGCCCTTCGAGATGTAGCTGCTGGACATCTCGATGTTGCCTTTGAAGAGTTCATCGAGCGCGGCGTTCTAGCGCCTGCGCGGTTTGGACTCAGCCTTGTAAGCGGCGAGGAAATCAGGCTCTCGGTTCTTAAGTTTGATGACGAGGCTCAAACGTTTCAGATGATCTACGAGTCCGGGCATTCGTTGGGCCGAAAGGACAACTTCTCGCTTCCCAAGGCTTCCATCGCAGGGCATGCATTGGAGTCTGGAGACCTCCAATGGACCAACAACGTCGACGGAGACAAACGCTGGAGTCGGCATCCGCGTGCCAGCACTGATCGGCGTTATGGCTCGCTCGCCTCAATGCCGATAATCATGGGAGACGAGCCTGTCGCCGTCCTCAACGTAGTTTCTAGCCACAAGGGGGCCTTTTTGACGGGCGATCTAACATATATCGAGCTTCTCGGCGGCTTTATCAGGCTGGCGTGGGCACTGAATGAGGACGCCGGGATGTCGCATAGACTCGATACGTCGGAGGAATCGAACGTCCCCGAGAGAAAGGGAACTTGATGGCACATGGATCAATAGCGACCGGCCCGTCTAGCCTCTATCTCGATCTGCTCAAGGGCGATATCTCGCCTGAGGATTACGCCAAAGAGGCTAGGAAGAAAGTCCGCGAGGACGCTCGTAAGCCTCCCGCAAAAGCTGTTGCGCAGGCTCAGCAGATCTAGCAGTCGCCGCAATGCCCACGGGGTCGCGCAAGTCTAAGCAGCGCACCGAGAAGGGACTTGAGATTCCCGTCCCAAGCAAAGGCGACTTCGACGCCAACCTGGCTAAGGTCGCTCCGCCAGCAAGTCGTAAACGCCCTGGCGGGAAAGACCGGCCTCAGAAGCAATCTGGGTGATCGAGACGCCGGCCTCACGCGCTGCCTCGCAGTAGCGCCGTAGGTCTTCGGTCGCCTCGCGTTTGGCTGCGTCTGCTTTCTCGCGACGTTTGGCGGCGCTTCGGATGCTTCGCAGGATCGCCGTCTGCTCGCTCATCGTGCCGCCTCGTCAAGCAGGGCATGGAACATCGAGCGCGGCCCGTAGGTGCGGTGGTTGTAGCGCCACGTGTACTCGTCCAGATAGGACTGAAGCCACTTGCGGGAGACGGCCTTGTAAGCGCCGCGCATCCCCGTCTTCAAGTTGCCGAAGAAGCCCTCGATCGTGTTCGTGTGGATATCTCCGACCACGTAGGCGCCAGCGGAGTGATTGATGATCCGGTGCCCGGCGTATTCGCGACCGACCTGGCGGTAGGGGCGCCAGTCGTCGGTGAAGATGATCGCCTGCGGGTTGACGTTAGCCCGCACGGCTCCACTAAGCGGCTCGCCACGGCGGGCCGCGATCACCCGCAGCCGGACCTGCCCGCCGCGCTCGACCATGCCAAGAACGGTTGGCTTGGATTCGCGGAAGCGCGCTGATTCGGAACGGGTTTTGAACTTATGGCGCGGCCTTCCGCCCCAGGAGGTCTCGTCAACCTCGACTTTGCCTTTCAGCGGCTTTGCGTCGTCCTTCATCAGCTCGTTGCGGATCTTGTTGAACATGCGCCAGGCGGTCTTGTAATGGACTCCAAGCTCCCGCTCTAGCTGCTTGGCAGAAATGCCGCACCGAGTGCTGGTCATCAGGTACATGGCGTGGAACCAAAGCCGCAGCGAGGTCGAGGAGCGATGGAAGATCGTCCCGGCCGTGGGATGGACGTGAAGGCCGCAGGCCGTGCAGGTCCAAGACTGGCGCTGCTGCTTGGTCTCATAGCGCTTGAAGACCTTTTCTGCGTCGCAGCGCGGGCAATGGGCGTGTTCGCCGTCAGGCGAGTAGCGAGTGCGCCACAGATGCTCTAGGCAGGCGGCATCATCGGGGAACTCCGCAAGGAACTCGGTGACTGAGTAGTCCGAGTGCGAAGACTTCGCTCGCTTCGGTTCGTGGCGGTTGGCCGGGGGCATGGTGTAAAGCTACTTGACAGACCAGATGTTGTCAAGTGGCTTGACACAGTTTTCCGAGAACACTTAGTCTTGCTGCGTGGCGAGGAGAGCTTGCGTCTTTTGCGGTTCCAAGGAGAACAAGATCTCCAAAGAGGATGTTTGGCCGCTGTGGCTGCGCAAAGTCGTTGAAGGCGGCGAGGGGGAGATGTTCGAACGCGCCCGGATTCACACGACCGCGCAGGGAGAGACAGTCAGCCATCTGCGATGGCCTGAGGCTCCCATTGACTGGCAGGTCTCCGGTCCGTGCGAGTCCTGTAACAACGGCTGGATGTCGCAGATCGAGAATGAAGCCAAGCCGATCCTTGCCCCGATGGTCCAGCACCAGGAGCAGACACTGGGGCCGATTGAGCAAGAGACGCTAGCCAGGTGGGCAACGCTTCGGGTGCTCATGGGACAGCACGGGCATCCCAAGGAGAAGCGGAATGCGATCCCCGAAGAGCGCTATCACCGCTTCTTTGAGGCGAGGGAAATGCCGAATTGTCAGATTTGGATTGCCCGGCGCAACGGCGAAGGAGCCTGGCCAACCGATTACCACCATCGGGAGCTATTCATCGAGCTCGTAGGGGCACCGGAGCCAACCGCCCCGAATGCGTATGTCACGGCTTTCGCGGTCGGTCACGTGGCCTTTATCTGTTGGGGTAGCCAGTTTAAGAAGGGGCCGACCGTTGATGTTGGGGACAACATGCGGCCCTTCTTGCTCCCGATTTGGCCCGACATCTTGCCGGTTAGATGGCCGCCGGACGGAGTCTTGGGACCCAATGGCTTGGAGGCTGTCGCCAGGAACCTTTCTTCGCCTAGATCGCCTCGAACTTAGGGTGCTGGCATGTCGAAGGATCCGCTAGCAGGGTGTGTGGCAAAGATCCAACGGGCCCAGACTCATTTTGATGCTCTCAATGCCGAGATCGACAGCTTCGGCAAATCGAAACCCGATCCCTACCGATTCGTCAGCAAGGTAAATGTGAAGTCGTCGCGCTATTTGATGCGCATCAAGATCGATCGGGCGCCTCCGCTGGAGTGGGCCTTGATTGCTGGCGATTTCGTCCAGAACCTCCGGGCGGCACTCGACCACTTGATCTGGCCCCTCGCCCGAGCCAACGGTTATCCCCAGCAATCGGGGCACGCCTTCCCCATCTTTGACGCCCGGCCCCCCGTTAAGCGCGGGCATCCCCAATGGGAGACATGGAATCGAATGCTTGCTGGCGTGCATCCCGCCGCAATCCGGTTTATCGACCTCTGCCAGCCCTACCAGGGAGGGGACGGCCCAGGCCGTCGCAATCTCCTCGCCGCCCTCCGCAGGCTCTCCAACGAAGACAAGCATCGGAACCTCTTGCCCGCTTTCGCTGCTGTTGGGGCAAGTGGCGAGCTTGACCTCAAAATCAAGTGGAGCCGTGATATCGAGACCCCGCTTGAGGGAGGTGAGTTGCGAGTCGGGCGCCCGCTTGATGATGGCGACGTGGTGTTTGAAGCCCCGGTCGTCGTCACCGGCTCGGACCCGGCAGTCCAACTGGAGGGCAAGATTCCCTTGGACATAGCCTTCGGCCGCCGACCAGCTTCCTTGGAGGGCCTTGAGCAGATGGGGAAAGCCGTCTCCTACGTCGTCCGGCGGTCGCGCAGCTTCCTCGGCGAATGACGCGGGCCTAGCCACGCCCGGCTCCGCCGCGATACGGCTGGAAATCGCTTCTACAGAGATGGGATAGACGTGATCGCACTCACAGACGGGCGCTTGCTGATCCGAAAAGCTGGCTGTCCAGCCAATGCGTGACTTCATGGTCAGACTTGCGGGATTCCTGGGGCGCCGACGGCGCTGGGTCCTGGCAGCCTGGGTCGCGGTGGTTGCGGTTGCACTGCCGATCGCCTCGCACCAGACCGATCACCTGACCGGGGGCGGCTTCGACGTTCCCGGCACGCAGTCGAAGGCAGTCAGCGACTCGCTCGAAAAGGATTTCAGCGACAAGACGGGCGGCATCGCGGTGCTGCTGCAGGCCGAAGAAGGAGCCGGGCGAGCCGCCCGCGTCGCCGCGGTCGACCGTGTGCGTCACGCCGTCGCCGGCCTCGACAAGGTGACCCTGCCGCCGGCCACGGCCCGCCAGGCGGAGCTGGCGCTCCAGCGGACCGGGACGGCGATGCTGGCCCTGCACAGCGAAAAGTCCTCCGACCGGCAGATCGACTCCGCCGCCGAACTGCGCGAAGACCTCGACCCCGGCACCGCCGTCAACGGGGTGACCACGTACCTCGCGGGGCAGCCGACGATCTGGGCCGGCATGCAGGAGCTCTCGAAGAAGGACCTATCGAAAGCGGAGGCGGGCGGCTTCCCGATCGTCGCGATCATCCTCCTCGTCGTCTTCGGCTCGCTCGCCGCCGCGGCGCTGCCGCTGGTGCTCGGCTTCGTCAGCGTAATGGTCACCGGGGCGCTGATCTACTTCATCTCGCAGCAGATCGAGACCTCGGTCTTCGTCACCAACATGGCCTCGATGATCGGGATCGGGGTGGCGATCGACTACTCGCTCTTCATCCTCGCCCGCTACCGCGAGGAGCGCGCCCGTGGTCGCGAGCCGGACGCCGCGCGGGCTGAGGCGCTCTCCACCTCGGGCCTGGCGGTGGCCTTTTCCGGCCTCGCCGTGATCGTCTCGCTGGCCGGGCTCTGGATGGTCGACAACCAGGCGCTGCGCTCGATGGCGCTGGGCGCGATGACCGTTGTCGCCGTCTCGATCCTGACCGCCGTGACGCTGCTGCCGGCGCTGATCGCGATGCTCGGCGACCGCGTCCTGCCGGGCGGGATCGTCGCCAAGGTGCTGGGCCTCTTCCGCCGCCGCGGCGAGCGTCCCGACCGCGAGGCCTTCTGGGTGCGCTGGACCACCCGCGTGATGGCCCGGCCCTGGGTCGCTGTGATCGGGGTCTCGGCCGTGCTGTTGACGCTGGCGATCCCGCTGCTCTCGATCGAAACTGGGACGCAGGCGATCAAGCAGTTCCCCAAGGACAGCGACGTGCGGATCGGCAACGAACTCGCCTCCAAGCAGCTCGGCGGCGGCACCGATCCGGTGCAGATGGTCGCTAGCTTCGACAGCGCCGCGCAGGCGCACGAGGATCGTGCGGCAATCGCCGGCTTCGTCCGCACGATCGAGTCGACGCCCGGCGTCAGCGCCGTGGTGCCACCCGCCTTCTCCGGCTCCAGCGTCCTGATCCAGGCCACGCCGAGCGCTCCAAGCGAGTCCGACGCGACCATCGCCCTGGTCGAACAGCTTCGCGACAACGTCGTCCCGGCGACCGCGCTTGCCCGCGTCGCCGCCGTTGACGTCGGTGGCGAAACCGCGCGCAGCCAGGACGCGCGGGCCCAGGTCAGCGGCTCGATGTGGAAGATCATCCTCTTCGTCCTCGCGCTCAGCTACCTAGTGCTAATGGTGATGCTGCGCTCGCTGCTCTTGCCGCTGAAGGCGGTGCTGATGAACCTGCTCTCGATCGGGGCCGCCTTCGGTGTCCTCGTCGCGATCTTCCAGTGGGGCTGGTTCGACAGCCTGCTCGGCTTCGAGAACCAGGGCGCGCTCGACACGATCAACGTGCCGCTGATCTTCGCCATCGTCTTCGGCCTCTCGATGGACTACGAGGTCTTCCTAATGTCGCGGATCCGCGAGCACTACCTCGAGCACGGCGACAACGAACGGGCCGTCGCCGAAGGGCTCTCGACCAGCGCCCGCACGATCTCCTCCGCCGCCCTGATCATGACCTCGGTCTTCGCCGTCTTCGTCCTCACCGGGGTGCCCTCGATCAAGGAGCTCGGCCTCGGCTGCGCGGTGGCGATCGCGCTCGACGCCACCCTGGTCCGCCTGATCCTGGTGCCGGCGGCGATGAAGCTGCTCGGCGGCTGGAATTGGTGGATGCCCTCCTGGCTCGACCGGGCCCTTCCCGACCTCAGCTTCGAGAGCGGCACAGCAGAGCCGGAGCCGGCCGAAGCCTGACCTAATACCCTGGCGCCATGAGCGACGACTTGGCGTTTGCGGGAGCCGCACGGCAGGCCGAGATGGTGCGGGCCGGGAAGGTCTCTCCGAAGGAGCTGGTGCAGCTCTGCCTCGACCGGATCGCCCGGATCGATCCGCAGCTCAACGCCTTTCGCAAGGTCTTCGCCGAGAAGGCGCTGCTCGAAGCCGAGCAGGCGGAAGCGCGGCTGAAAGCGGGGGAGGAGCGGCCGCTGCTCGGCGTGCCGATCGCGATCAAGGACGAAGTCGACGTCGCCGGCGAGGTGAATACGCACGGCACCGACGGTTTTACCGAGCCTGCGAGGGAAGACTCCGAGATGGTGCGTCGGCTGCGCGAGGCAGGCGCGATCGTGGTCGGCCTAACGCTGCTGCCCGAGATGGCGATCTGTGGCTTCACCGAGTCGGCGACCTATGGCGTCACCCGCAACCCCTGGAACCCGCAACGCACCCCGGCCGGATCGAGTGGCGGCTCCGCGGCCGCGGTCACCGCCGGGCTGGTGCCGATCGCCTCTGCCGGCGACGGCGGCGGCTCGATTCGCCTGCCTGCCGCGTCCTGTGGTCTCTTCGGCCTCAAGCCCTCGAAGGGGCGGGTCTCACTCGCGCCGATGCTCGAAGGCTGGCACGGCCTCGCCGTCAACGGCTGCCTCAGCCGCAACGTGCTCGACACGGCGCTCTGGCTCGACATCACCGCGGGCGGCTCACAGGAGCCGGGCGCACCGCCGCTTCCCGAGCGCCCCTTCGTCGAGTTGGCGCAGACCCCGCCCGGCAAGCTGCGGGTCGCCTACTCGACCCTGGCGCCCCGCGCCGCGGCGCCGCCGATCGTCTCGGATGACGTCAAGCAGGCCGTCTTCGACGCCGCCGAGCTGATGCGCTCGCTCGGCCACGAGGTCGCCCAACAGGATCCCGCCTGGGGCGGGATCGGCAACAACATCACGCCTCGCTTCCTGCGCGGGGTCGCCGACACCGTGGCCGAAGTGCCGCATCCCGAGCGGCTGGAACGGCGCACGCGCGGCTTCGGGCGCCTCGGCAGCAATCTCCCCGACGCGCTCTACGAGCGCGCCCTGCGCGGCCGCGATGCCGACATCGCCCGCGTCAACGCCCTCTTCGACTCCTTCGACGTCCTGATCACGCCGGTGATGGGCGGCACCGCGCTGCCGATCCGTCGCTGGGAGGGCCAGGGCGCGATCCGCACCGTGCTCGGCATGAGCCGCTTCTATCCCTACTGCGTGCCCTGGAACCACCTTGGCAACCCGGCGATGTCGGTGCCAACCGGTTTCGCCGACGACGGCCTGCCCCTAGCCGTCCAGATCATCGGCCGGCCCGGCGAGGAGGCGACCCTGCTCTCGCTTGCCGGCCAGCTCGAGGCCGAGCGGCCTTGGGCCGACGCCCGGCCGCCGATCTCCTAGCCCTCGGTCGGATTTGCCTTCAGTGGGCGCGATCGCCGGTGGGGCTCAGACTCCCGGTCGATAGCGCCCGTCGCCGGTGGCACTGACCTTTCCGGACCGGATCGCAATTGCCAGGGCATCGCTTAGGCGCACGCGGATTCCGTCCGTGAGGCGCCGGTAGCCAAGCGCAGTCATCGCCCGGCGGTAAAGCTCTTCGTCGTCGAGGGGCGCTGGGGAGACGGTGAGAACATGCAGCATCGCATTGCCGACCTCGTCCGGGCAGACCTCCGTGAATGCCCTATCGCCCGATTGCTGCGTGGTCCGATAGCCGCGCCAAGATGCGGCGTCCACTTCATTCGGCCAAACATAGGTGCCCATAGAACTCGAGACGCACCGCTCTTTTGGCACGAAGGGAGCCAGCGCTTCTCCGCGGTCGCCCGCGACTCGGTTAAAGCCGAAACAGTTGAGAGTCAGGCGAACGAGCCGATCGATTTGTATTGGTCCCTCGTGTTCGGCTACCTCCTGGAGGGTGGCGCGCACCGATGCTTGAACCCGCTCGCTGTGGGGCAGCTGATCAATTTCTCCCCGAGTGCCCACTTCCCTTGGTTCGAATGGTACGAATGGGGCCGCGGTGAGGGGGGATAGATGGACACCATCGTCGGCGGGAGAGGGCTCCTTTTCGGGGGGGAGTTGGGCCGCAGGAGATGGCTCCGTTGTCTCCGCCTGGGATCTGGTGGATGCTGGCTCGGATTCGCTGCCGACCGACTGGATCGCCGCGACGTCTTCAGCGCGAACGGTGGTTTCTTGCGCCTCGGCCTCTCGATCGGCCTCGTCGACGAGATTGACGATGCGCTCGACGACTGTTTCGCGGTTGAGCACCCACTCGGGGAGCCACACCATGGTGCAAGCGGACCATCCCATCATCTGGGGGAGGATCGCTGGCGCGCCGTTGCGATCGGCGACCGTAGGGCGACTCGCCCAGTGCGGCCCGTCGCTAAGCACTGCAATCTGCCAACGCTTGCTTCCAGGTTTGCGAGCGGCGAGATCGACCCGAAAATCGGACAAGCCAATCCTTCTGCCGATCTCCAGCCCGCGACTTTCCAGCTCAGCGCTGAGCTCCTCCATGAGCCTTTCGCCGTGGTGCACGGGGCTGTCGCGGAGGTCTCCGAGGCGCTCCACTCCACCTGCGGCGAGTTCCATATAGGCGCGGAGGTGGGCGAGGCCAACGGAGTTGGTCCTCCGCAGGTCGATGTCGTGCGGGTCAAATGAGCTGAACAGAACGACGCACGAACGTGCGCGAGTAATAGCCACATTCAGACGTCGCTCCCCACCTTGGTTGAGCAGGGGCCCGAAGTTGAGCGGCAGGTTGCCACTTGACGGGTCCTTGGAGAACGCCAAGGAGAAGAGGATCGTGTCCCGCTCGTCGCCCTGCACGTTCTCCAGGTTCTTGACGAAGACCGCCTCGCCGTCCTCGCGCGTGAGGGCCGCTTGCAGCAGCTCGTCTTCTCTCTCCTCGAGCTTGTCGAGGATCAGGTCTCGTTGCTGAACGTTGAAAGTGACTACCCCAATCGATTCCTTCGCGTGCGGATCGGCTTTCAGCCGGGCGCAGATCTCCTCCACGATTGCATCGGCCTCCACCTCGTTCGTACGGGTACCTCCACGCGCGAAGATGCCATCGACGCGGCGCCAACTCACACCAGCTCCGGCAACGGGGCCAGGCGATGGCAGGGTGGACAGCTTGCTGTCGTAATAGTGCCGGTTCGAGAAGGCGATCAAATCCTCGACGCGGCTGCGGTAGTGCCACGTGAGCCATCGCCGTCCGAGCCCCGACTCGACGGCCTCGCCGAGAATGCTCTCCAGATCCTCCGGAACACCTGAATCCTCTTGTTCATCATCACGTGAGACTTCCATCACGCTCGTGGGAGGCATTTGCCGCGAGTCGCCGACGATTACCGCCGCCCTCGACCGGCCCAGCGCTCCAATTGCTTGGGGAACGCGGATTTGGGATGCCTCGTCGAATACCGCAACGTCGAACTTTGTTGCGTCCGGGGCCAGAAAGGTGGCAACCGATGCGGGACTCATCAAAATGCACGGAGTGATCTTCAGGATCTCCTGGCCGTACTCGAGGAACAGTTCCCGGAAGCTCATCCCGCCTCGCTTACGGTCCAGCTGCTTCTTCAGCTCGCCGAACCGCTTTTTCTCTGCTGCCTCGGCGCCCTCGCGGCGGCGGACCATTTCGCTCGCCATCTGAGTGGCGACCCGGCTGCGGAGGGAATTGGTGGCTGAGATATATCTCTCGATCTCATGGTTGCGTCCCTCTCCATCGAAGAGGTCGAGCCCAGACGCTGAGAGGCGCTCGTCGAGGGCGGTACGCGCCTGCCCGCGCCGGAAGCTTGCGAGCAGTTCCTCGCCGAGCTGGTCCCCGCTGAGGATCTCTTCGACGGTGGAGGTCATGCCGACATTTCGGAGGTTGTCCAGCGCAGATTGGAATATCACCCAGGCCCGGAGAGGACGCAGGCCCTCGCTCTCGAGTACTTGCTTCCAGCCTGGGCCGTTGTTGGTCCAGGTCTGGAACCAGCCGTCGGGGCCCGCCCACTGCAGAATGGTCTCGTCGGTCGCGGCGAGGAGGTCTTGCCAGGTTCGCCAGGCCCTCGCAAGCTCGCCGGCGAGCGGAAGGCTGTCTGGTTCACTCCCTGGCAGCTGAACGATTGTCCGCCAGCTGACCGGAGCGCGTTGTGAGACTTCACGCGCTGCGGTCAGCCTGGCGATCGACGCCTGCAGAACTTCGATTGCGTCGGGGTCGCCTGCGGACCAAGTTGGAGGCAGGTCCACGCCCGGCAGTTCGCGTGCTGCGATGCTGAGCACGGACGCTTCGGCGGTGGCCACGCGAAGCGCCTCGATCAGCGTCGCGAGCTCGTTGTTGGCTACGGTCTGGCCGGGCTGAAGATACGGAGTCAATTTGGCGATAAGCGCCTCTTGCCTGCGTCGCTTGCCGAAGAGTCCGCGCGAGGCTGCTTCCGCTTCCGACACCCAAGGGGTAAGCAGCTCGCCGTTGAACGTCGCCGGTACGAAGCGCTGGATCACGGCCGAGTGTCGGTTACGCAGATCCTGCAAGCCGGCGATCACAGCCGAACATGCCCCGTCCCAGTCGCTCTTCATGGTCTGCTCTACGGCCTCTGGGGCGACAGCGTCACCTGGGTTGAGGTGGTCTAGATATTTGGCTAGGAAGCCGATTTCTCCCGGACTCTCCAAGCGGGCGATCACCTCCCTCAGTAGAGGCGCATGTTCCAGCTTCTGCCTGGACTCCTCGAGCGCACGGGCAGCGGCCAGCAGGTTCTCCGACTCGATCCCATCGAAGGAGCGCCGCCCGACCAGGGACCACGGATGATGGGGGCCAGGTTTGGCCGCCCGGATCTTCTCCGGCATTGTCTCCAGTATCGACTCGATTTGCTGGTGTGTCTCAGGGCTTTGGTCCATCAAGCCGTGTGGAACCTCAAGCGCCGGTCCATCTCCGTAGGCGAGCAGAGAGTCATAGGCGGCCCAGGCGGAGAAGTTGGCCTTGTTTGGTTCGTGAAGGGATTCGGGGTAGGAGCGAAGTGGTGCAAGGCGGCCCGAGAAGTCCAGGGCGGCAGCCTCCCATCCGACTTCGTCGCCTTTGACCTGGTGATCGAACGAACGCCTGAGCTGTTCACGAATACTGCGCATCGTTTGCCGGCGCCCGTGCAGATCGAGGACAAACGGTGTGAGTCCAAGTTTCTCGATTCTGCGCTTGACCACATCCAGCGCTGCCTGCTTCTCCGCGACGAACAGGACGGTCTGGTCCCTGGCGATCAGGCGAGTGATCAAATTGGTGATCGTCTGGGACTTGCCCGTCCCGGGGGGCCCCTCGAGGACGAATGAACGCCCCGCTTCAGCCATGGTGATGGCCTCCATCTGGGAGCCGTCTGCAGGTATCGGTAGATGCAGGTCAGCCTCGTCCACTACTACGGCGCCGGCGTCCCCCGCTGGATCCTCGAACCCTTGTCCCGGTCGCTCGACTAGGTGCTCGACGACGGGGTTCGCCATGAACTCTTGCCAATGATCGGTGAGATCCCTCCACATCTGGAAAGTGGAGAACTGCAGGAGCCTAAGGCTGGCGAGCTCGTCGACCCTGTAGTTCAGCTGGTGCTCGACTAGCCCTTGCTTGATCGCGGCCAATGTACGGGTGATGTCTATGCCCGAGTCGTCGAGAATCGGCTCGGAGAGCTGCGGGATCTTTGCTTCGTGCTTCACACGCAGCCACTCGACGAGGCAGTAGTTCGGTGCCGCCAGCTCCTGGCCGTCAACCAGCAACCGGTAGGGGGCTTTTCCCGAGCCGCCCTCTATTCGCACTGGGATAAGGAACAGAGGGGCTCTGGCCTCACCGCCGCTGGGCCGAGGATGAATCAGCGCACCGAGGGTTAGGTACAGGTAATTGCTGCCTGTCTCCTGCTCCATCGTGCGGGCGGCTCGCTGCAGCGTTCGCATCGTGCCGCGATAAGAGTCGGCGCCCACCGCGCCGTAGATGCGCCGCTTATCGCGCAGGTCGTCAACGAGTGTTTCTGGCGCAACCTCTGTGTCGTCGCGTAGGTCTCGTAGCGAGGTCAGGTCGTCGATCGAATGAACTCGCAGTGACTTGTGCGCATGAACCAGGTCGTCGAGGATGGCGAGGGCCCCCGCGGGCACATGCAAATCCAGTCCTCGTCTGCCGGCGCGTGGCAAATTGAGCAGTGGGTTGCGGAGGCTAAGGTCCAGCAAGCCTTGTCGCCACTTCTCGACACGAGCAGG
>DATMIH010000143.1:0-2977 GCA_035554595.1 Solirubrobacterales bacterium
CCGCGCCGGCCTCTTCGAGGAGGTCAAAGACAACCTCGACCACCCGGCGCTGAAGCTCTCCGGCGGCCAGCAGCAGCGGCTCTGCATTGCTCGCGCCCTCGCCGCCGAGCCCGAGGTGCTGCTGCTCGACGAGCCCTGCTCGGCGCTCGACCCGCAATCGACCCAGGTGATCGAGGACCTGATCGTCAAGCTGCGCGACGACGTCGCCGTCGTCATCGTCACCCACAACCTGCAGCAGGCCTACCGGATCGCCGACCACGTCGCCTTCATGTACCTGGGCGAGTTGGTCGAGTACAGCAGCGCCACCGCCCTCTTCAACTCGCCGCGCGAGCAGCGGACCAAGGAGTACGTGAGCGGTGCCTTCGGTTAGCCGTCACCTCACCCGCGCCGCGGTCCTCGCGGCCTGCCTGCTGCTGGCCGTTACGGCCCTTACCGGCTGTGCGACGACGCAGGACACCGCGGCGCTCAAGCAGGCCGAATCGAAGCGCATCCTGGCGGCGCGCAAGCACCGCCAGCAAGCCAAGAAGCACGACCACGGGAAGCACGACCAGGGGAGCAAGAAGCGATGACCGTCTCATCTCAGCAGCCCTCCGTCCTCAACGGCAGGCCGAAATACGAGCCCTGCGAGGAGTGCGGGGCGCCGCTCGACCCCCAGCAGCGCTACTGCGTCAACTGCGCGGCGCGGCGCGGCAACGGCGCCAACCCGGCCTCGCGTTACTTCGCGACGATGAGCAAGCGGGCCCACCGCCCAGCGCTGCGCGCGCCGGTGAAAAACGGCTCGGGCAGCCGGGCGGCGGCGGTCGGCTTCTTTGCGCTGTTGCCGATCGCCGTCGCGATCGGCGTCGTGGTCGGCCGCAGCGGCAACGACAGCGGCGAAAACGAGGCGCTGTTGGAAGCGCTGCGCAATCGGCCCGCCGCCGTGGCCAGTACCGCCGCGGGCACGACAGGCGCCGCGGCCAATTCCGCCAAAGGCAAAAAAGCCAAGGCGACGGCCAAGTCCTCGAAAGGCGACGGCAAAGCGCTGGCCAAGACCAGCAACGGGACGGTCCACGAAGTGGGGGCCGGCTACAAACCGCCGCCGAAGAAGGTCGAAGAAGACACCAAGCTGGTCGAAGCTAACCCCGAACAGTCCGGCGAAAACTACATAAAGGCGCAGCAGAACCTGCCGGACGTGACCGTGGTCGGCGGCGACCCCAGCGAAGCGCCGGCGGCTGCCGGAGGGGCGGGCGAACCATGAGCGCGCTGAGCGACGTATTGCAGCGGCCAGCAAAAGCACTGAAGTCGGTGCGGACCAAGCCAGAGCCCCCCGCGGCGCCGGTCAAACCTGAGCCGAAGCCCGAGGAGGACGCCGAGCTGCTCGCCCAGCGCGACCGCCTGCTGGAGAAGTTCACGGTGATGCAGGCCGACCTCGGCGGCGCCTTCTATGAGATGGCGATCCGCGATCACGTGCGGATGGACGTGCTCACCCGTAAGGCGGCGGAGCTGCAGCGGGTCGATGCTGACCTGCTGGCGGTCGAGCGGATGCTCGAGCTGCGGCGCGCTGACGCGGCCGGGATCTGCCCCAACTGCGACTCGCCCTATGGCCCGGCGGACCGCTTTTGCCCCCAGTGCGGGCAGTCGCTGGTGACGGCGGTGGCCCCATGAAGGCCGCGATCCAGGCGCAGGTCCGCCGCGCGGTTGCCGCCGCGGCGACGCTGACCGGCAAGCGCTTCGGCCTGCTGGTCGCCTCCTCGGTGGTGGCGACCTCGGCGATCGTCGCCAGCGCGATGACCGGCACGGGGGGCAGCGGGGCGCTGGCGGCGCTGATTGGCCAGAGCCTCGCCTCCGACAACACCCCGGTCGCGAGCGCGCCTGCGGCGGAACCGGAAGCCGAAGAAAGTGCCCCAGCGGCCAGCCCGGAAAGCAGCCCTCCGCCACAGGAAGCGTCCTACGCGCCCGAAGTAGCTCCCGAAGCCGCGCCGGAACCGCCCCCCGAATCGGCGCCGAAGAAGGCCGCCGAAGCGCCGGCGGAAGCCGAACCCGAAACGGGCCCGGTCAAACACGTCTTCGTCATCTCCCTGACCAGCCCCGGCTACGAACAGTCGCTGGGGGCGCAGTCGCAGATGCCCTACCTCTCGGCGACCCTGCGGCCGCAGGGCGAGCTGCTCAGCAACTACACCCTGCTGGGCGCAGGCGCCCTGCCCAACGGGATCGCCGCGATCAGCGGCCAGCCGCCCAACACGGCGACCAGCGCCGGCTGCCCGACTCACGAAGAATTCAGCTCCATCAAGGCGAACTCGAACGGAGTCCTCGCCGGCTCCGGCTGCGTCTACCCGGTCGAAACTCAGACCCTGGCCGATCAGCTCACCCTCGACAAACTCAGTTGGCGCGCTTACGCCGACGGCATGGTCGACCCGACGGGCAAGCCGTCCAACTGCGTTTATCCCAACCCCGGCGAAGGCAGCGGCCCGGCCCAGCCGGGCGGCTACGCCGCGAGCCAGAACCCCTTCGTCTACTTCCACTCGCTGCTCGACCTCGGCGACTGCTCGGAAAACGATGTCCCCCTGGAACAGCTGAGCAAGGACCTCGGTAAAGCCGAGAAGACGCCCAGTTACTCATTCATCGCGCCGACCCCCTGTAACGCCGGCACGGCCAGCCAGTGTCCCGCTGGGGCGCCGGAAGGGGCCGCGGCTGCCGACGCCTTTCTCTCCGCCTGGGTGCCGAAGATCCTCGCCTCGCCCGCCTACAAGGCCGACGGCCTGTTGATCATCGCTTTCTCCGCGACCAATCCGCCGGTCGCGGGCACCCCGGCTCCGAGCGGGGACCCGCTGTCCACCGGGGCCCTGCTGCTCTCGTCCTTCACCACTCCCGGCGGCACCGACTCCGGCGCCTACAACCCCTACTCACTGTTGCGCTCCAGCGAGGAACTGTTCGCGCTGAAACCCCTCGGCGTTGCCGCGGGGACGAAAACGAAGTCCTTCGCTGCCAGCCTGCTAGA
>DATMIH010000144.1:0-5270 GCA_035554595.1 Solirubrobacterales bacterium
GCCCGCCTCTCCGGCTCGCGCGGCGATCGCATCCTGACCAGGGTGCTCTGGGGTATCGCCACCGGCGGCCCGGAGGACCCGAAGACGATCGCCGACTACGAGTCGACGATCACGCTGCTGACCGAGTGGCTCTACATCGCCGCACAGATGCCGCACGGGACCCACGCGCAGCAGAACGTCTTCCGCGCCGTGCAACGGGCCGGACACCTGGCCTCGACCCTCGGCCTGCCGGTGCGCGGCATCAAGCGTCTCGCCGCCGAGCTGCGCGACCGCGGCGTCGGCGATGCCGCGTCTGGGGGAGGGTCACTGCCCAGCCAGTCGCACTTCGACTCCGTTGTTCAGGCCGAGGCCGCGCGCCAGCGCCGCGAGCAGCCAACCCCGCAGGCCGCCTGGCCGCACCCCGCCTATCCGGCCGCCTCGGTGATCTCGCCCAGCGACCCCTCAGAGCACGCGCTCGAGGCCTTCGCCAAGGTGACAGCCAACCTCGGCTGGGACAGGCAGGCGGAGCGGATCGTCTTCGCCCACACCCACCAGCCGCTGGCCGACGTGCGTTGCGCCGAGCGCCCACGCACGCGCTATTGGAACACAGGTTCCTGGATCTACGAGCCCGATCTGGCTTCGCGCCAGGCCTACGGTCGCTACCTGCGCTATGCCTGGCCCGGCACCGCGATCGTGATTGACGACGAAGAGCCCGAGCCGCGCCTGCTCGAGCTCCTTGCCGACCTCAACCCGCTGGCCGGCGGCGCCGGCTTGCCGGAGCTGCGATGAACGAGCTGCTGAGTATCGCCGTGCTCTTGGTGCGGGCCGAAGAGGCGTGGGAGCCGGTCCTCTTCGGCGGCCTGATCCCGCTCTTCGGCGCCCTCGCGGTTGGCTTCATCATCTACCGCGCCGTCCGCGACAACGACGAATCCGACGAGTAGCCGAATCTTCGAGCAACGCTTGACGGCGCGGCGCCACGGGTAGGGGGCAGGCGAACCCCACCAAGGAGGGACAGATGCGCAGCCCAGCAGGCTTGCTCCGTCGAGCACTTCCGATTGGCACCGCCGCACTGATCGCGGTGGTTGGTGTCGCCGCCGTGGCGGTGGCCGCCGGCAATGCGACCAGCTCAAAGGCCCGCAAGGTCAAGGTCAAGTGCCCGGCCCGGGTGCTCGCCGGGCAGAAGAAGGTGACCTGTCGTGTCTTCGGCAAGCTGCCCGCAGGACCCCAGGGTCCGCAGGGCCCGAAAGGCCAAAAGGGATCAAAGGGCGACAAAGGCCAGAAGGGCGACAAGGGAGACAAAGGCGCCACCGGTGCCGCTGGGGTCTCCGGCTACGAGGTCGTCAACCAGACCTTCAAAGAAGTCTTCATCGAAAACAGTGGCAGCCCCCGCGGCCTCAGCGAAGTCAAGACCGTCCCCTGTCCTGCCGGCAAGCGCGCAATAAGCGGCGGCTCCGACCTAGGCACCAACGCCACCCAAAACGGCCAACAACGCCAAGTAATGGTCTCACTCAACGGTCCGAACGGCACCGGCACAGGCTGGTCCGTCCAACTCTTCAACAACTCAGTATCGGTCGACACCTCAATCGACCTGCGCGTCTACGCAATCTGCGCGAATGTGAACTAACCAGCTATCGAGCGGAGAACCGTGACCCGGTCGAACCAGGGGAGTTGAACCTCAAGCTGATGGGAGGCGGGGATCGGTAGGGGTGGAGCGTCTTGCACTTTTTCGGCAATTCCTGGAGGCGCCAGCTAATGCGTCTCCACCGAAAAAGTTAAGCGGAACCCCTACCGATCCCCGCCCTCGCTGCTACTTGATGAACAACATCTCCTCATACTTAGGCAAGGGCCACAGATCGTCCGCGACGATCTTCTCCAGCTTGTCAGCCGCCTCCCGCACCGCGCCGCTCTTTGCCAGCTGCTCATCGCGGGCGAAGAGCGCCAGCTCCAAGCCCTCCAGCTCGGTCGGCTCGGCGTTGGCCTTCTCCAGGGCGTCGAGCGCCGTCGCCAGCTCCTCGATCAGGCCGCGAACCTCGCCCTCGAGGCTGGAAACACCGGCCTCGGAGATCAGCGCCAGGTGGCGCAGCGCCGCCGGCAGGATCATCGTCTTGGCGATCGAGAACGTGGTCTCAGCCTCGATGTTGGCCCGCAGGGCGTACTGCTCGACCCAGACCTCGAAGCGGGACTCGAGCTCCCTTTTCGAGAGCACGCTGTATTTCTCGAAGGCGGCAACCGAGTCGTCGGCGATCACCTCGAGCAGCGCATCCGGCGTCGTTTTCAGGTTCTTCAGCCCGCGCTGCTCAGCCTCGGCGTGCCACTCCTCGGAGTAGTTGTCGCCGCTGAAGCAGATCCGCTTGTTGTCGACGTAGGCCTCCTTGACCACCTCGATCGCCGCCTCGGCCGCGTCCATACCGCCGCCGATCTTCGCCTCCAGCTTGTCGGACATCTCGTCGATCGCCTCGGCGGCGATCGTGTTCAGCACCGTGTTGGGGAAGGCGAGCGACATGCTCGATCCCAGCGCCCGGAACTCGAACTTGTTGCCGGTGAAGGCGAAGGGCGAGGTGCGGTTGCGGTCGCCGCCATCCTTGGGCAGCGGCGGCAGCACCGTCGCCCCCAGGTCAAGGAAGGAGGCCGGGGTGTGCGGGTCGCCTTCGCCGGTCGCGATCGCCTCGAAGACCTTGTCCAGTTCGGCGCCGAGGAAGATCGAGATGATCGCCGGCGGCGCCTCGTTGGCGCCGAGGCGATGGTCCTGGCCGATGTTCGCGGCCGAGGCGCGCAGCAGGCCCTGGTGCTTGTTGACCGCCTGGATCACCGCCGCGCAGAAGAAGAGGAAGTGGACGTTGTCGGCGGGCGTATCGCCCGGGTTGAGCAGGTTGCTGCCCGTGTCGGTGCCCATCGACCAGTTGTTGTGCTTGCCCGAGCCGTTGACGCCGGCGAAGGGCTTCTCGTGCAGCAGGCAGACCAGGCCGTAACGGCGCGAGACGTTTTCCAGCACCCGCATCAGCAGCTGCTGATGGTCGGAACCAACGTTGGAATTCTCGAACATCGGCGCGATCTCGTACTGCGCCGGGGCAACCTCGTTGTGGCGGGTCTTGACCGGGATGCCGAGCTTGCGCATCTCCAGCTCGGACTCGAGCATGAAGGCGAGCACGCGCTCGGGGATCGTGCCGAAGTAGTGGTCGTCGAGTTCCTGGCCCTTGGGCGGCTTGGCGCCAAAGAGGGTGCGGCCGGTGGAGACCAGGTCGGGACGCTCGAAGAAGTACTGCTCGTCGATCAGGAAGTACTCCTGCTCGGGCCCGACCGTGGTGAAGACGCGTTTGCTCTCGCTGTCGCCGAGCAGCCCCAGCGCCCTGATCGCCGAGCCCGAGAGCGCGTCCATCGAGCGCAGCAGCGGGATCTTGGCGTCGAGCGCCTCGCCGGTCCAGGAGGCGAAGGCGGTCGGGATGCAGAGCAGCGAGCCGTTCGGGTTCTCGAGGATGAAGGCGGGGCTGGTCGGGTCCCAGGCGGTGTAGCCACGGGCCTCGAAGGTTTCGCGCACGCCGCCGGTCGGGAAGGAGGAGGCGTCGGGCTCGCCCTGGATCAGCTCTTTGCCGGAGAAGCCCGCAAGGGCCTTGCCCTCGCCGCCGGCCGGCTCGAAGAAGGAGTCGTGCTTCTCGGCGGTGGAGCCGGTGAGCGGCTGGAAGACATGGGTGAAGTGGGTGGCGCCCTTCTCCAGCGCCCAGTCCTTCATCGCTGAGGCGACCGCGTCGGCGACCTCCAACTCGATCGCCTCGCCGGCTTCGAGGCTGCCCTGCAGCTGCTCGAAGACGCCGTCGGGAAGGCGTTCGCGCTGGACGACGATCGAGAAGACGTTGGCGCCGAATGCTTCGTTCTCGGGCAGGGTCAGGTCGATCGCGCCGAGGGCTCCCCCGTTGGCGCTCCACTGGGCTGCGGTCACATTCTGCTGGCGGATACGGGTCATCGCTCTAGTCGTCCCTCGCTTGGCGTCGCGCCCGGTCGGCAGGCACGGTCGGTTACCGGTCTACTCCCTTTAGAAGAGCCAAAAGAGCCTAATACCGATGGCTCGAAGATGCCTTTGTACTCGGGTACAAGGATCGCCAAAGCGCCTTGTACCGCCTGTCGGCTTAGC
This sequence comes from Solirubrobacterales bacterium, assembly GCA_035554595.1. Taxonomy (GTDB): domain Bacteria; phylum Actinomycetota; class Thermoleophilia; order Solirubrobacterales; family 70-9; genus VRUE01. Next base: position 4,106 of record DATMIH010000144.1, read on the forward strand.
TGACGGGGACGGCTTGCAGCAGGCCGAGCGGGTGGCGCAGGCGGAAGCCGCCCCCGGAGCGCATGTATTCGCTCCAGCCGGGGCCGCTGCGATCGCCGTCATCGGTCATCGAGGTGTCCCAGCGCAGGCCGGCGATGACGGCGAAGACGTGTTCGCGGTTGGCGTAGATTCGCACCCAGCCGCCGGCCCCGCCGGCTCCCCAGCGCATGAACCCGGTCGAGTCGAGCGGCGATTCGAGCAGGCCGGCGGCGTGCATCACGTAGCTGACCGAGCCCGAGCAGTCGTAACCACGCGCGTTCCAATCGCGATGGCCGCCGCCCCAGACGTACGGTCGGTGGCTGATTCGGTTGGCCGCTTCGATCATCGCCTTGACCGCGGGCGGGGCGGAAGGGGGCGCCGCGGCGCGGCCGCTGGGCAGCAGCGTCGCCTGCGGTGTCTCGCCACTAGCGCTTGACGGGATCGTCACCAGGCAGGCGCAGGCAAGCAGCAGAATCGTCCCTCGCCTCAGCATGAAGCCCCTCTATCGGCAGTGCGGCGAGGAGGCTTAAGCGAGGTCCGGCACCGCGTCGGCAGCGACCAGCGCGCCCATCAGGACGCCGAGCAGCAGGTCGCGTAGCTCCTTGCGCTCGATGTCGTGGTGCTCGATCCAGTTGAGACAGGCCCCGTCCATGAACCAGAGCCAGCCACTCACCGCGGTTCGCGCTTTCGGCGGTGGCTCCTGCGCGTAGAGGGACTCGAGGATCCGCTGCGCCGTCTTCAGGCGCACCTCTTCGATTAGTGCGCGGATCTCGGCGACGCCCGCGGCGCTTTGCATCAGGTTCTTGTAGGCGACCTCGTTTTCCTCAACCAGCGCGAGGAAGGCATCGAGGCTGCCCTTCAACTGCTCGACCGGGGGAAGGTCGGGGTCGGGTTCCGTCCGCTCCCGCAACTGCTCGGCCCAGGCGCTCAGCGTCTCCTCGAAATAGGCCTGCTTGCTGGGGAAGTAGTGGTACAGCAGGGCCTTCGAGATTCCGACCTCGGCGGCGATCTTGCTCATCGAGAGCTCTTCGTAGGGATAGCTGGTGAAGAGCTCGGCGCCTCGCTCCAAGAGCTGGCGACGTCGCTCGTCGACATCCAGGCGGCGGTAGGAGGGGCTCACGAACAGGATTGTAACGCCTTGCTGACC
>DATMIH010000145.1:0-2150 GCA_035554595.1 Solirubrobacterales bacterium
GTTATGACGTGACGCAGGGAAAGGCCTTCCGTCCATGAACCTTGTAGGCCACGGGAAGAATCCCACGCCCAGGAACCACCCCCCAGAGCGCTATGGCTGACAAGCGTCCCACCCGTTTCGCAATCGGCGTCATGATCGCCGGGCTTCTCGCTACCGCCGCGCTCGGTGTTTGGGACGCCTCGGAGTCCAACTGGGACCTCCCCCTCTTCACCGTCCTGCTCTCCTTCTCGGTCTTCAGCTACCTGACCGCGGTCTCGACCGAATCCAAGGTCAAGGTCTCCGGCACCTTCCTCGCCCTGGTCCTGGCGATGGTCTTCCTCGGCGGCACGCCGGCCGCGCTGATCGCCGTCGCCGCAATGCTCGTCGGTTGGCTCGTCCGCTGGCACGACGAAGGGCATTACCTGCTCAACAACCTGCTCACCTACGCGCTCTTCCCGTTGCTCGGTGGCATCGCCTTCCATCAGAGCGTGCAGACGATCGGAATCACCGCGGACGATCCGTCGTTCTACCTGCTGGTCTTCGCCCTCTTCCAGTTCGCCTTGCTTATCAACTTCGTGATGGTTGCCGGCTACGGCTGTTACGTGGAGCGCGTTTCCTTTCGCAGCAAGCTGAAGGTGCTGCCCCCGGTGCTGCCCTCCGAGTTCGCCAGCGCGATGCTCGCGGTCGCGGTCGCCTTCATCTTCCACATCATCGGGATCGCGGCGATCGCCCTCTTCGGCGTTGTCCTGATCACCTTCCAGTACCTGCTCGGCCAGCTGCTGCTCTCCCAGCAGCGCGCCGACGAGCTGGAGAAACGCAGCAAGCAGCTGGCCAGCTTCCAGGTCGGGATGTTGAGCGCGATGCTGCGCACGCTCGATCTGAGGGACCAGATGACCGCGCGGCACAGCGCTGCCGTGGCGCGCTACTCGCGGGCGATCGCCCAGCGGGCCGGTTACTCGCGCCAGGAGGAGGAGCTGGTCCACATCGCGGCGCTGCTGCACGACATCGGCAAGTTCATCCTGCCCGACCGCATCCTCAAGGCCAACGTGCCGCTCACCGACGAGGACTGGATGCTGATCAAGCGCCACCCCCAACAGGGCGCCCGCGTGGTCTCCTCGCTCGACGGCTACGGCCCGGTGGCCGACATCATCCTCGCCCACCACGAGCGGATCGACGGCAAGGGCTACCCGCGCGGCCTCGCCGGCAACGACATCCCCGAGCTGGCCCGGATCATCTCCGTCGCCGACACCTACGACGTGATGACCGCCCGCGACTCCTACCGCACGCCGATGTCGAGCTACGACGCGATCGTCGAGCTGCGCCGGGTTGCCGGCAAACAGCTGGACCCGCGCTTCGTCGAGGTCTTCATCGAGCTGCTCGAGGGTAAGGACGTCTCTTTCCAGCACGGCGAGGCGGCCGACTTCGAGAAGGAGCTGGCGCTGGAGTCGCGGATCGAAGAGACCGCCGACCCGACCGGCAACGCCAACCGCTTCGGCGTGCCCGGCGTCAGCGTCGGCTAGGCCGGCGGGACGGCTTAGGGCCGTCGCTTCTCGAAGATCCCCAGGTTGGACTGATAGACGGCCACGACCTGGGACCACTCGACCCGGAGTGGAAACGGGACCACGGTTTCGTAGTGGTCGGGCACGACGTCGTCGGCGTCGAGGAAGCCCGAGAGCTCGTAGATGTGGCCGGAGCGTTTGCCGGTATCCAGGTAGTCGAACGGATCGGAGATGATCAGGCGCCCACCGGGGGCCACACATCGCCAAGCCTCGCGCACGACCTCCGCCGGGTTGGGGGTTGCATCAACCACGTTGAGCAGCAGCACGAGGTCGGCGGCGCCGTCGCGAAGCGGCAGGCGCCGCGCATCCGCGCAGACGAAGCCGAGCCGATCGGGCGAGGGGCGCCAGGGCAGCTCCGCCACGACCGGGCGCGTCCGTCGTGCCCGCAGGGCGAAGGTCAGGGTCGGGGTTCCTTCTGGGTGAAACAGAATCCGCCGAGCCTCCTCCAGCGCGGTGGCGCCAAGGTCGACGCCGATCGTCCGTTCGGCCCCCGCGGCGCTGATCTCGGCGGCCATCCGCCCGAGTTTGCAGCCGACGTCGACCGCCAGGCCAACGTCGGGGAGGTGCGGCCGGATCGCCTCGAGGACGGTCGAGTAGAAGACCTCGCTCGGC
>DATMIH010000146.1:0-5829 GCA_035554595.1 Solirubrobacterales bacterium
CGATCGCGCTGGCGCTCGAAAAGGCCCAGCCCGGCGACACGGTGGTGATCGCGGGCAAGGGGCACGAGCAGGGCCAGGAGTTCGCCGACGGCCGCAAGCTGCCCTTCGACGACCGCGAGGTCGCCCGCGCGGAGCTGCGCCAGCTTTGAGGCTCGATGCGGAGCAGATAGCCGCGGCCTGCGGAGCGAAGGTCGCGCGCCGGGGAAAGCCGGGCTCGCCGGTGGGAGCCACGATCGATTCGAGCGCGACGGGTCCCGGCGACCTCTTCTTCGGCCTGCGCGGCGAGCGCGTCAACGGTGGTGAGTTTGCCGGCGCGGCGGTCGAAGCCGGCGCATGGGGCGTAGTCCTCGACCCAGCACTGAGTTCGTCTTTTCTGTCGCTATACGACAGTAAGTGCGAAGTCGGCGGTGAGGTATCGGGCGACGAGAGTGGTGGTGCCTGGGTTTTTCTCGCGGCCGATCCGCTTGCTGCGCTGCAGGCGCTTGCGCGGGCTTGGCGGCGTGAGCTCGGCGCCCGTGTCGTCGGCGTCACCGGTTCGGTCGGCAAGACCTCGGTCAAGGACATCGCCCGGGCTCTCCTGCCGGGGCGGGTGCATGCCAACCGGGAGAACCTCAACACCGAGATCGGGCTGCCGCTGACGGTGCTGGATGCGCCCGATGACACCGACCTCCTGATCCTGGAGATGGCGATGCGCGGCGCTGGCCAGATCGCCGAGCTGGCCGCGATCGCCGAGCCCGAAGTGGCGGTGATCACCAACGTCGGGCCCGTCCACGTCGAGCTGCTCGGCTCGGTCGAGGCGATCGCGGCGGCGAAGGCCGAGGTGCTGGCGGCGCTGCCGGCGGAGGGGACGGCGATCGTCCCCGCCGACGCCGGGGTGCTGGAGCCGCACCTAGCCGGGGCGTCGCGGCTGCTGCGCTTCGGCTCCGGCGGCGACGTCTTCGCGGTCGAGAGCAGGGTTGAGGATGGTGTCACTGAGGCGCTTATCGAGACCCCCGTCGGGCGCCAGGCTTTCCAGTTTCCCTTCGCCGAGGCGCACAACCTCGAGAACGCGCTGGCGGCGATTGCGGCCGGCGTGGCCCTGGGTGCGCCCCTCGCCGAGATGGCCGACCGCGCTGCGAACATAGGCTTCTCACGCTTCCGGGGCGAGCGCCTCGAGATGGGCGACGGAATCGTCCTTGTGAACGACTGCTACAACGCCAACCCGGTCTCGATGCGCGCCGCGCTCAGCCACCTCGCTTCGCTCGAGGGGGAACGACGGATCGCGGTCCTGGGCGAGATGGCCGAGCTCGGCCCCGGCGCCGCCGGCTACCACCGTGAGGTTGGCAAGAGCGCCCGGGCCGAGGGCATCGACCTGCTGATCGGGGTCGGCGAGGCGGCCCGCGCCTACGGGCCGGACGAGCTGCTGGGCACGCCTGAGGAGGCCGCCGAATGGCTCGCCGCCCAGGCCGAACCCGGCGACACGATCCTGGTCAAGGGCTCACGCTCGGCCGGCCTCGAGGCCGTGGCCGAGACGCTGGGGGAGCTGCTCGATGGGTGAAGTGCTGATCGCCGGCATGGCGGCGATGCTGATCTGCATCTTCCTCGGCCCCAAGTTCATCGAGTACCTGCGGGTCAAGGAGTTCGGCCAGCACATCCGCGAGGACGGCCCGCAGGAGCACCACGCCAAGGCCGGCACGCCGACGATGGGCGGCCTGATCATCTTCGCCTCGATCTGCGTGCCCTACCTCGTCCTCTCCGACCGCGACGCGCAGAGCATGGCCGTCTTCGGGGTGGCGATGGGCTGCGCGGCGATCGGCTTCGCCGATGACTTCATCAAGATCGTCAAGCGCCGGTCACTCGGGCTCTCAGCGCGCTGGAAGATCCTCCTGCAGCTCTTCCTCGCACTCGGGCTCTGGTGGGTCGCCCGTCACGAGGTCGGCCTCGAACCGATTCTCTACTTCCGCATCGGCGACGCCTCGATCGACCTCGGCCCAGTCCTCTACTTCGTCCTCGTCTTCCTCGTCATCGGCGGCACCTCCAACGGGGTCAACCTCACCGACGGCCTCGACGGCCTCGCCGCGGGCTCCTGCGCGATCGTCCTGCTCGCCTACACGGCGATCGCCTTCGTCACCAACGAGCAGCAGAACCTCGCCCTGCTCTCGGCCTGCCTGGTCGGTGCCTGCATCGGATTCCTCTGGTACAACGCCTTCCCGGCCTCGATCTTCATGGGTGACACCGGCTCACTCGGATTGGGGGGCGCAATCGGCGCCCTCGCGGTGATGACCCAGACCGAGGTCCTGCTGCTGATCATCGGCGGCATCTTCGTGATCGAGGCGCTCTCGGTGGCGATCCAGGTCTTCTCCTTCAAAAGCTTCCGCCGCCGCGTCTTCCTGATGGCGCCGCTGCACCATCACTTCGAGATGATGGCTTGGTCGGAGACCAAGATCATGCTGCGGTTCTGGATTGTTGCGGCGGTTTGCTCGGGGATCGGGTTCACGCTGTATCAGCAGAGCATCGGGCGGTAAGTGATGGAGGGGCGTCCGGTGCCCTCTCCCAAAACGCGCGGCAGGAGCCGCGCTTGAGTGTTTTGGGAGAGGGCACCGGACGCCCGTGGCCAACGCTTACGACTCCGCGGCTTGAGCTGCGGAGATGGCGGGAGGACGATCGCGAGGCATTCGCGGCGATCAATGCTGATCCCGCTGTGATGGAGCATTTCCCGGGACCGTTGACTCGGCGGGAGAGCGATGAGTTGGTGGAGAAGATCGAGGCTGGGTTCGAGGCGAATGGGTTTGGGCTCTGGGCACTGGAGGTGCGGGGGACGGGAGAGTTCGTTGGCTTCACCGGCCTGGCCTCGCCGGGGTTTGAGGTGCACTTCACGCCGGCCGTGGAGATTGGCTGGCGGCTGGCGCGCTCTGCCTGGGGTCATGGCTATGCGACGGAGGCTGCGCGGGTGGCGCTCGGGTTTGGCTTCGAGGAGGACGGGCTGGACGAGATCGTCTCGTTCACGACCGCGGCGAATCGTCGCTCGCGGGCGGTGATGGAGCGGATCGGGATGAACCACGATCCGCGCGACGACTTCGAACATCCCAGCCTGCCTCCAGGCCACCCCCAGCGCGCCCACGTCCTCTATCGCCTCAAATCCCCGGGCTGACTTCGTCTTTTGGTGTCCACAGGGACACAAAAAGGCGAACTCAGCGATACAGGGTCGTTGCCCGGGGGGGCGAAGAAGGTCCGAATGAGTCTTCTGCCGCCCAAGGAGGTTCGGCCGCCGCTTCCTCAGGGGCCCTTCCTGGTTGTTGGCCTGGCGCGATCCGGCCAGGCCGCCGCGCGGCTGCTTGCGGCTCGGGGGGAGGACGTGGTTGCGGTGGATTCGGGGTTTCCCGATGGGGCAGCAGGATTGCGGGAGGTCGGTGTCGAAGTCGTCCTGGATGCAGATGGGATTGCACTCCTCGACGGGGTGCGGACGGTGGTCAAGAGCCCGGGTGTGCCGCGGGAGGCGCCGGTGATCGCGGCCGCTCTGGAGCGGGGGATCGACGTCGTGGGAGAGCTCGAGCTCGCCTGGCGGGCGATCCCCAATCGCTTCGTCGCGGTGACCGGGACCAACGGCAAGACGACCACGGTCGAGCTGCTTGGGCACATCTATCGCTCGGCCGCTGAGCCGGTGGCGGTGGCCGGCAACGTCGGCACGCCGCTCTCCTCGCTCGCCGGTGAGATCGAGCCGGACGCGACCGTGGTCTGCGAGGCCTCGAGCTTCCAGCTCGAGGACAGCGTCGCCTTCGCGCCCGAGTGCGCGGTCTTCCTCAACCTCGCGCCCGATCACCTCGATCGGCACGGCACGCTCGAGGACTATCTTGCCGCCAAGCTGCGGATCTTCGCCAACCAGGGCAACGACGACGTCGCCGTCTACAACGCCGGCGATCCCGAGCTGGCCGGCGTCGACCTCGGTGGCTGCGGGCGGCGCATCGCCTTCTGCCACGGCGCCGCGCCCGACTGCGAAGTCGCCGTTGCCGAGGACACGATCTTCTACGACGGCGAGCCGCTGCTCGCGGTCTCCGAGCTCGGCCTCTTCGGCGAGCACAACGTCGAGAACGCGATGGCCGCGGCCGCGGCGGCGCTCTCGATGGGGCTCGACCGCGAGGCGGTGCGCGAAGGCCTGCGCAGCTTCGCTGGCGTGCCGCACCGGCTCGAGCAGGTGGCCGAGATCGACGGCGTGCGCTTCGTCAACGACTCCAAGGCGACTAACGTTGCCTCCGCCACGGTCGGCCTGCGCGCCTTCGAGGGCGGGGTACGGGCGATCCTCGGCGGCAGCGAGAAGGGCGAGTCCTACGCGCCGCTGCTCGACCCGGTCCGCGAGCGCTGCAGCGCCTGCTACTTGATCGGCGCTTCGGCTGGGCGCCTTGCCGAGGCGCTTGCCCCGGCGATCGCGACCGGCGTCGAGCTGCACCTCTGCGAGGACCTGGAAGAAGCGGTGCGCCTCGCCGCCCATGCTGCCCGGCCCGGCGAGACCGTGCTGCTCTCGCCCGCCTGTGCCAGCTTCGACGCCTTCGAGAACTTCGAACAGCGCGGGGAGCGCTTCCGCCAGATCGTCGCGGAGTTGGCGTGAGCGCTCGCGCCCTCTCGCTCGGCGGCTTCACCGCGGGCGGGAAGACGAAGAAGGCCAAGGGCAGGAAGAAGCGCTCGCGCGCCGCCTCGCCCTCGACTGAGTACAACCTGCTGCTGACGGCCACTCTCTGCCTGCTCGCGCTCGGCGCAGTGATGGTCTTCTCGGCCAGCTCGACCACCCAGATACTCAGCAACGGCAACCTCGCCGACAGCGCCTTCTACCTCAAGCGCACGCTGATCTTCGGCGCCTTCGGCCTGCTGGTGATGCACCTCAGTGCCCGCCACGGGCTGACCGCGATCCGCCGCCTCACGCCGGCTCTGCTCGTTGGCTCACTCTTCCTCCTGCTCGTCGTCCTCGTCGCCGGCTCCAGTGCCAACGGCGCCAGTCGCTGGATCGGCCCCGGCTCGCTGCAGTTTCAGCCCTCGGAGCTGGCCAAGGTGGCGCTGATTCTCTACGGCGCCGACCTGCTCGCCCGCGAACCGAAACGGGTGCGCTCGCTGCAGGGGCTGATGCCCTTCCTGCTCGTCGTCGGCACCGCCTGCCTGCTGGTCATGGCCGAGCCCGACATGGGGACGACGATGGTGATCGCCTTCTCGGTCGCCGCGACGCTGATCGCCGCCGGCGCCCGCCCGGTCGACCTCGGCAAGATCGCCCTCGTCCTCGGTGGCCTCGCCCTGCTGCTGACCGTGGTCGAGCCCTACCGCATGGCCCGCCTCACCGGCTTCCTCCATCCTGGCGCCGACGCCGCCGGTGCCGGGTTCCAGGCGGCGCAGGCCAAGATCGCGCTCGGCTCCGGCGGCCTCTTCGGCGTCGGCATCGGCAACGGCGTGGCGAAGGCCGGCTTCCTGCCCGAGGCCCACACCGACATGATCTCCGCCGTGATCGGCGAGGAGCTGGGCATGGTCGGCATCCTCGGCGTCGTCGGCCTCTTCGGCCTGCTCGGCTACGCCGGCCTGCGCGTGGCGCAGAAAGCCAAGGACCGCTACAGCAAGCTGCTCGTCTCCGGCCTCACCTCGCTGATCCTGGTGCAGGCGACGATCAATCTCTTCGCCGTAATGGGCCTGGCGCCGCTGACCGGCGTGCCACTGCCCTTCGTCTCCTACGGCAACAGCAGCCTGCTGGCGACGCTCTTCGCGGTCGGGCTGATCCTCAACGTCGCCCGCGGTGGAAGGGCAACCGCCGCGGCGCGGCCGGGTCGCGCCTCTGGCACTGGCAAACTGCGCGTCGTCGAGGGCGGGCGTGCGCCT
>DATMIH010000147.1:0-22271 GCA_035554595.1 Solirubrobacterales bacterium
CCGTCGATGTAGGTGATCGAGGAGCGGCAGGAGGCCGTGTTGGTGAAGGCCGGGTCGTAGGCCAACATGCCGAATTCGTCCTCGTCGACCTTGATCTGGCGCAGGTCCATCGCCTTCACGGTGCCGTCTGTGATCGGCAGCTCGTACGTCTTGCCGGTGCGGTTGTCGGTGACTGAGAGAGAGTCGGGGGCCATGCCGGCGCTCATTCTTTCAGCTTGTGGCCGTCGGCAGTTAAGAGATCGGCAACGGCTCGAAGCGAGTCATCGCGTGCAGCTCGGCAAAGCGCTGCTCGATCTCCTCGCGGGTCAGCGCCGCCACCCGCTCGGTGCCGAACTGCTCGACGTTGAAGGAGGCGAGCACGGTGCCGTAGCCCATCGCCCGGCGCAGGCAGGCCTCGTCGATCTCGCCCTCCTGACTGTCGAGGTAGCCGATGAAGCCGCCGGCGAAGCTGTCGCCGGCGCCGGTCGGGTCGCGCACCTCCTCGAGCGGAAAGCCCGGCAGGGCAAAGAAGCCGTCTTCGGTGAAGAGCGCGGCGCCGTACTCGCCCTGCTTGGCGACGACCGCGCGCGGTCCCTGCTCCATCACCGCGCGAGCGGCACGAGCGAGGTTGGCCTCGCCGGTCAGCTGGCGGATCTCGGCGTCGTTGACGATCAGGCAGTCGACCTCGGCGATCGCCGCCAGCAGCGAGTCCTTGGCGGTTTCGATCCAGAGGTTCATCGAGTCCAGCGCGGAAAAGCGGCTGGCGGTGCACTGGGCGCGGACCTGGCGCTGCAGGTCGGGCTGGATGTTGGCGAGGAAGAGGGTCTCGGCCTGGCGCGAGGCCTCGGAGAGCTTCGGCTCGAACTCGCCGAAGACGCCGAGCTGGGTGTCCTCGGTGTGGGCGACGTTGAGGTCGAACTCGTAGCGGCCGCGCCAGAAGAACGATTTGGCGCCGCCAGCCACCCGCTCGATATCGTCGGTGAGCACGCCGCGGCGCTCCAGCACCTCGAACTCGGCGCTGCCGAAGTCGTCGCCGACGGGCCCGACCGGGCGCACCTCGGTGAAGAAGCTGGCGGCCAGTGAGAAGTGCACGGCGGCGCCGCCGAGCATGCGGTCGCGCTCCCCGAAGGGGGTGCGGACGCTGTCGAACGCGATCGAGCCGACTACGGTGAGGGACATCAGGGACGGCAGCGTAGCGGCGCGCGGGTCCTGTCGCGGGGCAGGGTGGCCTGCGGGCAGTCCACGGGCTGTCCTCGACCCCCCTGCCCCACGCCACCCGCGCGAGCTATGCCGACGCCCGACGACTATGGTTCGCCGCCGTGAAGGCGGTGCAGATAGAGGAGTTCGGCGGACCGGAGAAGCTCCGGTTCATCGATGTAGACGAGCCGACTCCCGGAGAAGGGGAAGTCGTAATCGACGTTGCTCGGAGCGGCATCAACTTCGCCGATACGCACGCGACGCGCAACGACTACCTGGCTGAGCAGTCGCTGCCGCTGATCCCAGGCACAGAGGTAAGCGGCCGCACCGCTGACGGACGGCGGGTCGTGGCATTGCTCGGCAGTGGCGGCTATGCCGAGAAGGTCGCCGTGCCCGAAGCGCTGCTGATCCCGCTGCCCGACGAGGTCAGCGACGACCAGGCGGCGGCGCTGCTGCTGCAGGGCCTGACCGCGGTGGCCCTGGTCGAGCGCTGCGCACGGATCGAGCCGGGCGAGACCCTGGTGGTCGAGGCCGCCGCCGGGGGCACCGGTGGCATGGCCGTGCAGCTGGGCAAGCGCGCTGGCGCGAAGGTGATCGGCCTCGCCTCCAGTGAGGAGAAGCGGGCGCTGGTCGAGAAGCTCGGCGCCGACGCTACGGTCGACTCGCGCAGCGATGATCTGGGTGCCGCGATCCGCGAGGCAAGCGGCGGCGAGCGCGTCGACGCCGTTCTCCACATGAGCGGCGGCAAGGCATTTGACGAAGAGCTCGGGATCCTCGCGCCGCTCGGCCGTATGGTCGTCTTCGGCATCGCCTCGCGCGAACAGCGCGAGGTCTCCACGGCGGCGCTGCTGCGCGGCTCCAAGACCGTGGTCGGCTTCTGGCTGTTGCACCTGCTGGCCCGCCGTGAGCTAGTCGCGCCGATGATTGGCGAGCTGCTCGGTATTGTCGCTAAGGGTGAACTCGAGGTCACTATCGGCGGCGTCTACCCGCTCTCCGAAGCGGCCCGCGCCCACGAAGACCTGATCGCCCGCAACACCAGCGGCAAGCTCCTCCTGGACCCATCGAAGTGATCTCTTTCAAAGAACTCGGCCTCTCGCCGCAAATCCAGCAGGCCCTCGACGAGCTCGGCTTCGACGAGCCGACGCCGATCCAGGATCAGGCGATTCCGGAGCTGCTCGACGGCCACGACGTAATCGGCCAGGCGCAGACCGGCACCGGCAAGACGGCAGCTTTCGGCCTGCCGCTGCTGCAGTACCTCGACCCCGATAACGACGAGGTGCAGGCGGTCGTGCTGACGCCGACGCGCGAGCTCTGCATCCAGGTGACCCAGGCGTTGCGCTCCTACGCCGAGCACCTCGACGTCGAGATCGTTGCCGTCTTCGGCGGCGCCCCGATCAAATCCCAGCAGGCGCAGCTGCGCTCCGGCGCCCATGTCGTCGTCGCCACCGTCGGCCGGATGATGGACCTGATGAGCCGCCGCTCGCTGGTCCTCACCGCGGCCCGCTACATCGTTCTCGACGAGGCCGATGAGATGCTCGACCTCGGCTTTATCGAGGACGTCGAGAAGATCCTCCGCATGTGCCCGAGCGGCCGCCAGACGGCGCTCTTCTCGGCGACGATGCCGCCGCCGGTCAAACGCCTCGCCGAGAGCTACATGTATGACCCGACGACGATCAGCATCACGCCGAAAACGCTGACGGTCGACGCGATCGCCCAGGCCTACGTTGAGGTCGGGGCCAAAGAGAAGGCGGCGAAGCTAGTCGAGCTGCTGAAGATCGAGGAACCCGAGCAGGCGATCATCTTCTGCCGCACCAAGATCGGCGCCGATCGGCTCGAGAGGACGCTGAAGAACAAAGGCCTCGATGTCAAGGCCCTGCACGGCGACATGAGCCAGGGCTCACGCGACGGGGTGATGATCGCCTTCAAGGACCACCGCGTACGCCTGCTGGTGGCGACCGACATCGCCGCCCGCGGCCTCGACATCGAGCACGTCACCCACGTGATCAACTTCGACGTGCCGGCCTCCTCGGAGGTCTACGTCCACCGCATCGGCCGCACCGGCCGGGTCGGGCGGACCGGCCGCGCGATCACCTTCGTCACCCCCGCCCAGCGCGATGAGATCAGCCGCATCGAGCGCGACGTGAAGACGACGATCGGCGAGTGGGAAACGCCGGAGGAGCGGCTCGAGCACGCGCCGCGCCCGCGCCGCCGCGAGCGGCCGGAGCGCAGCAAGGCCGCCGAGCCGCTTGAGCCGAAGCCAGCTGAGGAGGACGCTGCGGCCGAGGCGGATACGGATAAGGCGGATACGGACAAGGACGACTCCGGCAAGTCGGTGAAGCTCTTCGTCAACCGCGGCGAGCGCAGTGGCATCTCCGAGGAGGATCTGCGCTGGGCGCTGCGCGAGGGCGCCGTCCTGCCCGAGGATGCGATCCACGACGTCCACGTCCTGCACCGCTTCTCCTTCGTCCACATTGACCCCGAGGTCGCCGAGCGCACGGTCGAGTACCTCGATGGCACCAAGGTCAAAGGCAAAGAGATCCGGCTCGAGGTAGCTAAGAGCTGAAGCCCCGGCGGGCCTCAGGCCTCAGCCGGTCAGCTCGGCGATGCGGCTGAAGAGCTGGTCGAAGTCGATCGGCTTGGTGATGTAGCCGCTGACCTCGACGTCGGTGGCGGCACCGGCGTCCATCTCGTCCTGGTGGGCGCTGACGATCAGGACCGGAGTGTCGACCCCGGCGGCGCGCAGCTCGCGCAGGGCGTCGATGCCGGACTTGCGCGGCATCATCGCGTCGAGCAGGAGGATCTCCGGCTTTGGCTCGGATGGGCGTTGCATCGCCTCGACTACCTCGACGCCGTCGGCGGCGGTGATCACCTCGTACCCCTCCATCTCCAGCCGTGTGCGCAGCAGGAGCAAGATCGTCTCTGAGTCATCGGCGATAAGTACCCGCGTGCTCACAACGCCTCCTCCCGGGATTGGGCCGGGGGCCGGTCCACGTCGTCGTTTCGCGGCTCTTGCGCTCCGCTCCCCGCAAGTGCGGGCAGCCAAACCCTGAAGGTCGAGCCCTGGCCCTCGACCGATTGGGCGGAGATCGCGCCGCCGTGCAGCTCGACCAGCGATTTCGAGATCGCCAGGCCGAGGCCGGTGCCGCCGACGTGCTGGGTCAGCCCGGCGTCGCCGCGGGTGAAGCGCTCGAATATGTGGTCTAGCTGGTCCGCTGCCATCCCAGGTCCGTTGTCGCTCACCGCGAGTTCCACACCGCCGCCGTTGCTGTTTGCGGTGACGTGGATTGACGCGCCAGCGGCACAGTACTCGTGTGCGTTGGTCAAGAGATTGACGAGCACCTGACGGATCCGGTCGCGGTCGACGTTGACCGGCGGCAGGCCGGGGGCGATCACCTGCGTCAGCGTCTGGTCCTTGGCCTGGGTCTGGCTCAGCATCGTCCGCACCGGGTCTTCGACCAGCGCGCCGACGTCGATCACCGCCGGTTTGATCGTCAGGCGGCCGGCGTCGCTGCGGGCGAGATCGAGCAGGTCGTTGAGCAGGCGTACCAGGTGGCGGGTGTTGTCGAGGATGATCTCGACCGTGTCGGCCTGCTTGGGCTCAAGCTTGTCGCGCTCCAGCATCAGTAGCTCGGCAAAGCCCTGCACCGAAGTGAGCGGGCTGCGCAGCTCGTGTGAGGCGGTGAGTACGAACTCGTCCTTCATCGTTTCCAACTGGTCGCGTTCGCCGGCGCGGCGCTGCAGTTCCGCTGCCATTTCGTTGAAGGCCGTGCCCAGGGAGGCGGTCTCCGAGAGGCCGCCGATTTTGACCCGGGTGTTGAGGTCGCCGGCGGCGAGCCGGCCGGAGGCCTCGACCAGCTCCTCGAGCGGGCGGCGCATCGAGGCGATCAGGCCGCTGAAGAGCAGGGCGGCGCCGGTCAGCCCGGCGATCAGTCCCGCGCCGACCAGCAGGGCGGTGTCGCGGGTCTCGCCGCCGATGTCGTCGCGCAGCCGTTCGCGCTTGTGCTGCTGGTTGAGGATCACGGTGCGGGCTGCCGCCGGATGTTCGCCGTTGGCGAGCCGGGTGCGGGCGGCGATCTCCACCTGGTAGGAGCGTGCGGTCGAGTCCTCGAAGTCCTGGCGCTGCTGCAGGAAGCGGGCGACGCCGACGACAGCGAGGCCGGTGAGCACGGCAAAGGCGATCGCGAAGCCGATCGTCAGCCGGTTGGCGAGCGACGGGCTGAGCCGGAAACGGCGCCGGGAATATGCTTGCCCCTCGATGGGAGACGAGGCTACAGGCACGGCCGACGGCAGCGCCGAGGCACCGGAGGGGATCGATCGGGCCGGGGTAGAAGCATGGTTCGGCGAGCAGATACCCAGCGCTCAGCTCCCGCTCACCTTCGATCGGATCTCCGGCGGGCACTCGAACCTGACTTACGGAGTGCGCGACGCGGCCGGCAAGCGCTGGGCCCTGCGGCGTCCGCCGCTCGGCAAGCGGCTCGGCTCGGCCCATGACATGGGGCGGGAGCACCGCGTCGTCTCGGCGCTGGCTCAGACTCCGGTGCCGGTCGCGCCCGTAGCCGGCTTCTGCGAGGACGAGAGCGTCAACGAGGCGCCCTTCTACGTGATGGAGTTCGTCGAGGGCCCAATCCTCCGCGGCCTCGCCGAGGCCGACGCCTTCCCCGACGAGAGCGACCGCCACGCGATCGGCGAGCGCGTCGTCGACACCCTGGTCGATATCCACGCTGTCGACCCCGATTCCGTCGGCCTCGGTGAGCTCGGCCGCAAGGAGGACTACGTCGCCCGTCAGCTACGGCGCTGGCAGGGCCAGTGGGAGAAGTCGAAGACGCGCGAGCTGCCGGCGATCGACGCCGTCCACGAGCGTCTGGCGGCGCGGATCCCCGAGCAGGGCCCGGCGACGATCGTTCACGGCGACTACCGCCTCGACAACATGATCCTGACGCCCGAGGGCGAGGTCGCCGCCGTGGTCGACTGGGAGCTCTGCACCCTCGGTGACCCACTTGCTGACGTCGGACTGCTGATGGTCTACTGGCCCGAGGCCGGCGAGGACGATATCTCGCTGGGTCAGCCGGCGACGATGGCGCCCGGCTTTCCCAAGCGCGATGAGCTCAAGGCCCGCTACACCGAGCGCTCCGGCCGGGACCTCTCTCAGCTCGACTTCTTCGTCGCCCTCGGCTACTGGAAGCTGGCGATCATCCTCGAGGGTGTCTACGCGAGGTACGCCGCGGGCCAGTACGGCAAGGTCGACCCGGGCATCGAAGCGTTCGCCCGCCTGGTCGAGCGGTTGGCCGACGCCGCCGAGCAGGCCGAGCGGGGTTAACGTCGAACAGGGTCCAGTTGGCTTGACATATCTCTGCCGAACCTGAAAGGGTCGGCTTTGCAGGAAGAAAATTGAGTAGCGCGCAAGCGCCTCCCTATCTCAACCCTCAAGGAGAGTAATCCGTGAAGAAGATTCGCAAGCGAATCACGTACGCGAACGTCATGTCCTCGATCGCCGTCTTCCTCGTGCTTGGCGGTGCAAGCGCATATGCCGCCAAGAAGATCGGCTCGAACGAAATCAAGGGCAACTCGATCACGACCGGCAAGATCAAGAAGGAAGCGGTTAGCTCCTCCAAGATCAAGAAGAACTCGGTGACCACAGCCAAGATTGCAAATGGCGCTGTAACTGGGGCCAAGATCAACCTCAGCTCGGTCGGGACTGTTCCGAATGCGACTCACGCAACGACTGCGGATACAGCCGCAAACGCGAATGCGGTCAATGGTCTGCACCTTGCCAAGATTCATTTCAACTCAGGTCCCAACACCCCTAATACAACTATTTTCAGCGCCGCGGGCCTTACGCTGAATGCCGCGTGTAATGGGGAAGAACTCAACCTCACAGGTACGACTTCTGTGAACCACGCCGAAATCTACGAGAGCGGTAACTACCTGGAAAACTTTGACGGTAGTTACGACGATGACTTTAACGTCGGCGACACCGAGAATGTCGGTGAAGAAATGGGCGATAATTCCCAGGACGAAGTCCAAGGTCAAGTGGTTTACTCGACGCCAGCTGGCGCTGAGGTAACCATCCAGCTCAGCCTTAATGACTTTGGCTCACACGGTGACACAACGACATGCGCTGTCGAGGGGATCGCTCAGTTCTCCTAGTGAATTGAAGATGATCGAGGCTTTCCTAGCCTCGGTGGCAATGGTCCAGAGAGGGCGCGGCGTGAGCCGCGCCCTCTCTACTTGTCCAACTTTCTTCGCATCTCTGGGTGCATCGTCCAGTCGTCCTTGACAGCGTCCTGGACGCTTGCAATCGTCGGCGGTCGTGCAGCAGATCCGCAAGCGCCTCACCTACGCCAACGTGATGTCCTCGCTGGCCGTCTTCCTTGTCCTTGGCGGCGGCGCCGCCTACGCGGCCAAGAAGATCGGCAGCCATGAACTTCGCGGTGGGGCGGTGACGACGGCGAAGATCAAGCGGAACGCGGTCACCCGGTCGAAGATCAAGGCCAAGGCGATCTCGACCGCCAAGATCGCTGACGCCGCGGTGACCAATGCCAGGCTCGCCGACGGCTCGGTCAGCCTCGAAAAGCTGGCGCCGGGCTTCATCGCGCCGGCCGCTGACAAGCTCTCTCACGCGGCGAACATTTCCTCGAGCGGCGTCGTCTTGGCCGGAAGCCTTGGGATCTCCCAGGCCAATGTCACACATCCCGAAGCCGGCTTCTACTGCTTCGCGGGCTTTGCGCCGGCTCCCGTTGGAGGCGTGGCAACGGTCGACTACTCCGAGGCCGGCGAAAACGTCCTGATCCAGTTCGATACCGGTCAAGGTCCAGTCTGTCCTGTTGGTACTCAGGCTTTCGTCAATGCGCGAAAACCCATCTCTTTCAAAGTGAAAGATTCGACTGAATCGATCGACGCTGGCTTCTTCCTGATGCTCTACTAGCTCGCTAAATCGCCCGCCGGGCGTGCTTGGGGTCCAGCTCGCCCGCCGCCGCGGCCTCGGCGCGTTTGGACCAGCGGTTGAGCTCGCGGCGGGCGAGGACCATCTTGTGGACCTCGTCGGGGCCGTCTGCCAGGCGCAGCATGCGGCTGAAGCGCCAGAGGGCGGCGAGGGGAGTGTCATCGGTCATGCCCAGCGAGCCGTGGATCTGGATCGCGCGGTCGAGCACGTCCATGACGATGTTGGCGGCGACGATCTTGATCGCCGAGATCGACTGGCGAGCGGCGCGCTTGCCCTCGGTGTCCATCTTCCAGGCGGCGTAGAGGGTGAGCAGGCGAGCCTGGTCGATCTCCATCCGCGAGGCCGCGATCGCCTCCTGTACGAACTGCTTCTCGCCCAGCGGGCCGCCGAAGGCTTCGCGCTCGTTGGCGCGATGGCACATCATCTCCAGCGCCCGCTCGGCGGTGCCGATCGCGCGCATGCAGTGGTGGATGCGGCCGGGGCCGAGGCGGTCCTGGGCGACGACGAAGCCCATGCCCTGGCCGCCGAGCAGGTTGCTGGCCGGCACGCGGCAGTCTTCGTAGCGGATCTCGCAGTGGCCGGGCCCCTTGTCGTGGCCCATCACCGGGATCGGCCGCACCAGGTTGAAGCCCGGATTGTCGGTCGGCACGCAGATCATCGAGGCGCGCGCGTAGGGGTTGGCCTCGGGGTCGGTGACGACCATCGCGATCGCCAGCTCGGCGCCGACGGCGCCGGAGGTAAACCACTTGTGGCCATTGATCACCCACTCCTCGCCGTCGCGCTCGGCGCGCGCCTGCAGCAGGGTCGGGTCCGATCCCGACACCTCGGGCTCGGTCATCGAGAAGCAGGAGCGGATGCGGCCCTCGAGCAGCGGCTCCAGCCAGCGTTCGCGCTGCTCGTCGGAGCCGTGCTCGGCGAGGATCTCCATGTTGCCGGTGTCCGGCGCCGAGCAGTTGAAGGCCATCGGCGCCGCCGCCGGGCTGCGCCCCATCTCCTCACAGAGCAGCCCGTACTCCCAGTTGCTCAGCCCCGGCCCGTAGCGCTCGTCGGGCATAAAGAGGTTCCAAAGCCCCTCCGACTTCGCCTTCTCGCGGACCTCGATCAGGATCTTCGGGTAGGGAACGCCGGGGCCGACCTCGGCGTCGAGGGCCTCCATGATCTCGCGCTCCTGCGGGTAGATCTCCGCATCCATGAAGTCGAGGATGCGCTCGCGCAGGGTCTCGACCTGGGGGCTGGGCGTGAAGTCCACGGGAGAAACCTAGCTCAGGGCTGCCGGTAGCGGGCGAATAGCTCGCCGTCTTGCTCCAGCAGCCAGGCAAGCTCGAGCTCGGCTGTCTCGGCGAGCGCACCTTCGAGGATGTTTGGGGCGCCCCCGCCCACCAGCTTCGGGGCGATCGTCAAAAAGAGCTCGTCGACGAGGCCCGCCGCTTGCAGTGACCCGTGCAGCGTCGGTCCCCCCTCGCAAATCACCGCGCGCACGCCTTCCTCGTGGAGGGAGTGCAGGAGTTGGGAGAGGTCGGTCCACTCGCCTCCTCCGCTTTCCACCACGATCAGGCGCTTTTTGAGGCCGGTGTAGCGCTCGGCCCGCATCGTGCCGGCGCCAATCATCACTGCGTCGAAGCGCTTGCGTAGGCCGGAGAGCATCGAGGTGTCGGTATCTGAGCCAATTGGCCCGGAGACGCCGCCGATTGTGGCCCGCCCATCCACCGTGGCGGCGAAGTTCATCGCGACGAAGGGCCGGCCCTCGCGCTCTTCCTCCCAGGGTCGATAGCCGTCGAGCTGTTGCTCAACGGTGGTCTCGCCGGGATCTGGAGTCAGACGCCGCACAGGCACGAGAGCCTAGAGCGGAAGCTCAGGAGTAGTCGTGCCAGCCGGCGAACTCGCGGCCGGCGAATTTCTGCAGCTCGGCTACATCAGTGGTGAAGCGGGCGCGAACGGTCTCGAAAAGATCGTCGGGAAGCTTCGGCTTTGGCGCCGGCGGCTTCTCGGGATCGTGGACGAGCTTCTCGACCCGCCAGCGCAGCGGCTCTGGCAGGCGGTCGAAATTGCGGTCGAGGGAGCGGAAGCCGGGCAGCTTGATCAGTTTCTCCATCAGCTGGTATTTGTCGCCCTCCTTGGCCCCCGACCTCTCCCACTCGCGGTCGAACTGCTCCGAGGTAAAGGTCTCATCGACGCCGGCGAAGGCGAAGGCCTTGCGCATCGTCTCCTCGCGTTCGGTCTGCAGCTCCTCCTGGGTGATGATCTCGATCTGCTCGCGGTCGAAGTGCTCGAGGTAGGGCTGCAACTGCATCCAGTACTTGGAGCGGTTCACGTAGGAGGTGTCGGGGTTGGAGAGGACCTCGACCAGGTCACCGGTCTCATAGCCGGCGCCGGTGGCGTGGACCCAGTGAGAGAGGATGCGCTTGATCGGGTCGCGCACCATGTAGAGCAGGCGGGCATCCGGACAGTGCTCGCGGATGCGCGCCGGGACGCCGGTGAAGCACGGCAGGTTCGTGTAGTGGGGGGAGGACTCGCCCCGCACCTTGAAGCGGCTGTCGAAGCGGCTCGCGTACCAATCGAGGCCGAGGTCCCAGTTGAGCTCCTCACAGAAGAAGTTGAGCTCCTTCGGCTTCGACATCTGGATCTCGGGATGCAGGCCGAGGTAGTGGTGGATGCTCGTCGTGCCGCACTTCAGCCCGCCGATGATGATCAGGCTCGGCATCGCCGCGTGGCGCTTGCGGCGGCGGCGGAAGCGGCTTTTGCGATCGGCGGCGTAGCGCTCACGGGCGCGCGCGCACATCGCCTCATCGGCGGGGTCGCGGGTGGCCTTCGCAGTGGCGATCTGGGTCTGGGCCTCTGACACGCGCGGGCTAGTGTAGCTGCGATGCCCGTTGCCGATCTTGCATCCAGCCTCAACTCGTTCTTCCACGCGTCGAGCTCGTTCTTCGCGCACCTCTCCGACATTCGCTGGACCCCGTTCATGGTCGCGCTCGGCTTCCTGCTGGCGATGCAGCTCTGCCGCGCCTGGGCCTGGCGCAACGTGCTGCGCGCTGCCTACCCCGACAAGCCGATCTCCTTCCTGCAGCTCGGCGCCGCCTATCTGGCGGGGGCGGGGATCAACGCGATCCTCCCAGCGCGGGCGGGCGACGTGACCAAGGTCTTCCTGGTCAAGCGCCAGATCCCCGACTCCTCCTACCCGGCAGTCACCTCGTCCTTCCTCGTCCAGTCGATCTTCGATACCACCGTCGGCATCCTCGTCTTCCTCTACGCGATCACGCAGGGACTTTTGCCTGAACCGCCGGAACTGCCCGACTCGCGCGCCTTCGAGATCTCCTTCTGGGTCAACCACCCGAAAACGCTGCTGATCGTGATCGGCGTGCTGCTGGTGGTGGGCGCGATCGGCATCTACTACCTCGCTCACCACGTGCGGCGCTTCTGGGCGCGCGTGCGCCAGGGCGTCGTGATCCTCGGCCAGCCGCGCCGCTACTTGCGCCAGGTGGCGGCCTGGCAGGGGGTGGGGTGGATCTGCCGCTTCCTCGCCTTCTGGTTCTTCCTCGAGGCCTTCGGCATCGGCGGCTCGGTCGGCAACGTGCTGCTGGTGATGAGCGTGCAGGCGATCGCCACGATCGTCCCCTTCACCCCCGGCGGTGCCGGTGCCCAGCAGGCGCTATTGGTGGCGACCCTGCACGGCCCCTCGCGCGCTGCCGTGCTCTCGTTCTCGGTCGGCACCCAGATCGCGATGGCGGCCTGGTCGGTCGTGCTCGGCTTCACCGCGATCCTGCTCGTCTTCAGGACTACTGACTGGAAAGGGTTGATCCGCCAAGCGCAGGACGATGCCGAGCGCGAGGAAGCGGCGCCCTCGGCGGCCGGGCCTTAAGCCGCAGCGGCAAGCGGGTCGCGGCCGTCCCAGCTGCCCGCCGAAGCATAGGGGCGGAAGCGGATGAAGGCGGATTCGTGGTGGAAGGGATTGGCGCGGTCCGCCCGGGTCGCTGTTGGATGGCCGCCCTCGCTGCGTCCGCGGGCGTAGGCCCGCATCGACTCGACGTTGCGCCAAAGCGAGAAGGTCGCGACAAGGCGCGGCGGCCGCGCCAAGCCGGTCAAGGCGAGAACGTCGGGATTGGTTACCGCCTCGGCCTCGGCGCCGGCGCTCGCTTTGAGGAAGGAAGGCAGACGCCGGAGACGCGGCCGGCCCAGGGTGAGGACGGCGACCGGTTCGTCGCTGCCGACCTCGACTTCGCCCTCGGGTAGGCCGGGAAGTCGGGGCCACTTTCCGTAGACGTGGAGGGGCTGTAGGCGCACCTGCCAACCGGGAGAGAGTCGCGCGGCGAGCGGATGTTCGGCGGAGAAGGCTTCAAAGGCGCCGTCGCTTTCCCACGCCGCTACCAAGGCCACTCGTTTGGGGCGCGGGGAGGGGAGCAGGTTGCTGCCGAGCGGGGCCGTGATCGTGGTCTCGGCGTAGGTGAGGCCGGGAACCTCCGTGGGTCGCGGCGGGCGCCGCAGGGTCCTGGCCGCGGTTCGAAGGTCGAGGTCGCAGATTTGAACTGAAAGAACCATTTCCGCCTCCTGGGAGTCTAACCTAGTGACTACTAGGTTAGAGCAAATGAACGTCGAGGCCCAACCACGCAAACGGATGAACGCCGCCACGCGGCGCGCCTCGATCGAAGATGCCGCCACGACTCTCTTTGCCGAGCGCGGCTATCAGGGTGCCTCGATCGACGAGATCGCCCGGCGCTCGGGGGTAACGCCGCCGGTCGTCTACGACCACTTCGCCTCCAAGCAGGATCTCTACCGCCGCCTGCTGGAGCGCCACTTCGCCGAGCTGCGGGGGGTCTGGCGCGAGAACTTCGTCGGCGGGGATCCCCCCGGCCAGCGCGTTGCCCGCTCCTTCGACGCCTGGTTCGCCTACATCGAGGCCCATCCCTTCGCTGGTCGCATGCTCTTCCGCGATACCACCGGCGACCCCAAGATCGAGGCGATGCACCGGGAGGTAGCGGCGAGCAGCCGCGGCGCGATCATGGGCCTCTTCGCCGACCAACCGGATGTCGAGAAGGTGATCGGCTCGGAGGTCGAGCAGGGCCTAGAAATGGCTTGGATAGTGATGCGCGGCGTGCTCCAGGGCCTGGCGATGTGGTGGTACGAGCACCCGCAGGTCCCGCGCGAGCGGGTCGTCGCCACGGCGATGAACGCGCTCTGGGTCGGCTGGGAGCGGACCCAGGCGGGGGAGGGTTGGGGCTAGCCGAGTTTCAGCGGGTTGACCCAGCGGACGCCCTCGAAGCGCGAGAAGTCGTTGTCGCTGGAACAGAGCTCGGCGCCGTGTTCGATCGCCAACGCGGCGAGGTGGGCGTCCGTGGTCAGGTTGCCTGCTATGCCAAGCGGCTGCAGCAGCCGCCGCAAGGTTGCGGCATGCGCGTTGGCCGGCTCGACGATCGTGGCGACCGGTTGGGCGAGCCATTCGTCAATGTGCTGGAGGGCATCACTGGGATCGAGGGGTCGCTCGATCCCAGTCAGGTTGGTGGAGATGCGCAGAAAGCCGAGCAGGACGACCCAGGCGAACGCGATCGTCTCCGTGCCTGAGAGAACCGCCTCCAGCCATTCGCGTGCTGGATCGTGGGATGGCGATTCCTCGTCGACGGCGTAGAGAAGCAGGTTGACGTCGGGCAGCTTCACTTGCGCAAGGCCATCTTCCGCAGGATCTCTTGGTCCTCGAGTTCACCGGCCAGCTGCAGGGCCTTGTCGAGATTCACGCCAGGCCGTGCGCCCATCTTGGCCGTTCGTACCTTGTACGGCTTGGCGCGCGTGCTCCTACCGCTGTCCAATCCCCTGCGAATGCTCGAGTTGAGCGCCTCCTTGAAGGAGATGTCCTTGCTGCGCATCTCCGCTTTCAGCTTGGCGGCCACGTCTGGATCCAGGGTGACGGTGGTTCGCATAAGAAGCATCATTGCATCACATCTCTTGCTGTCATGATGCCCTAGCTCGACCAGCCTGGATAGCGCCCGGCGACCCGCCACTGCCAGGGTGGTTGTTCGGAGGCCGGAAAGTCGTAGTGATTACGTCCGGGGAGGGTCTCGAGCGGTACCAGGGCGGGGTCGTCCTCGAGCAGCACCGGCGTGCCGCTGGCGGCATCGATGTCGGTCTGGGTCGCGCGGCGGACCTGGCGTTCCCAGCCGAGGCCGGGTCGGTAAAGCCAGTAGGTCAGCTCGACCCAGCCACGCGAGCGGCGCTTGTCGTCGATCTGGGTGAAGGCGGTGGTGCGGCGGCGCGAGGCGGTCAGGTGGAGACCGGCGGCGACGGCGCAGCTTTCGCGGCGACAGTGGCGGAAGTCGACCGGGACCAGGGGCAGGTCGGTGGGGCCCGGGAGCGGCTCCGGTGTCGGCGCGAGGGCGCGGGCGAGGCGGGCGAGCGGCCAACCGTAGGCCGGCACGAGGGGGTGGTGGCGACAGGCGTCGGGCAGGCGCGGTGCGCAGGCGATGCGCTTGGAGATCGCGCCGGCGAGGCCGCGGCCGGCGTCGATCTCACCGCCGGCGGCCACGGCCGCGATCGCGGCGAGCAGCAGCAGGGCGACGAGGGCGACCAGGCCGGCCTGCTCGACGCTCGCCGACCCACGCTCGGAAGCTCGTTCGTGGTGCATGTCCGCGACGCTAGGCGGAGCGGGCGCGCGAGTGGTGCGCAGGGTGTGACGACTTTGCGCCGAGACCGCCTTCTGCTATTCATGTGCGAGATGGAGGGCAGCCCCTTCAACCTCTTTGGTGACCCCGACGAGTTCCGTGCCCGCATGGAGGAGCTCTCGGAGCAGATGCAGTCCTCCCAGCGCGTCGCCTGGGCCGACAACGCGATCAAGCTCGCGGTCGAGATGACCGTCGCCTCGATCGGCCAGCTCGATCTGACCGGCGATCCGGACCAGCAGGCGATGCAGGTCCGCGACGCGATCCGCGTCCTCTTTCCCGAGGCAGTGACGTTGGTTCGCGAGGCGCGCGAAGGCCTCTCCTAGCGTCGCCGGTTAGAGCAACTCGTATCGCAGTTTCACCACGGCGCCGCGGCGGAAGACCGCGGCGATCAGCTCCAGTGGCACGGCGACCAGGATGGCGGGGATCGCGGCGAGGACGCTGATCAGCACATCCAGCCGGTGCTGCCAGGGCCGACCGGCCGGCACCGCGGTGCCGAGGCCAAAGGCCCCGAGCGCGACATTGCGGCCGAAGGTGAGGCCGTTGAGCAGGGTCTGCCACATCGAGGCGATGCCAGCGCCCGGCATCCAGCGGGCGCTGACGACGACCTGGTCGCGGTTGGCTACCAGGCGCTGCACCGCCTCTGGGGTGAAGAGATAGTGGCTCTCCGGCTCGAGGCCCGCCCAGCCGGCGCTGCCGATCCAGGCGGCGAAGCTGGCCCGGCTGACGATCCGGAGCGCGTCATCGCGATTGAGCCGGTCGAGGGCCACGAGCGCGCCGGCGCTCCCGTCGGCGTCCCCGACCACACCCAGGCCGCAGCTCTCGCAGCGCTTTACCGGGCCGTGCAGGCCGGGCCTGGCGTCAAGCCAGCCGAACAGCGGCTCACCGCATGCCGGGCAGGGTGGATTGTCGGGACCCGCCCCCGCCTCGAGCGGAACGACCGGCGTGCGCTCACTCGCTCGCGTCGAACTCATCGCAGGTAGCGTACGCCCCGTGAACCGGAGAGACGTCTTGGCCTGGGAGGAGCGCTGGGCAACCCCGACCGCCCTCGCTGCCTTCGCCGCGGTTCTCTTTGTCATCGCCGCGATCATCGTCGCCACCCAGGGTGTTGGCAGCGCCGGCGGCGACTCGGAGCTGCTGCGCAACGTCGAGGCGCACCGCTCGGCCCAGCTGATCTCCAGCATCCTGCAGGCGATCGGGATCAGCCTGCTCGCCGTGCCGCTGTACTACCTCTTCCGCAGCGCCAAGGCCCGCAGTGATCGCATGCGCGGCCAGCTCGTCGGCGTGATCATCGCCGCGCCGCTGTTCCTCGGCGCGCTGGCGATCCTCGGTGGCGTCTCGACCCTGCACGCGGCCTCGGACTTCGTCAGCAACGAAGTGCCGCACCTGCTGGCCAAGGGCGTGAAGCTGGAAAGCGACCACGCCAACGAAATCGCCACCGAAACGATCAGCGACGCCCCCCTGCGGCCGCTTGCTGCCGGCTTCGGCTTCGGCGGCCAGATCGGCTTCGTCGTCGCCATGATCTACACCTGCCTCTACGCGATGCGAGTCGGCCTCCTCACCCGCTTCTGGGGCTCGCTCGGCATGGCCCTCGGCGCCGTCTCCTTCCTCTTCTTCCAGTTCGCCCTGCTCTGGTTCATCTACCTGGGCATCCTCTTGCTTCGCAAGGACAGTCAGCCCCCAGCCTGGGCCGCGGGCGAACCGATCCCTTGGCCTACACCAGGGGACAAAGCGGCTGCGGCGATGGAGTCCAGTCCGGCCGACAACGGCACCGTCCCTTCGCAGCTAGAGGAACCAGGGGATCCGCAGGAGCTAGAGGATCCCGAGGATCCAACGGTGACGGGCCGCTCCCAGTAGGCCGGAACGTCTTGCACTTTTTCGTCGTGAGCTAGCGGCGCCAGCCCACCCACTCTTCACCGAAAAAGTTAAGTGGAGGCCTACTGGGAGCGGCCCGTGGCCGCCTGTTTCCGATGGGTCCGAATCTCGCTCATGATGCGCTCCAGGCGCGGCTCCTGAGAGTTGTCCACGAAGTCCATCGTCGCTGCGACGCCTGGATGAATAGCCGCGATGCGCTCGTGCATCGCTTGGGCGACCGCGCGGTAAGTGGGGTGGCCCTCGCGTCCCGAGCGCAGCTCGATCAGGTGCATCGCCTCGCGCGCGTTGAGGTCGAGCGTGTAGCGGATCCTGTAGGCGAGGCTGAGGGCGTAGGGAGCCTGCTCGGAGAGGCCGGCATCGACGAGGCGCTCATACTCGCTGCGAGAGACCTCCAGGGCGCGCTCGAACTCATCGCCCGCGCCCGCTTCGCGGACCTCCTCGGGGATGCCGGCTCCCAGGTCCGGCCCGAGCCGCTGCCACTGGACAGTCAGCATGCGGTGGCGCTGCAGGTCGCGGAAGGCACCGTAGTCGGAGACGATCTCGAAGCGGTAGCGCAGCGCCTCGAAGCCGCGGCCGGGGCGGTGGCGGCGGTTGGCCCGCTCGCCGACCATCGCGGCGAGCAACTCGGCTCGCTCGTCAGGGTCGAGCACGTCGAGGCGGGCGAGGATCTCGGTCTCGGGCACCGAGGCCGACTCGAGCAGGCAGGCCGCCAACAGGCTCTCTTCGCTACCGTCGACGTGGACCAGCTCGACCGAGGGGCTCGCCTCGCCGTCGCCGCGCCGGTCGAGGCCGAGGCGGGAGACCCACTGTTCGGTCTGCTCACGGCGCTGCTGCAGGTAGGCGATCCACTCGCCGCCGCGGTCGGGGCGCTCGACCCGCGAGACGAAGCTGGGCATCACCTGCTTCAGCTCAGCCAAGATCATGCTGCCGTACTCGCGCGCCTCTGGCAGCGGCGAGGCCATCAGCCGCAGCAGCATCTGCTCGTAGGCCTGGCCGGAGGCGTAGATGCCGACGTGGCTCAGGGTCGCCGCCGGCAGCAGCCCGCGCAGCAGGTCAAGCGCCTTGGCGCGGATCGAGCGCCGCCAGGGGCCCTCCGGTTCGTCGTCGCCGCGTGGCCAGCGTTCTGCCGCCCACTGCTCGACCTGCCGCAGCGAGCTCGAGTAGATCGAGAAGATCTCGTCCATCGCGGTGCCGAACTGCGGGCCGAGATCGTCGCCGCGGTAGTAGCGGTAGCCGCCGTCGTCCGACATTGGCTTGTCGTAGGGGATATAGCGGGTCGACTGCTCCAGGTAGGCGGCGAGCCGGCCGCGCTGAAGCACCTTGGTGAGCACGTTGGAGACCCACTCGCAGGCGACGTGGGCACCGCCGACCTGGGCGATCGAGTCATCGCCGTAGCCGAGGAAGACGCGTTCGTAGAGGCCGGCGGCGCGCTCGCCCTCGGCACCGTCGAAGGGCCGCTCGCCAGTCGCTGTGTCGGCGGCGAACTCCTCCAGGTAAAGCCTACGCACGGTCCCGGAATAGCGCGAGTAGCGGGCAAAAAGCGCCCCCTTGACCGTCTCCGGCAGGTTGACCAGGGCGAAGACGGGCCGGTCGAGGTTGGTGAAGTGGGGGGCGAGCAAAGCTCGCTCCTCAGCGCTGAAGTCCTCGACTGGGTAACGCACCGGCGCATCGTAGCCGCGCCCCTGGTTGTCAAACCAGAGCATGCTCTTCGCTAGTCGTCGGAGTCATAGGGATACCGGCAGCGTGTCTCAAATTTGGACGGCTGAGAAAGGGAGGATCCTCCCTCCGTTCTCCTGGCGATGTGTAGGGTGGCGCGACCCAGAGACGATCTAGGTTCTCTTTGGGTCTGGCAGGAGTATTACGTGCGATCGCCGCTAGCCGAAATTCGTCAGCGCTTGGCGTCCTCTCAGGACGAGCCCAACGGTGCGATCCCTTCGGGCCCCGCTGTACCTCTCTCTCACATGCGCGACGACGCACCATCTGGTGATTACGCACTCGCCGCCGACTATTTGCTCAATGAAACGCGCATGAGACGGCGTGAGACCACCTTCACGGCATATCTCTCTGAAGTAGGCACGCGAACCATCGAAGTCGATTGCAGCCTGCCGGTAGGCGGGGGAGGAGAAAGCACGTGCTATCTGCCAGTCGCGTTTCTGCCCAAGGGGAGGGTTGCACCGTCACTTGCCGCTCGGGATGCCGCCGGCGCTGTGCTGGCGATTCCGACCAAGCGAGAGAACATGGCACTCACCGAGCTTGCTGTCGAGAAACTCCTTTCTACCGGCGCTATCCAGCTGCAGGACCCCGAAAAAAGCAGGGAGCTAATTCGTGAAGTAATTTCGCATGAGGAGCCCGTCCGTGCATACGTTTCGCGTGCTCTCTTCGAGGGTCACGAGCCCTCCGCAGAGCCCCTGTTTCAGGCGCTCGGCCTACTTGAGGACCATTTTCTGCTTTGGGTTCCGGTTTGCGGGAAGCCAGCAAGTCAGCATCACATCACCATCTGCCGCAGCGAGCCCCATAAGAGATTTCCGCTGCTCGGCCGCAAACGAAAGCCAGTGCTCGGCCCAGTGGATACGGCGCTCGGGCAGGTGCAGGTAAGAGTCAAGGTCCCGACCGGTCGGCCTACCTTCGATTTCTCGGTGACGCTCAAGCGTCTACTCACTGCCTTTGCGCTGTATCCACTGGAGGCGGGGGCGCGTGAGTTCGAGGCGTCCCGCTTCGCTTCCTGCCATCTCCGATTTCATGCCCCCGACGGCTTCCTTATCCGCAACCTGCGCGTGGGCGTGAGTGACGGCTCGGCTTCTCACCCCGAAGAAGCTCGCATTGAGGAGCTGGATCCGCGAGACCCTCACGCCGTCGTTCAGGGCCTGGACCATGATGTCGGCCACGTTCACCTCTCCATGACCGACAATCCGCGGCGGATCTACCTCAACGTCGCGCTGGGACTGCGTGGCGGCAATACGACGCTCTGGATGCTCGCTACGGTCCTCACGGCAATTCTGCTCTGGTTCGTTCATCACCACGCTTCCTACGGACCACCGAAGCTTCAGAACAAGCAGATCGTTGCGGCTGCGCTCCTCGTTGGTCCCGCGTTTGCTTCAGCCTGGTCGTTGCGCGCCGAAGGCGGCGAGCTTCTCCGCACTAGCCTCGCGGGTGCTCGGGTCCTGCTGCTGGCATCGGCTGCTCTTTCGGTTGCAACTGCGCTCGCTTTGGCCGGGGTGGTTCCCTTCGGTTTCGATCGCTACGACACGATCTCCGCATACGCCGCGGCCAGCTATTTCATCGCCATCGCTTTGATCGGCGCGTGGCTTCTTTCGGCTGGACCCGTTTGGGGCTTCTTTCGAAACAGTCTTTACACACCGAGACGCAACATGCTGATGATCCTCTTGCTTGGGTTGGTCCCGGCGCTCGTTGGACTTCACAGCGGCTTGTCCGTCAGGCTTGCTGGATGCCTCTTGCTCTTGGCGGGGCTTGGCCTTGCGGCGATTTCAGCAAATACCGTGGCCGAGCCCCTGCGGAGCTCACGCACTCTCTACAGGCCGTTGGCCGTCCTTGGCGCCCTTCCGACCGCTTTTGCCGCCGGCTACTTCCTTGGCTTCTATTCGAATCGCTTCGACGGCGATGTGTTGCGCGGCGTCTGCCTTGGCACCGGCGTGACCCTGATCGCCCTTGCCGCTGTCGGATTCGTCTTCGCGGATAGTGGGAATCAGGAGGAGAACTACGCTTGACCACAAAGACCACGACAGTACCCTCAAGAAAATGAAGAGATTGCTCGATAGAGGAACGTGGCGACCATCGACCATCGGATTCGGCATACTCCCCGCCTCATGAGCGAGACAGGTGTTGGTTCCATCGATGTCGGGCCTCCCGACAAAACCGGTGACAATTGGCAATTCGGCGTGCGCCCGTCAGAAAGCGTTGATGCCGCAAAAGTCGAGATCGTCACCGACCCCGATCCTTCCTCCAGGGCCCTTCCCAGTAATTAGATAGACGTTTCCGGGCCCGTGGATCAGTCAGTCTGGGAGGGTGGCGCGGCCATCAGCTCGATTCGGTGACCCTCGGGGGCGATGACCTGGGCTCGGGGTGCGCCCCAGTGCTCGCGGCGGCGTTCGGCCTCGAAGCCGTGCTTGGCCAGGGCGGCGAGAGTGCCCTCGAAGTCGGCGACCACGACGGCGGTGTGGCCGCGCGGTGGGACCGTGGGCGACTCGGTTGGCATCAGGTGGACCTGCGTCCCCTCGCGTTCGAGCCAGGTGAACTCGCTGAGCGAGGCGGGCGGCTCGACCAGCTCGAAGCCAAGAAGCTGCCAGAGCTCGACCGTAGGCTTGATGTCAGCGGGCGCGATCTCGATCCCGACGTGGTGCAGCATCAGAACAAAAGGGATAGCAGGGCGGCAGCGACGACGATCGCGGTCGACCAGACGACGGCCTCGGCGGTGAAGGCTCGGGCTGCTACCCGGGGCCGGCGGCACGCAAAGGCTGCCTCGGGCAATCGGCCTCGAAGCGGCGTTGAACATGATTGTTTCCGGCGCCACCGTGCCGGCCGAGCGCTTTCGCGGCACCGCGCTGCTCGATGCGATCATCGACGGCGACTTGCTGCAGGGCGCGCTGGAGTTCGCGGCGAGCGCCGCGGTGACGGCTCGGCCATTACCGCGCGTGCGCGAGATCGCCATCGCCTATCCGAATGCCGACGCGCTGTTCCAGTTCGCGCGCAACACGGTGCGAGCGCTTAGTCGCGGCTTTCCCGCGCCGCTCAAGTGTATCGATGCCGTAGCGGCTTCGGCGACCGTGCCGTTCGAAGAGGGGCTGCGCCTGGAACGCGAGCTCTTCATCCAGCTCGCGCAGTCGCCGGAATCGCACGCCCTTCGCCATGCTTTTTTCGCCCAGCGCGCGGCAGCCAAGATACCCGACCTTCCTTCCGGCACGACGCCGCGTACGATCAACTCGGCCGCGGTGATCGGCGGCGGGACGATGGGGACCGGAATCGCGATCTGCCTGCTCGACGCCGGGTGGCCCGTCAGCCTGGTCGAGGCGGGGCAGCCGGCGCTCGACAAGGGCATGGAGACGATCCGCAGTCACTACGCCAGGGCAGTCGAGCGAGGTCGCCTGCCCGGCGGCGAAGCCGAGCGCCGGCTGGGCATGCTGAAGCCGACCCTCGCCTACGAGGATCTCGCCGGTGCCGACCTGGTCATCGAAGCGGTGTTCGAGGACATGGACGTCAAGAAGCAGGTGTTCCAGCGTCTCGACGCGGTCGCTAAACCTGCCGCGATCCTCGCAAGCAATACATCCACGCTGGACTTGAACAAGATCGCCGCCTTCACCGCGCGGCCGCAGGACATCGTCGGTATGCATTTCTTCAGCCCGGCGAACGTGATGAAGCTTCTCGAGGTCGTGCGCGGTGCGAGGACCGGCAACGATGTGCTCGTGACGGTCATGGGCGTGGCCAAAAAAATGGGCAAGACAGCCGTCGTTTCGGGCGTATGTGACGGCTTCATCGGCAACCGCATGATCGAGCAGTATCTGCGTCAGGCGTTTTTTCTGCTCGAGGAAGGCGCCTCGCCATCCCAGGTCGACCGCGCGCTGGAGAAATTCGGCATGGCGATGGGCCCGTTCCGCATGAGCGATCTGGCCGGCAACGACGTC
>DATMIH010000148.1:0-13439 GCA_035554595.1 Solirubrobacterales bacterium
CGGTCTCTTCGGGGTGACGATTCCCGAAGAGTACGGCGGCATGGGCCTCGATCTGACCACCTACGCGATGATCGTCGAAGAGCTCTCGCGCGGCTGGATCTCGATCTCCGGCGTCGTCAACACCCACTTCATCGGCTCCTATCTGCTGATGAAGTTCGGCACCGACGAGCAGAAGGACTACTTCCTGCCGAAGATGGCGACCGGCGAGATCCGCGCCGCCTTCTCGCTCTCCGAGCCGGAGGTCGGCTCCGACGTGCAGGGCATCAAGTCGACCGCCAAGAAGGGCGGGGACGGCAACTGGGAGCTCAACGGCCAGAAGATGTGGGTCACCAACGGCCTCGGCTCCTCCGTCGTCTTCGTCTTGATGAAGACCGACCCCAAGGCCGAACCGGCCTACAAGGGGATGACCTGCTTCATCACCGAGAAGAAGCCCTGGGAGGAAATCGGCGAGGGCGACTTCAAGGGCCTCAACGTGCCGCCCAAGATCAAGAAGATGGGCTACAAGGGCGTCGAGTCGACCGAGCTCGTCTACGACGGCTACCGCTGCCCGCCCGAGCGCGTGCTCGGCGGCGAAGAGGGGGTCGGCGAGGGCTTCGTGCAGATGATGGACGCGCTCGAGGTCGGCCGCGTCAACGTCGCCGCCCGCGGCGTCGGCATCGCCCAGCGCGCGCTCGAGCTCGCCCTGCGCTACAGCCAGGAGCGCAAGACCTTCGGCAAGCCGATCGCCCAGCACCAGGCGATCCAGTTCAAGCTCGCCGACATGGCGACCAAGATCGAGGCCGCCCGCCTCGTCACCCGCAAGGCGGCGCGGATGAAGGACGCGGGCGCGCGCTCCGACCTCGAGGCCGGGATGGCCAAGCTGCTCGCCTCGGAGACCGGCAAGGAGTGCGTCGAGGAGTGCTTCCGCATCCACGGCGGCTACGGCTACTCGAAGGAGTACGAGATCGAGCGCCTCTACCGCGACGCGCCGCTGCTGCTGATCGGCGAGGGCACCTCGGAGATCCAACGCATGGTTATCGGCAAGAAGCTGCTGCAGAGGCACAAGATCTAGATGGAGAGCCGCTAAACACATGGCTTCGACCCCGGACCTGATCAAACTCGCCGTCGAGCGGTTTCAGGCCGAGGTCCCGGCGCTGCAGAAGCTGAAACTGGTCTTCGGCCTCGAACTGAAGGCCAAACATGACATCCAGCTCTACCGGGTCGAGGTCCCGGGCCCGATCATCAAGAAGGACCTCTCCCAGGACGAGCGGGTGCTGGTCCAGATCGACCGGCCGCAGTTCAACGAGCTGGCCGAGAACGGCACCGTGCGCAGCTACCGCAAGGCCTATGAGACCGGCCACATCAAGGCCACCGGCGACTCCAACGTGAAGAAGCTGATCGCCCAAGTGGTCGAACGCCACGAGGAACGCGCCCGGCTCAAAAAGGCCCACTGAGGGCGGAGCTGCGTTAGAGCCGGATCAGGTTCTCGGCGTCGATCGCGCGGGTGACGCCGCGGAAGTCGACCAGCATGGGCACGGTAGCGGCCAGGGCCTCGTAGTCGATGCCGGGATGCGCGGTGACGATTGCCGCCACGTCCGCCGCGCCAGCCGCCGTGTCCAAGTCGACCGATTCGAGCCCGAACTTGGGCAGCTCCGGGACATGCGGATCGTGGTAGGAGACGTCCCCGCCCAACTCCCGCAAAAGTTCGGCAATCTTCAGCGCCGGTGACTCGCGCATGTCGCCGACTCCGGCCTTGTAGCTGACGCCGAGGATGAGGATCTTCGAGCCCTTGACCGGCTTCCCCATGTCGTTCAGGGCCCGCTCGATGCGCTCCGCACAGTAGGCCGGCTGGGCCTGGTTCATCTTTCCAGCCAGCTCGATGAACTCGGGGTAGAAGTCGTGTTCGCGCGCCTTGAAGGCGAGGTAGAAGGGGTCGATCGGTAGGCAGTGCCCACCCATTCCCGGCCCGGGGTCGAAGCGCATGAAGCCGAAGGGCTTGGTCGAGGCGGCGTCGATCACCTCCCAGACGTCGATCTTGAGCCGGTCGCAGAGCTGTGCCAGCTCGTTGACGAAGGCGATGTTGACCGAGCGGAAGATGTTCTCCAGGAGCTTGGAGAGCTCCGCCGTCTCAGGCGAGGAAAGAACGACGACCTCGTCGCAGATCAGGGCGTAGAGCGAGCGAGCGCGCTCGGTGCAGGCGTCGGTCATGCCGCCGACCAGCTTTGGCGTGGTGCGAACCGTGTAGTCGGTGCGGCCGGGATCGATTCGCTCGGGTGAGAAGGCGAGGTGGAAGTCGGTGCCGGTGGCGAGGCCGGATTCCTCGAGGATCGGCGCTAGTCGCTCGCGGGTCGTGCCGGGGTAGGTGGTCGACTCGAGCACGACGAGCTGGCCGGCCTGGAGGACCTGGGAGAGGGCTTTGCCGGCGTCGAGCAGATAGCTGAGGTCGGGCTCGCGCGAGCCCGTCAGCGGCGTCGGCACGCAGATGATCACCGCGTCGCAGGAGGCTAGGTCGGCGTGACGGGTCGTGGGTCGCAGGCGCTCGCCAAGCGGCGCCAGGGACGAGCTCGGGATGTCCTCGATGTAGCTCTCGGCTCGCTCGAGGCTCTCGATCTTGCGGGTGTCCGCATCGAGGGCGACGACATCGTGGCCGCTCTCGGCAAAGGCGACTGCGAGGGGGAGGCCGACGTAGCCGAGCCCGATGATTCCGATCTTCATGGCGCGGGAGTCTAGCCTTGGCGAAGGCGGCCGCAGCGACGTGGCCCGGTAGCATGCCGCGCCGCCAACCTGACAGGAGACGAAACCGAGAATGAGCGAGCAGAATTTTGAGTTGACCACCGACCAGGCCGAGCGCGAGGCATCCGGCGCGCACGCCTACGGTCGCTACCTCGAGGAGTTCGAGGTAGGCGCCGTCTACAAGCACTGGCCGGCCAAGACGGTGACCGAGTCAGACGACCACCTCTTCTGCCTGATCACGATGAACCACCACCCGCTGCACCTCAACGACGTCTACGCGGCGGGCTCACAGCAGGGCAAAAACGTCGTCGTCGGCCCGCTCGTCTACTCACTGGCACTCGGCATGTCGGTCTCCGACGTCTCCGGCAAGGCGATCGCCAACCTGGCGACCGAAGACCTCAGCCACCCCAACCCGGTCTTCCACGGCGACACCCTCTTCTGCGAGACCGAGGTGCTCGAGGTCAAGCCCTCGAAATCGAAGCCCGACCGCGGCGTGGTCAAGGTCCACACCCGCGTGCTCAACCAGGACGGCGTCCTCGTCGCCGAGTTCAAGCGCCTCGTATTGGTGCCCCGCAAGAACCCCGGCGAGGCCCCGGCTCCCGAGAGCGCTGTCGAGTAGCAGTCCTGGTTTCAGCAGGTCTGGGACAGACGCGAGGCGCGTCAGCGCCTCGCGTCACATAGCTGTCAGCGGTTCGTGACCCCATGCGCGCCATGGGTGCGTCGCGAAGTGGCACCGTCGTGGGCGTGCCCCGTCCCGCTTCCACCCCTGACGAACTGCATCAAATTCTCGGTCCAGCAGGTAGAGAATTTGATGCAGTTCGTCAGGGTGCCGGAGAGTCGTGAAGGATCGCGAGGCGACCCGAGCGATTCGTCAACTGGCCGAGCAACAGCACGGTGTCGTGGCTCGGTGGCAGCTCTTGGAGCTCGGCCTTGGTGTTCGGCTCAACCAAGACCGCGCGGAAGCGGGGATCTTGATCCCCGTCTTTCAGGGAGTCTTTGCTCTTGGCCATCGGCGAATAGGCAGGCGAGGCCGGTGGATGGCTGCCGTGCTCGCTTCCGGACCGGGCGCGGTGCTGTCTCATGGAAGTGCCATGACGCTTTGGGGGCTTCGCGGATCGAGTGGAGACATAGAGGTGCTGCGCCAGGCCGGTGGGGTTCACCGCCGACGTCCTGGTATTCGCCTTCACCAGACGCGCTCGCTTCCGGAAGACCATGTGACGGTTGAGTTCGGCATTCCGGTCACCACGCCCGAGCGCGCCCTGCTTGACATGGCGGCCCGTCTCGATACCAAGCAGTTGGAGCGGGCCCTTGTGGAAGGCGAGAAGAGCGGTTGCGTTCGCTGGCCCAGGCTGCAGGGGATGGTCAGAGGATGGCGTGGGAAAAAGGGAATCGGCGGTCTCCGGTCGGTTGCGATGGAAGTCGATCCCCGCGCGGCTGACACGTTTGCACCAAGCGAAGTCGACTTCCTTGCGCTGTGCCGGGAATTCGCCGTACCGCTTCCCCAGGTCAATGTCCTGGTCGAGGGGTGTCTCGTTGACTTCTTCTGGCCCGCCCAGCGTCTAATTGTCGAATCCGACAGCTATGCCCATCACACCAATCGCCCGGCATTCGAGGACGATCACGAGCGCACTGTGAAGTTGACTCTGGCCGGCTACGAAGTCCACCGTGCGACTTGGCGAATGCTTGCCTGGAATCCGGATCCCTTCATGAACCTGGTTCGCAGATCCCTGCTCAAACGAACTGCATCAAATTCTCTACCTGCCAGACCGATAATTTGATGCAGTTCGTGCTGCCTCGGGCACTCGGTGGCTTCGAATCGCGGTGGGTTAGTGGGCCTCGTCGCTGGCGTGGGCGGGGGGGCGTGACTCCTCCGCCAGCGAGGTGATCTCCAGCTGACCCTGGGCGGCCTCTTCGAGCACGTCGGTCGCCTCTTCGGCGGAGCGGGCGTAGAGCTCGACCAGGGCGTGGACGACGACCTGGTCGTCGTCGTGCTTGTGGAAGCGCACGTGGGTGAAGAACTCGCGCACGCCCGGGTCGCCGAAGGCGCCGTAGGTGAGGAACTCGGCCGCTTCAGGGCCTGAGCAGCTCTCGATCCGCTCCTGGTCGACCCGCACGGTGCAGGAGGCGACCCAGGGGGTGCCGGCGACCATCCTTTCCCAGCGGTCCTCGATCGGCACCACCCGGTTGTCCTGGAAGGTCAGGTGCGGCTGGTCGTGCATGCAATCGACGCACTGGACCAACGCCTCCTGAACCTCGTCGACGCCCTCGGCGAGGACGCCGCTCTCGGGGTCGACCCGGCGGATCGCGTCGTAGTGGATCTGGATCTCGAGGTTTACCGACCAGCAGCGGTAGCAGCGCAGCCAGGCCGACCGGTCCCCATTGAGCTCGCTCATACACCCATTGTCGCGCGTCCGCCCTTCCGGCGCCGCCTCCGCTGACTTTGTCTTTTCGGGTTCCTATTCACCCTTAATGACAAAGTCAGCCCCGAGCTTCGTCGGCGATGAG
Source organism: Solirubrobacterales bacterium (assembly GCA_035554595.1). Classification (GTDB taxonomy): domain Bacteria; phylum Actinomycetota; class Thermoleophilia; order Solirubrobacterales; family 70-9; genus VRUE01. The sequence goes on from DATMIH010000148.1 coordinate 5,218, forward strand.
GCGCGCCAGGGGCAGCGATGAGGTTGCGGCGGGAGAAGGGGCGTTGCGGACGTGGATCGCGTGTTCAGTGCGGTGGATGACGAAGTCGTCGATCAGAGCGCCGTCTCGTGCCAGCGCTTGAGCGCGAATGCCGGGTCGGGTGGGGATCGCGTGGGCGTCACGCGACGCTGGGACCATGCGCGCGGCTTCGCCAAGGGGGGCGCGCCGGCGGAGGGCATGATGCAGCTCGTGTAGGCCGGCTCGCCAATGCCGGGTGGCAAGGCGCCAGGTGCCGGGCCAGGCTAGGGTCTCGCCGAGATCGCGCCAACGCACGGCTCCCAGGCGGTACGCATCGCGGGCCGGCGCGATCAGCGAGCTGGGTCCGATCAGGAGACGACCGTCGAGCGTGCGGGTCAGGTGCGCGCCGAGGAAGGGCAGGTTGGGATCCGGCACGGGGTAGACGTTGCCCCGCACCGCGTTGGAGGCCGGCCCAGTGACCTCCAGGTAGCCGCCGCGAAACGGGACGATCCGAGGGTCGACCGGAGCACCGCAGGCGACCGCGAGGCGATCGGACCAAAGACCGGCACAGAAGACTGACGTCGTTGCCCGCGTACTGCCCCGCGCATGTCGCAGTCGAATCGCCCCGGGCTGGTGTTCGACCCCGACCACCCCGGCGTCGAAATGAATAGTGCCGCCGGCGCGGGCAACGTCGGCCGCGTAGGACTCGGCGACGGCGACGAAGTCGACGATTCCGGTATCGGGCGAGTGCAGGGCGGCGACGCCGGCTGCCTCCGGCTCGACCTCGCGGATCTCATCGCTGCCGAGTCGGCGCAGCCCCTCGACCCCGTTGGTCCTGCCGCGACGCTCCAGCTCGTTAAGACCGGCGAGCTCACTCTCTCCGGTGGCGACGATCAACTTTCCCGCTTGGAGTAGGCGATGCCGTGCTCGTCGCAGTACTCGTAGAGCTCCTTCGCGCCCTGGGCGCAAAGCCGCGCCTTGAGCGAGCCGGGCCGGTAGTAGATGCCGGCGTGGATCACTCCACTGGAGCGCCCGGTCTGATGCTCACCGATTCTCTGTCCCGCCTCCAGCACACAGAGGCGCGCGCTTGGGTGGCGGATCAGCAGCTCTCGCGCGACGGCCAAGCCGACGATGCCACCACCGACAACGGCCAGGTCGCACTCGGTTGGAGGCTCGCGATCGGTGCTGAGGGGCGGACGATCTTCGGGCCCGTCCACGGGCGGGCGCCGCTCAGGCCGCGGCAGGCGCGCCGGCGCGTTTGGCGACTAGGTCGACGATCTCGCCCATGATCTTGTTGATGTCGAAGTCCTTCGGCGTGTAGACGCCGTCGACCCCGGCCTCGCGCAGGCGCTTGGCGTCGGCGGGAGGGATGATCCCGCCGGCGACCACCGGCGCGTCGACCTGCTCGTCGCGCAGGCGGCGCACCACCTCGGGCACCAGCTCGAGGTGGGAGCCGGAGAGGATCGAGAGGCCGATGACGTCGACGTCCTCCTGCAGGGCGGACTCGGCGATCTCCTCGGGAGTCAGTCGGATCCCCTGGTAGATCACCTCCATGCCGGCGTCGCGGGCGCGCAGGGCGATCTGCTCGGAGCCGTTGGAGTGGCCGTCGAGGCCGGGCTTGCCGACCAGGATCTTGATCCGGTGACCGATCTGCTCGGAGACCTCGTCGACCCGGGCGCGGATCTCGTCGAGCTGCTCGCGATCGGCGGCCGGGGCAGCGCCGCTGACGCCGGTCGGACCGCGGTAGGCGCCGAAGGCCTCGCGCAGGACTTCGGCCCACTCACCGGTCGTCGCGCCGGCCTTGGCGGCGGCAATTGTGGCCGGCATGATGTTCTGGCCGTCGTCGGCGGCGACGCTGCCGAGATCCTTCAGCGCGGCCTGTACGGCGTCCTCGTCCCGCTTGGCCTTCCAGGCTTCCAGGGCCTCAACTCGCTCGCGCTCGACCTCGGGGTCCGGCGTCAGGATGCCGCCGTCGGCGCCCGCGGTCAGCGGCGAGTTCTCGCTCTCGGTGAAGCTGTTCTGGCCGACCACTTTCTGCTCGCCGGACTCGATCCGCGCCACCCGCTCGCGGTGGGACTCGACTAGGCGGGCCTTCATGTAAGGGACAGCGGTGACGGCGCCGCCGTGCTCCTCGACCACGGCCATCTCGGCGCGGGCGCCCTCGGTCAGCTCATCGACCAGGCCGTCCATCACTTTTGAGCCCTCGAAGATGTCGGGGTACTCGAGCAGATCGGTCTCGTTGGCCAATACCTGCTGGATGCGCAGGCTCCACTGCTGGTCCCAGGGGCGGGGGAGGCCCATCGCCTCGTTCCAGGCCGGCAGTTGCAGCGCCCGGGCGCGGGCGTCGCGGCTGAGCGTCACCGCCAGCGCCTCGAGCACGATGCGCTGGATGTTGTTCTCCGGCTGGGCCTCGGTCAGGCCGAGGCTGTTGACCTGGACGCCGTAGCGGAAGCGCAGCATCTTCTCGTCGGTGACGCCGTAGCGCTCACGGCCGACCTCGTTCCAGATCCGGCCCATCGCCCGCAGCTTGCCGATCTCCTCGATCAGCCTGATGCCGGCGTTGACGAAGAAGGAGATGCGGCCGAAGACCTTGGGGAAGTCGGCGTCGGCGACCTGGCCGCGCGCCTTCACCTCGTCGAGCACGGCGATCCCGGTGCAGAGCGCGTAGGCGATCTCCTGCACCGGCGTCGCCCCGGCCTCCTGCAGGTGGTAGCTGCAGATGTTGGTCGGGTTCCAGCTCGGCACCTCGTTGACGGTGAAGGCGACCATGTCGGCGATCAGCCGCATCGAGGGCTCAGGCGGGAAGGCGTAGGTGCCGCGCGAGAGATACTCCTTGATGATGTCGTTCTGGGTCGTGCCCTTGAGCGCCGAGCGCTCGACCCCGTTCTCCTCGGCGACGGTGATGTAGAGGCCGAGCAGCCAGGCCGCGGTCGCGTTGATCGTCATCGAGGTATTCATCTCGTCGAGCGGGATGCCGTCGAAGAGCTGGTGCATGTCGCCCTTGTGGGCGACCGAGACGCCGACCTTGCCGACCTCGCCGCGGGCGAGGACGTGATCGGGGTCATAGCCGGTCTGGGTCGGCAGGTCGAAGGCGACCGAGAGGCCGGTCTGGCCCTTGGCCAGGTTGCCCCGGTAGAGCTCGTTGGAGCGCTTAGCATCGGAGTGGCCGGCGTAGGTGCGCATCACCCAGGGCCGGTCGGGCTGTGGAAGTCGGTGCTCGCTCATGCCGCCAATCTTATTTGGCGGCGGCCGAAATACGCCGTTCATCGCCTCCCGGGCCGCATCGTTCCGCTCAGGCTGTGTTTAGGCTGCGCATGAGCGCGGAGCGAAGGAACGTGCATATCTGGTTCTTCGTGACTGAGCGAAGCGCGAAATTTATGACTATGAAGCTGCTTCGTACAGCCATTTTTGCCCTGCTGCTTGCCGCAACGCTGGCCTTCGCCTCGGGCGCCGGCGCGGCGCTGATCGGCGTCTACCGCAACCCAATGGAGAGCAAGGGCCAGCTGGCCCAGATCCTCAAGCTCTCCGGCGAGCGCTGCGCCCGCGGCGGCAGCGAAGGCGCCTTCACGATCACGATCGGCAAAGCGACCAAGGAGTGCTCCTACCGCACCCCGGTGCTCGGCCGCGACCTCGAGATCGGCGCGACGATGCGCCTACTTAGCAAGCCCCAGGTGCCGAAATCGATCCAGCACTCCGCTTACCTGGCACTTGACCTGCGCGCCGGTGGCGGCGCCCGCTATCAGCTCGCCGTCTACCCGTTGCAGGACAAGGCGCAGATCCGCAAGGTGCGTGCCGACGGCTCGATCGAATACCTCGACATCGAGAAGGAAGTGGCGGGAGTCGGCGTCGCCGAAAAACCGAACCAGCTGCGGCTGCGCGCCTTCAACATCACCTCCGGCGAAGAAAAGGGGACCTGTCAGCTGTTCGCCTACCTCGGTGGACAGCTGATCGGTGAAGCGACCGACCCCGGCGCCGGCGAACTGAGCGGCCAAGCCTCCGGCTTCTCACTCGGCTCGGCCAAGGTCGCTAAAGGGGTGGGGGCGACCGTCGACGATGTGGTCGTTCGTGTTCCCAGCCCGTATTAGGCCTTCAGCACCCACTCCGCGGCACGGTAAACGTGCTCAACGGCGCCGCGGCGGGGCAGCGTCTCGACCAGCTCGATGCAGCCGAGTTTCTTCAGCACCCGCACGTGGTAGGCGACGCTGCGCAGGTCGAGCTCCAGCTCGGCGGCGATCAGCTTCGGACTCATGGCTTCTTCGGCGAGCAGCCCGAGAGCGCGTGCGCGTACATCATTGGAGAGCGCTTTCGCTAAGCGCGGGTCGAGCGAGTTCAGGTGCGATGCCATCGCGATCCAGCCTCCCGAGTGGTTTGCGATGTGTGCCATTCAGCATAACTATTCTGAGTAGTTAAGTGAACTTAGGGTTAGACGGACATATGACGCTGGCCAGAAAGGTCGCGGTTGAGCGGAACTTCCGCATAATGCGTGGCGATGTCGACCACGACGGTGGAGAAGCCGCGCAGCGGCGGGCCCGGCTCGGATCTGGGCGGTGAGTGGCGGGTGATCGTCCGCAACGACAACCACAACACCTTCGATCACGTCGCCCAGACGCTAGCGCGCGTGCTGCCGGGCGTCTCGCTCGAGCGCGGCCACCAGTTGGCCGACAGCATCCACAACGGTGGCCAGGCGATCGTCTGGTCGGGTGCCCGCGAGCTAGCCGAGCACTACTGGGAGCAGCTCGAGACCGCCGGCCTGACGATGGCTCCACTGGAGCGCGGATGAGGGCCCTCGGTCGGATCTGTGCGGTGGCCACCCTGCTCGCCTGCCTTTGTGGCATCGCGGCCGGATCGGCGGCGGCAGAGCCAGTGCTGCCCAGCGGCTTCCAGGACACTGTGGTTCCGTTCGAAGGGCTACAGGCTGGCCAGGGGATCGAAGAACCGACAATCTTTCGGTTCGCACCCGATGGCAAGATCTTCGTCGGCGAGAAGTCGGGGAAGATCCTCGTCTACGACAGCCTCGCCGACCATACCCCGACGCTCTTTGCCGACCTGCGAACCGAGGTCTACAACGGCAACGACCGCGGCCTACTGGGCCTCGCCCTCGACCCCCAGTTCTCGGAAGCCCACCCTTACGTCTACGTCCTCTACGCCTACGACCACGAGCTTGGCGAAGCGGCGCCCCCGCCGCGCTGGGGCAACCCGGGGGAAGACGGCGATGGTTGCCCCGAACCGCCAGGGGTGGAAACCAACGGCTGCGTGATCAGCGGCAGGCTTTCGCGTCTCACCGCCAACCTTACGACCGACAAATCCACCGAAGAGAAACCGCTGATCACCGACTGGTGCCAGCAGTTCTCCTCGCACTCGGTCGGCAATCTGGAGTTCGACGCCGAAGGCAACCTCTGGGCCAGCGGGGGCGAGGGCGCCAGCTTCACCAAGGTCGACTGGGGCCAGTACGGCTTCCCCCAGGTGAACCCCTGTGGGGATCCTCCGGCCGGAGTGGGGGGCCTCGAGGAACCGCCCGATGCCGAGGGCGGTGCTCTGCGCTCCCAGAACTCGCAAAGGCTCGGCGGCAAGATCATTCGGATCGATCCCGAAACGGGCGAAGGCGTGCCCGGCAACCCACTCTTCGCGAGCTTCGGCGCAAGCGAAAACGAACGCAGGATCGTCGGCAAGGGTTTCCGCAACCCCTTCCGCTTCGCCATTGACCCGGATACGAAAGAGGTCTACGTCGACAACGTCGGCTCCTCGGTATACGAGGAGATCGACCGCTTCAGCCCCTCACCGAGTCAGCTCTTCAACTCCGGTTGGCCTTGTTACGAGGGCCCGGAAAAGCGCGAACTGTACGAGTTCCGCGGATTGAAAGTCTGCGACGACCTCTACGCGACGCCCGGGTCGACGTCCCAGCCGTTCTTCTACTACTCGCACAGCTCGGGGGTCACGCCCGAAGATCCTTGTCCTTACGAACCGGGCTCCGCGATTTCCGGGCTCGCCTTCTATGAGGGAACCGACTATCCCGGATACCACGGTGCCCTCTTCTTCGCCGACGCGGTGCGCGGCTGCATCTACGTGATGCGCACCGGCGAGGACGGTCGCCCCGACCCTTCCAAGGTCGAACCGTTCCTGACAGAAGGAGGGCTTTACCCGGGGGTCGACATCGAGGTTGGGCCCGAAGGCGACCTCTTCTACGTCAACCTCTACGGCGACGAATACGGCCCAGGTGCGATCCACCGGATTCACTACGACCCGGAGGCGCCGCAGGCGCGGCTGAAAGCCGACCAGGTCTCTGGCGCGACGCTGCCGCTGACGGTGCATTTCGACGCGGGAGAATCGAGCGACCCACAAGGACAGGCGCTCAAATACGAATGGGACCTTGACGGCGATGGCACGTTCGATCCACCGACGACCGCAAGCACGAAGACGGAAAGCTACGCCGGGGCGGTAAACCGGACCGCCTCGGTGAGGGTGGTCGATCCCGGTGGTCATGAGAGCGTTGCCCAGCTCACCGTGTACCCCGGCGACACGCCGCCCCAGCCGGAAATCGAAGAACCGAGCGATGGTCTGCGTTGGGGCGTGGGCCAGGCAATCGACTTCGCCGGCAGTGCGACCGAAGGCAACGGAGACCCGCTGGAAAAAGCCCGCCTCTACTGGCGTTCGCGTCTCTACCACTGTCCCGGCGGGCCGGAATCCTGCCACGCGCACCCGCTGCAAGTCTTTCCGGCGCGTGAATCGGGGACTCTGATCGCGCCCGACCACGACCTGCCGTCGCACATCGAATTGAGCTTGACGGCGACCGATGCCCGCGGCCTCTCCTCGACCACTGCGGTGAACCTCTACCCAAACGTCTCCTTCCTCGGCATGCGCTCCGATCCACCGGGCATCGTCCTTTCGGCAGGACTGGAGACGCAAGCCACGCCGTTTGGGGTCGAAGCGATCGAAGGCTCCGGCGTGACACTTACCGCTCCGCCAACGGCTGAAGTGGGCGGTCGGGCCTATGTCTGGAAAGGGTGGTCGGACGGAGGCGCCCGCGTCCATACGGTCGAGGCCCCATCTGCCCCCACGAACTACACGGTTGAATATGCCCTCGCGGGAACGGAACCGGAAGGACCGAAACCCCCGGTCCAGAATCGTCCCGCGACGGTTATCCCCCCGGTCACGGTGGATGGCACTGCTCCGCCAAAGGTGACGCTAAAGGCGCACCCGCCGAAGGCCACCCGCAGCACGACGGCCCGCTTTGAGTTCTCCGCGGCAAATAGCCGCTTCAAGTGCAAGCTCGGCAAGGGCGCCTACAAGGCCTGCCGCTCACCGCAGACCTACAAGAAATTGAAGCCCGGATCGCACAGCTTTGCCGTGGTGGCAATTGCCGGCGGCAAGCAGGGCAAGCCGACGAAGTTCACCTGGAAGGTGCTGAAGCCGAAAGGCCGCTAGTCGCGGCGCCGGGGTCTCGCCGCCCTACTCGGCGGCGAGCAGGGTGTGCCAGCTGGGCAGCAGCGGGATGTCGTAGAGGTCGATGCAGGCGGTCCGCGCCTTCTCGATTTCCTCGGAGAACCAGTAGCGCTCGAAGTCCGAGCGGCTCTTCCAGAGCGAGGACTGGCGGAAGGAGAGCGGGTCGTCGACCGCGCGGGTCAGCGACCAGCTCTTGGCGCCGTAGGCGGGCATCCGCGCCGCCGCCGGCTCCCAGATGTCGAGCCAGCGATCGGCCCGGAAGGGAGCGATGTGCCAGTCCAGTACGCAGACCTCGCTCATGCGCCCACCTCCGCCCGGATTGCGCCCGGGCCATCCACGTTTTGTCCATCGGTCTCGGACTCCGCCCCGACCAGGATCGCGATCTTGCCGAGATGCTTGTTTTCGTGCAGCAGCTGGTGCGCCTCGGCGACGCCGTCGAAGCCCATCGTCTGCCAGATCACGGGGCGGACCTTGCCCTCGGCCATTAGCTGGTTGGCCTTCATGCACTCATAGGCGTTGGCGAAGTGCGAGCCGATGATCTGCTTCTGGCGCATCCACAGGTAGCGCACGTCGAAGTCGAGCTGGAAGCCCGAGGTGGCGCCGCAGATGACGACTTTGCCGAACGGCTTGCAGACGAAAACCGAGGTCGGGAAGGTCGCCTGGCCGACGTGCTCGAAGACGATGTCGGGGGCGTCACCAAGGATCTCCTTGACCCGCTTGGCGAAACCCCGTGATGCCTTGAAGCGCTCCTTGTCGGCGGCCTTGTCGGCGAGGTTCTCCGGCGT
>DATMIH010000149.1:0-3022 GCA_035554595.1 Solirubrobacterales bacterium
AGGATCGGCCCGGCGCAGGGCGCGTAGACGAGGCCGAGACTGGCGCCGACCGCGGTCCCCGACCAGAAACCGTCGCCCTTGCCTTTGGCGACGCCGGCACGGCTGGCGAACTGGCTCATCCAAGCCTCCAGCCGCGCCGCCAGCTTCGGGATCATCAGCACGATCCCGAAGCCGAGCAAGACGACGATCGCCAGCTTGCGCAGGAAGTCGTTGGGCAGGCCGAGGGCAGAGATGACGTAGACCGCCGCCACCGTGGCAAAGGTGAAGGAGACCGCCAGCCCGGCGACGACCCCGAGCGGCCGCCGCCGGCCGCCGGTAGCTCCTGCCGAGAGCGCGATCGGCAGCACCGGCAGCACGCAGGGCGACAGCGCCGTGGCCGCGCCGGCGATGAATCCGAAGATGATCAGCAGTGCCATCTCAAAAGCCTTTCGCCCTCTGATCTACGAAGAGGAAGGAGCCGCGGCTCAACCTTCCATGTGGTCGCCCGAGGAACCTTGGTGCTTCATCGAGTCGCCTTGGTCCTTCATCGTCCCGTCCTCGTGCTTCATCGCTTCGCCGTTGTCTTTCATGGCGTGGCCCTCGTCCTTCATTGCGTCTCCTTCGTGCTTCATCGAGTCGCCCTCGTGCTTCATCGCCTCCGTCGTGGAGCTACCGGTCGAGGTCGCCGCGTTGGAGTCACTGCCGCAGCCACCGAACGCCACCGCCCCACTGAGCGCGACCGCCGCTACCGCCGGGATCGCCACTGCCTGCCTCAAACGCATTCGCCGCTCCTTCTTCGAAGTACCAGGAGTGGCCACCGTAGGAAGGAAATGTGACGAGGAGAGAAACTCATAGATTCCTCTTCCATGGAAGCCCATCCCACTCGCAGGTCCCAGAGCGCCAACACCCGGCGATACGACCGCATTGCCCGCTCCTACAGCACGCTCGAGCCGCTGTACCTGGTCTTCCCGCCGGCCCGACGCAGAGCCGTGGCCGCACTCGGGCTGAAGCCCGGCGACACCGTTCTGGAGATCGGTGCCGGCAGCGGGCGCAACTTCCCCTACCTGGTCGAGGCGGTCGGCCCGAGCGGGACCGTGATCGGCGTCGATGCCTCGCCGGGGATGCTGGCCGAGGCGCGCAAGCTGATCGAGCAACACGGCTGGCCGAATGTCGAGCTGCTCCAGCAGGACGCCACCCAACTCGAGATCGACCGTGACGTCGACGGTGTGTTGTTCAGTCTCAGCTACTCGGCCATGCCCGAACCACGGCCCGCCCTGGCGCGGGCATGGAAGCGCCTGCGCCCCGCCTCGCGCGTCGTCGTCTTGGACATGGGCTTGACCCAGGGCGGCCCTTACCGTCTGCTCAATCCAATCGCCCGCCTTCTAGTGAAGTACGCCCCTGGCGACGCCTACTCCGATCCATGGAGTGACCTCGCCAAGTACGGGCCGGTCGATACCAAGCGCTTCCTCTTGGGCTTCTTCTACGTCAGCGCCGTCATCAAGCCACATAGTCCTGAGTGAGGAGCGGGGGAGCCGGGATTCGAACCCGGATTCACGGTTTTGGAGACCGTGCGCATAGCCGTTAACTCACTCCCCCGGGGAGGCGGCGAAGTCTACGACTCCAGCCGCCGAGCGCCGTCTGACGATATTGCGAACATACGTTCGTGCCAAGTCGATGCTCAGCCGAAGATACGAATGCGGTCAATTCTCTTCTCGGCAAAGGTCTTAGCGACTATGAGATCGGGCGGAGAACGGGCATCAGTCGCAGTTCGGTTCAGCGCTGGCGGACCATCGGCGTTCCGCGACAAGACTGCAGCAGGCCGTCCAAATGGAGACCGCCCGATCCGCACAGCTACTGCTATCTGCTCGGCTTTTACCTAGGGGACGGCTACCTGTCAAAGGCATCCAGCCGATCGCAGGTTCTCGAAATCTCGCTCGATCCGAGGTATCCGGCGATAGTCGATGAGTGCTTGGAAGCTATCCAGCGCACCGTCGAGACAAAGCCAAGGGCACTTCTTCACGAACCTCTCGCGCGACATCCAGCGCCTATTCTGCGAGTCCTGCGACCAACTGGCGATCCGCTGGACAAGGTCGAGCTACAAGAACATCTCGATCGCCGATCGCCGTAGCGTGGCATTGCTCGACTCGTTCGTGGGACCAAAGGACTGATGAATGCGGGCGGAGGGACTCGAACCCCCACGCTCTTTCGAGCACCGGCACCTAAAGCCGGCGCGTCTACCAGATTCCGCCACGCCCGCGTGGCACCCGGCAAGCCGGGCTTAACGCGCGACCAATGCTGCGTCGCTCCTAGATTCTATGATCGTTTGCGTGGCGGTAGGAGAGGTCAGGCCGGGCTACGAACTGTGGCGGCCAAATCGGGAAAAAGCCGGGTCGGTCACGACCAGGTTCGTGCTGGTCTTTCTGCTTGCCGCGACGGCCGGCCTCGCGGCCCTAGTGGCGATAGCCGGCTTCTCGCTGATGACCGGCGGCGGTGGCATGGGTGTCATCAGCCTGATCTACGCCGCTCTCTACGCCTTCTTCGCCTTCCTCGTCTTCCGCTGGAGCCGCGGCATCCTGCCGGTCGCCGCCGCGCTCTCAATGATCCTGGCGATCCTCTGCGCGGTCGGCGCCAACAGCTGGTTCGCCCGCGACAAGGCCGGCTTCGACGAAGGACTGCTCCCCTCCCCCGTGATCGGCACGCTGGTCATCATCCTCGCCCTGTTGCAACTGGTCCTGATCGCAGTCGCCCTCTACGGCTTCAACCAGAACTGGCACGTCGAGGAGGAGCGCCCGATCGGCTACGGCGAGGATTACGGCGCCGGTGCCTCGCCCGACGACGGCGCCCCGCTGCCGGCGTAGCGGCCGCCCGTTAAGGGCCTGCGTCGACTCTGTAGCGCCTCTCCCCCAAAGCGCGCGGTTCACGCATTCGCGCCCGATGCTGGATCTAGCTTTGGCCGTAGAATGGTTGAGCAAGCGGCGGTGTCCAAACTGGTAAAGGAGGCGGTCTCAAAAGCCGCTGCGCGCAAGCGCTTGTGGGTTCGAGT
>DATMIH010000150.1:0-2144 GCA_035554595.1 Solirubrobacterales bacterium
CAGCGAGGTCAGCAGCGCCGGCGCGTTTTCAGGATTGGGCACCGGGCCGATCGGCTTCAGGCAGCCGGTGGCGACCGCCTCGAAGGCGGCGTTGGCCGCCGCGTTGCCCTGGACCAGCGCGTCGTGGTTGCCGAAGGCGACGTAGGAGGGCACTTTGAGGCCGGCGGCGGTGAAGGACTGCTGCGCCTTGTCCATCAGGCCCGGGTATTTGGGCCAGGCGGCGTGCGGGCCCTGCGGGCTGTTGGGGTCGTAGAACTCGGGGAAGGTGCCCTCGAAGTAGTCGTTGTAGTCCTGCACGCCGGTGTATCGGGCGGCCTCGGCGGCTCCCGGCACCAGCAGGTTGGGGCAGAGCAGGTTTGAATATTTTTTCTTGTCGACGCCGCTGTTGGGGTTGAGCGTGCCGCCCTCGAGCAGGGTCCGCACCCATTCGGTCTCGTTCAGCTGCTGGTTGTCGGCGGAGTCGCCGGTGTCGATCGTGAAGTCCATCGGGCTGTGCGAGCCGTTGCCGTTGGCGACTGGGCTGGCGGCCGTGAACCGGTCGATCTGGCGGATCATCGAGTCGTCGATCTGCGGCTCGAGCGCCTCCCAGGGACGCCAGGCAGCACCGAAGGGGAGGTTGAGCGGAGTCGAGAGCGGGTCGATGATCTCCAGCCGGGCCGGTGACTCCTCGTCGGCGAGCTGGAAGTCGGAGAGCTGGCCGAAGTAGGTGAGCGAGGTGCGTTTTTCGACCCGTGCCGGGTTGGCAGCGGCCAGTTCTTCGCGCACCGTGTAGGGCTCGCCTTCGCCCAGCTGCAGGAAGCGGAAGCTGCCCGGGGCGGCTGGGACGATCCGCTGACTGAGCGTGGTCTGCCCTTCCGTGTCCGAGACCGCGGCGACAGCGATCGCCGTCATTGCCAGGGACAAGGCCAGAACCGCAAACATCGCACCCAACCGGGCTGCTGCTCCGCTCAACCTCATGCTCTCCCCTTCACTCGCTGGACGTGAGGAGAAGGGTACCTAATTTTTACTACTGGAGAGCTGAACTACTGGAGAGTTACGAAGCGCTCCTCGGTCAGCTCCTGCACCGCAAAGGCGGGACCCTCGCGGGTGTTGCCCGAGTCCTTGACGCCGCCGTAGGGCATCTGGTCGGCGCGGAAGGTCGGCACCTCGTTGATCAGCACGCCGCCGAACTCGAGCGTGTTGGCCGCTTCGATGCCACGGCCGACGTCGCGGGTGAAGACGCCGGCCTGCAGGCCGAACTTGGAGTCGTTGGCCATCGCCAGCGCCGCGCCGAAGTCGGAGAAGCGGTCGACCGTCGCCACCGGCCCGAAGATCTCCTCGCACCAGACCTTGGCGTCGCGCGGCGGGGCGCCGAGCAGGGTCGGGGCCAGGCAGCGGCCCTCGTCGACCAGCCCGCCTCCGGTCAAGAGCTTGGCGCCGGCGGACACCGCCTCGTCGATCCACTCCTTCACCCGGTCGCGGTCGCCGGGCGTGATCAGCGGGCCGACATCGGTTTCGGCGTCGAGCGGGTCGCCGACCCGCAGGGTCTCGGTGTTTGCGACGAGCCGCTCGGTGAAGGCGTCGGCGATCTCCTCGTGAACGAGGATGCGCTGGATCGAGATGCAGCTCTGGCCGGCGTGTGAGAAGGCGTGCAGCTTCGCCTTGTCGGCGGCCGTCTCCCAGTCGCCGTCGACGTTGACGATCAGCGGCGCGTTGGAGCCGAGCTCGAGGTTGACCTTCTTGTGCGGCACCTTGCTGCGGATGCCCCAGCCGACCCCGGCCGAGCCGGTGAAGGTGAGAGCGCGGGTCAGCTCGTGCTCGACGATCGCGTTGCCGACCTCTTTGCCGGGGCCGGGGATGACGCTGAGCCAGCCGTCGGGCAGCCCCGCCTCGACCAGGATCTCGGCCAGCTTCAGCGCCGAGACCGGCGTCTGGCCGGCGGGCTTGAGCACGATCGCGTTGCCGGCGGCGATCGCCGGGCCAAGCTTGTGGGCGACCAGGTTGAGCGGGAAGTTGAAGGGGCTGATCGCGCCCACCACTCCATAAGGGACGCGCAGCATCACGCCGAGCTTGCCGACGCCGGCCGGCGAGGCTTCCATCGGCACCGTGCCGCCAGTCAGCTTGCGCGCCTCGGTGGCGGAGAAGGTCAGGGTGTCGACGCAGCG
>DATMIH010000151.1:0-26546 GCA_035554595.1 Solirubrobacterales bacterium
CACCCCGCGGCGCTGGCGCACGTCAAGCACCAGGTCAACTCCCGCCCCGGTGAGGGTGGCGAGGAAGGTCGCGCGCTCGAAGCCGTAGACGCCGATAGTCGCGATCGCGGCCATGCGATCCCGTGAGGGCGCTCAGCCGACCTGCTCGGTCGGGCGGATCAGCATCTCGTTGACGCTGACGTGCCAGGGGCGGGTGACCGCGTAGGCGATCGCGTCGCCGATGTCGGTGGCTTCGAGTGACTTGATCTCGGTGAAGCGGCTCCGCACCTGCTCGCGCACGCCGTCGCGGATGTGATCGGTGAGCTCGGTGTCGACGGCGCCCGGCTCGATGATTGTCGAGCGGACTTTGCGCGAGGCGAACTCCTGGCGGAAGGACTCGCTGAAGGCGCCGACCCCGTGCTTGGTCAGGTTGTAGACGCCCGAGCCCGAGCGGGCGATGCGGCCGGCGACGGAGCTGATGTTGACCACGTCGGCGCAGCCGCGCTGCGATTCCTCGGCGGCGGCGAGGAGGTGGGGGAGGGCGGCGTGGGTGGTGTTGATCAGGCCCTTGAGGTTGAGGTCGATCATCCGGTCCCACTCCTCCGTCGGCGCCTCCTCGATCGGGCCGAGCAGCATCTGGCCGGCGTTGTTGACGAGGACGTCGAGGCGGCCGAGCTCATCGACGGTGCGATCGACCGCGGCAATCGCCTGCTCCTGGTCGGTGATGTCGGACTGGATCGCCAGGGCGGTGTGACCCTCGCCGCCGATCTCGCTGGCCAGGCGCTCCAGCCGTTCGAGTCGGCGGGCCGCCACAGCGACTTTGGCTCCCTGCGCCGCCAGCGCCCGCGCGGTCGCCTCGCCGATGCCGCTGCTGGCGCCGGTGATCAGGGCGACAGTGCCGTCGAGGGGGGTCGTCATCGCGTTCCTTTCGCTCGTTTCATGGTCCACAGGGTTCCTTGCTTGCAACCTACTCCCCGGATTTCGTCAGCCTCAAGCATTCCGGCCAGGCGTCGATGAGGACGAATGCGAACTCGTCGAGTTGTCTCTATTGCTCTGAAAAATCGCCTGCTGCTTGCGCTTGGCCTGGTGACGGCGCTGGCGCTGGTCGGGCCGGCCGCTTCGGGGGCCGCTCTGGCGCCTCCCGTGCTCACCTTCAAGATGGCGACGGTTGGCGCTCCGGGCAATCCCTCGGTCGGGATCGTTCCCTTTACGGATGCCGTCTACTCGTCGTGTGCAGAAGTCGTGCCGGCGGAAAAACAGCCTCCCTGCCAGCAGGTCGGTTCGGTCGGTTACCGCTACGGCATCGGCCAGCTCGAGGTGACGGTTGCCCAGTACGTGGCCTTTCTCAACACCGCCGACCCCGCCGGCCGTAACAAACACAAGCTCTACAGCTCGACCGAGAGCGGCACGGAATGGCCGAAGTACGGCCAGATCGATTTCTCCGCGAGTGTGTCAGCCGGTCACCATTACTCGGTTGCCTCGCCGGAATGGGCCGACAAGCCCTATGGCTTCGCCAATTTCCTGCGCTCGGCCCGCTTCGCCAACTCTCTCTACAACGGCCGGGTTCTCTCCAAGCAGACCAGTGCCGCCGGCACCTTCAGGTACGTCACCTACCGAGTGCGGCTTTCACGTCAGACCGAGGTCGGGATGTATGACATGCATAAGCGGGCGATGACCCGCTCGCACAAGACCGGCTTCGTCATTCCCAGCCAGAACGAGTGGATCAAGGCGGCCTACTACGACCCCAACGGCGGCGGCAAGTACTCCTACTGGCAGTACCCGACCAACCCCGGTGCCTTTGGCGACGAAGGGGCGAGCGCGCCGCACCAGACCACGCTGAATCCCACCACCGGTGACGTCACCAACGACTCGACCCAGCCGCTGGCGAACTTCCACGCATCCGAAACCCCGGCGCCAAGCTGGTGCCCCTCCGCCTTCAGCGCCACAACCTGCGCGACGGTGAATCCCCTCGGGATCAAGGCCTCGACCTACGAAAAGGCCTACCAGGGCAGCCTCGAGACGGTCGGCCAGGCCAAGACCAGATCGCCATGGGGCACGCTCGACCAGGGTGGCAACGCGGTCGAGTGGACCGACACGATCACCGCGCCGCCCTCGGGTCGCAGCGGCGCCCACGGCCGCGTCTGGCGCCGCCTCCACGGCGGTATCTCCAACGCGCCCGTCTACCAGCTCTGGCTCTCGGCGGTTGGCCTGCAGCCGCAGGACAACACCTTCTACACCGCCACCTATCCCTGGCTGGGAATCCGCATCGGCGTGCTCGGCAACCTCGAGGTGAGTAAGCATTGAGCGGTGGGTGGGTGTCCGCGGGGCGCAATAGGCTCGCCCCGCGTGCCCCCTCACCCTCGAGAGCGACCCCTAGTCCGCTGGTTGCCGGCGGCGCTGGTGGCTTCGGTCGCTCTTCTGCTGCTGCCGCTGAGCGCTTTCGCCGCGAACGGCTCGAAACACCAGGCTCCGGGTGGCAGGGCGGGAACCCTCACCCAGCTGGCCGGCAAGAACGGCTGCCTTGTCGATAGCTCTGCTCGCGGCAAGGAAAAGAGCTGCGGGGTGGCTCGCGCGCTGAGGGGTCCTGGGCCATTCATGGGCTCGCGCGCGATTGCGCTCAGCCCCGACGGCAAGAACGTCTACGTCGCCTCCTCGCAGAGCGACGCGATCGCGATCTTCCGCCGCAACCCCCGCAGCGGCGCCCTCACCCAACCGAGCGGGGCGGCGGGATGCATCGCCGCCAAAGGCGCCAGTCACTGCGCCACGGCGATCGGCCTCGACGGTCCCAACTCGGTCGCGGTCAGCCCGGACGGCCGTAACGTCTACGCCACCTCGCGGGCGAGCAACTCGATCAGCGTCTTCCAGCGCAACCAGAAGAGCGGCGCCCTGACCCAACTGCCGGCGAGCGCCGGCTGCATCGCCGGCGTGCCGATCCCGGTCTGCGCCGTGGGGCGCGCCCTGGTTGGCCCGGATGTCGTGGTCGTCAGCCCCAAAGGCGAGAACGTCTACGTCGGCTCCTTCTTCGGCAACGCGGTCGCGGTCTTTGATCGCGATCCTGTCAGCGGTGCGCTGACCCAGCCCGGTGACAGCAGCGGCTGCATCGCCGAAGCGATCAGCGGCTGTGCCCTCGGCATCGCCCTCGGCGCCCCTGAGGGCATGGCGATTAGCGGTGACGGGGCAAGCGTCTACGTCGCCAGCGCCCTCTCCAACGCGGTCGTCACCCTGGCGCGGGACCAGTCGACCGGCAACCTGACCCAGGCCAGCGATGGCAGCGGTTGCATCGTCAACAGCGCCCTCGCCGGCTGTACGGTCGGGGTCGAACTGGGCGGTGCCAACGCGGTTGCCTTCAACCCGGGTGGAGACGTCTATGTCACCTCGCTGTTCAGCAACAGCGTCACTGCCTTCACTCGCTCGCGCAGCACTGGCGGCCTGGCCCAGAAGCAGGGCACGGCCGGCTGCCTGATCTGGCTGCGCGCCGCCGGCTGCTCCTTCGGCCGCGCCCTGCGTGCTCCGGAGGGCCTGGCGATTTCGCCCGACGGGGACAACGTCTACGTCGCCGCCTTCGCCAACAGCGCCATCGACGTCCTCGACCGCGGCAAGAAGGTCGGCAAGGTGAAGCAGAAGCCGGGTCGCAGCGGTTGCCTCGCGCCGCACTCGGTGCCGGGCTGCACCCGGGCGCGGGCCCTGCGCGGCGTCAGCTCGATCGCGCTCAGTCCCGACGGCCGTTTTCTTTACTCGACCTCGTTCGGCAGCAACGCCGTCGACATCTTCCGGAGGAACAAATGAGCGATGGTGAAAAACGCGATGGCGGGCTGACCCGCAAGGAACTGATCGGCTCCGGCGCCAGCGTCGCCGCGGCCGCGCTGCTGGCTCAGGGCGCCGGCGTTGAGCAGGCGCTTGCCGCGGTGAAAAAGGGCAAGCGCAAGGACGTCGCCGGGATGAACATCATCCTCTTCCTCACCGACCAGGAGCGGGCGATTCAGCACTTCCCGCAGAACTGGCTGCGCCAGAACCTGCCGGGAATGCGGCGACTACGTCAGCATGGGCTCAGCTTCGAACGCGCTTTCACCAATGCCTGCATGTGCTCGCCAGCGCGCTCGACCCTGATGAGCGGCTACTTCCCCGCCCAACACGGGGTCAAGTACACACTTGAGGAAGACATGGAACCGCCTGAAAACCCACAGGTGAGTCTTCCTACGGACCTGAAGAACCTGGCGACGGTGATGAAGGCGGCGGGCTACAACGTTGTCTACAAGGGCAAGTGGCACTGCTCGAAACCGGCCCAAAAAGAAGACGCGCAGCCCTCGGATCTCGAAAAGTACGGTTTCCTGCGCTGGAACCCACCCGACGCCGGCGCCAACCAGACGGTCCCCGAGGCCGGCGGCGGCTACATCGACAACGATGGCCGCTTCATCGACCAGGAAGGCAACGTCGCCGAAGGTACCGAGGGGGCGCTGCAGTACCTCAGCTCAACCGCGGCCCAACAGCAACCCTTCTTCATGGTGATCTCGGTCGTCAACCCCCACGACGTCCTCTTCTACCCGAGCAAATCATTCGACGAAGCGGGCTATGACGGCAGCTGGCTTGAGGGCAACATCCACGCCCCGGCGACGGCCGGAGAAGACCTCTCGACCAAGCCCACTGTCCAGAAACAGTTCCTCGAGATCTTCAACCTGACCGGGAAGCCGAAAAACAGAGAACAGATGCGCAACTACCTCAACTTCTACGGCAACTTGATGCGCTCCTCCGACAGCTACCTGGTCAACGTGCTCGACAAGCTCGAAGAGACCGGCCTCTTCGAGGACACGCTGATCGTGCGCACGGCCGACCACGGGGAGATGGGCCTCGCCCACGGCGGCCTGCGGCAGAAGAACTTCAACTTCTACGAGGAGGCGACGCGGGTGCCGCTCGTCTACTCCAACCCGAAGCTCTTCCCCAAGCCCCACCAGACCGACGCCCTGGTCTCCCACGTTGACTTCCTGCCGACCCTGGCCAGCCTGGCGGCCGCACCGCTGAGCGCCCGCGCCAAGTGGCAGGGGGTCGATTACTCGAAGCTGGTCCTGCATCCCTCGACCAAAAACTCGGTCCAGGACTACGTCGTCTTCACCTACGACGACTACCAGTCAGGCCAGAAAAGTAAGCCCTACCCGAAACCGCCCAACCACATCGTCAGCATCCGCGAAGGCCGCTGGAAGCTGGCCAAGTACTACGACACCAGCGAAAACCCGGTGCCGCCGCAGTGGGAGATGTACGACCTCAAGACCGACCCCCTGGAGCGCAACAACCTTGCCTATAGGGGCCACAAACGCACCGAAAAGCAAGAGGAAGAATTTCAGCGCCTCAAACGCAAGCTGGCCCGGGTCGAAAAGACCAGGCTGAAGCCACCCAGCTAGCGTCTAAAAAATGGCACTCGGTGAGCGCGGGCGAAATCCACTGTTTCCGCGCAGTACGGCTGAGGCGGTGTGCGCGCTGAGGGCTATGGGCGCTTTTGAGAGAGACCCCGCCGTCCGCTGTCCGGATCAGATGGCGGCCGGCTTTCTCGGCGGTCTCAACGTCACCACCCTCGCCAAGTACCGGGCCACTCGGGCACTGATGGTGCGTGTCGCCAAGCGGAGGGTCCCGGGCGCCTACACCTACGAGATCGGGCGAACCAAGTTCATTGACGAGGTCGTGCTCAACGCGGTGGCCGCCGGTCTGGACGAGCTTGTCCTGCTCGGCGCCGGGCTCGACTCCCGTCCCTATCGCTTGGCCGCGCAGCTGAAAGGGGTGCGGGTGATGGAGGTCGATCACCCTGCCAGCCAAGCTTCGAAGCGCGAGCGTATTCGCGACCTGCTGGGGCGCGAGCCTGATCACGTGACCTACGTGCCGATCGATTTCAACCGTGACGAGCTCGACGCGACGCTCGCCGCGGCCGGACACGATCGCTCCGCCCGCACGCTGTTCGTCTGGTCGGGCGTCAGCCTCTACCTACCCGAAGATGCGGTCGCGGAGGTGCTTACGTGGGTTGGCGAGCATCGCGACCCCCCGGCCTCGATCGTCTTCGACGCCGTCTGGGCCGAGGTCGTCGACGGGTCACGTGACTATCCCTACGCCGCGCAGGCGCGCAAGGGCGCCGCCGAAGCCGGTGAGCCCTTCCGGTGGGGCATCCCCGAGGGCCGCGTTGAGGAGACTCTGTCGCGCTTCGGGCTTCGATCCGAGCGTGCGCTCGATCAGGAGCAAGCGCGTACCGCCTACCTCCGGCGCTCCGACGGCACCCTGCACGACCCGCCCTTCGGCTTCGGCGTCCTCGTCCTCGCCCGCGCTATCTAGCGCCCGCCCCGACGGGGCGAACACGGTTCCGGTGCGCCTTATGTGGCCGTGGACCACAAAAGGCGCACCGGAAGCTTCAGCCACGCGATTGCGGCGGCGGCTACTCAGCAGCACGGTGTTGTCTCCCGAAGTCAGCTGCGGGCGCTGGGGCTCAGTGACGCCGAAATAACCGACCGAACGTCGTCCGGCTCCCTGCAGCCGCTTTTCCGCGGCACGTTCGCGGTCGGCCATCGGCGCGATCACCAGACAGGGTCGCCTGCTTGCTGCGGTGCTCTCTTGTGGCGGCGGCGCGGTTCTGTCTCACGGAAGCGCTGCCGAGCTGCTTGGCTTGTGGGACAAGCGACTACCGGTGGTGGAGGTCATCCCCCCGAGTTGGTCCGGCCGCAAGATCGAAGGCATTCGCTGGCATCGCGTACGAATGCCCGAGGGGGATGAGATCGAGATCCGGGACAGGATTCCATGTACGACTGTCTCCCGAACCTTGGTGGACATGGCGGGGAGGACCGGATGGAGCTCGATGCGGCGTCTCGTTGAGCAGGCGGCGATCCTGCGCATGCTTGACATCGACGAGGTCGATCGGATCCTTGCCCGGGGACGAAGGCGCGGCGCTCCTCGCCTGCGCGCGATCTTGGCTCCGTGGCGCAACACCGTGGAGCGGCGCCCGGTATTGCGTAGCCGCCTCGAGGCGCGGCTCTTTCCTTGCCTTATCGAAGAAGGACTGCCTGTTCCGCGAACCAACGTGAAGTTGCGCATCGATGGGCATTTCCTCGAGGTGGACCTGTTCTGGGAGAAGCAGCGCCTGGCGATTGAGACCGACGGCGAAGAGACTCACGGAACCCCGATGGCCTTCCAGCGAGACCGCAAACGCGACCAAGTCCTCGTCGCCGCTGGCTACCGCACCGCCCGGATTACCTGGGACCAGGTCAGAGACGAACCAACCGCGGTCGTCAGTCGCATCTCCCGCATGCTCAAGGCAGCCTGAACCTTCCGGTGCGCTTTATGTGGCTCTGGGCCACATAAAGCGCACCGGAGCAGGCGCGGTTTGGGTGGGTGGGTCGTTGAGGTTGCTTAAAGCGAGATGACGTGGGCGCTTTTGGGGCCTACGCGGCCCTCTAGCACCTTGAGGTAGGCGCTCTTGACAGCCTCGAAGCCCTGGCCGCGGTCCACCTCGAGCCAGCCGGCAATCCACTCGCAGAAGGGGTGCCAGGCCTCGGCGACGCGACGCTCCAGCTCGGCCGGGCCCCAGTCGGCGGAGCGCTTCTCGACCCGGGCCGGGGCGAAGAAGAAGGTTGGCGTCGGCCCCGGGAGGTCACCCTGGCCCGAGCCGATCTCCTCCCAGTGGGTCACTCCAACGGTCATCGAGTAGGCGAGCTCGTCGCCGAAGTGGGTATGGACCGCCTGGCGCACCGCGCCGTCACCGGCGATGTCGACGTAGGTCGCGGGACCCTCGTCGAGCGAGTCGATCTCCTCGTAGGTGACGGTGCGCCCGTAGATGCCGAGGCCCTCGACGAACTCTTTGTTCGGGGTCGAGGTGAGGCCGACGAGCTCGACCCCATCGCGGCGCGCCAGCAGGAAGGCGGCGGCGATCGCGGTCTTGCTTGAGGCGCTGGAGATCACGATCGGGCCGCGCTCGGTCAGGTCCTCGTCGGCGAGCTGATCGTCGATCAAAAACGAGGTGAAGAAGAGTGGCCGCAGCAGCATCTGGACGTCCTCGCTGCCGGCGCTGTAGAAGGGGTCGCTGCCGGCGGCCAGGTAGCGGTGGTAGGCCGAGGGCAGCGCCGCCCGGTGGGGCGAGCCGTCGGTGAAGCCGGCGGCGTTGACGCTCGCCGGGATCACCAGCAAGTGAGAGGAGGGCGGCAGGTAGCCGTAGACGCGGGTGCCCACCTCAACGCCCTCGGTCTCGCTGCGCTCGACCTCGGCAAAACCCCACATCGGCACCCGTCCCCAGCCGTCCTCGGCGGGGAAGAAGTCCCAGTAGGACATCGCCTCGCCCATCACCGCGTAGGTGACGTTGTTGGCGGTGAGGCCGAAGCTGTCGACCCGCAGCAGCGCCTCTCCAGGTCCGACCGCGGGTGGCTCCGACTCGGCAATACGACACTCGCGCAGCTCGTCGCGCTTGACCAGGAAGTCACTCATCGTCGGACCATGCTCTCACGGTGGGCGAATCGGGTGCAAACGTCGGGTACGCTCGCCCTCCCTGCGACCACGACTGGAGCGTCATGAACCAACCACTCAGCGGTGAAGATGCCGCCAAGCTCTATGGCAATCGCTTCCTCACCGAGGATGCTCCCGACGGCCCCTTCCCGGCGAGTGGCATGTCCGCCCTCGACGCGATGCGGCTGGTCGACGAGGAACTGGCGCTGGAGGGTGACCCGAACCGCAACCTCGCCACCTTCGTCACCACCTGGATGGAGCCCGAGGCGCAGCGGCTGATCGGCGAGAACCTCTACCGCAACTTCATCGACCACGCCGAGTACCCGATCTCGGCCGAGGTCGAGCAGCGCTGCATCCGCATGCTCGCCGACCTCTACCACGCCCCCGGTGAGACCACCGGCGCTCGCACGCAGGGCTCCTCGGAGGCGATCATGCTCGGCGCACTCTCGCTGAAGTGGAAGTGGAAGCAGCGCCGCGAAGCCGAATCGAAGCCGGTCGACAAACCGAACCTGATCTTCGGCGGCGACGTGCACGTGGTCTGGGACAAGTTCTGCCGCTACTTCGATGTCGAGCCGCGGATCGTGCCGCTGCAGGACGGCAAATATGTGATCGGGCCCGAGGACGTGCAGCCTCACATCGACGAGAACACGATCGGCGTCGCCGCCGTGCTCGGCACCACCTTCACCGGCCACGCCGATGACATCGTCGGCATCAACAAGCTCCTCCTCGACCTCAAGGGCGAGAAAGGCCTCGACGTGCCACTGCACATCGACGGCGCCAGCGGTGGCTTCGTCTGGCCCTTCCTCTACCCCGACTCCGAGTGGGACTTCCGGCTCGAGCAGGTGCGCTCGATCAACGTCTCCGGCCACAAGTTCGGGTTGGTCTACCCCGGCATCGGCTGGCTCGTCTTCCGGGAGAAAAGTGACCTCGCCGAGGACCTCGTCTTCTACGAGAACTACCTGGGCAAAACCGACGCCACCTTCACCCTCAACTTCTCCACCGGCGCCTCGATGGTGCTGGCCCAGTACTACAACTTCGTCCGCTACGGGCACGAGGGCTACGCCTACATCATGAAGGCGATGCAGCAGAACGCCCGGGCGCTGGCGGAGAAGCTGAAGGCGAGCGGCAACTTCGAGCTGATCGGCGACGGCGAGGAGCAACTGCCCCTGGTTGCCTTCAAGCTCGCCGGAGAAAAGAACTACGACGAGTTCGACCTCTCCTGGCAGCTCTCCGCCGAGCGTGGCTGGATGCTGCCCGCTTACACGATGCCGCCCAACGCCGAAGACGTGAAGGTGCTGCGGGCGCTGGTCAAGCAGACACTGAGCCGCGAGCAGGTTGACCGCCTCGCCGCCGATATCGATCTCGCCTGCACGACGCTGGAGAAGAAGGGCGGCGCCCACCCGTCAGAGCGCAAGAAGATGAAGGTGAGCCCGGGCTACTGATCTGCGCGGTGCGAAGGGGGATCCGCAGGCGATCCCCGAGCGCTCGGGCCGCGGGCTCGCGATCCTCGCTCTCGGCGGCGTTGCGGGCCAGGATCACCTCGCTGGCGGCATAGCTGCGCAGTACGTCTTCGACCGTTTGCACGATGTCCTCGTCGCCGAGGCGCGCCCTCGCCTCGACTCCGCTCGCGGCCAGCGCGGCCACGGCGCGGACCAGGTCGCGCTGAGCCCGCTCCCGGCCGGGCCCGACGTCCGAGGTCCAGCGCTCGAGGAAGCGCTGCCGGCAGGGCGCGACCAGGAGAATCTCCGACGCGGCGGGCTCCGTCTCCACCTGACGCAGGATGGATTCGGCCAACGCCGTCTCGTCCAGTGGGCTGCTGAGAACGATCAAGACGCGATGGCGGAGGTCCGCGGCAACCGCGGGCACGATCGGGTGAAGCGGCGGCTTGCGAACCGCGAGGACGATGATCGTCGCCGCGGCCAAGGCACCGACGGCCATGCCGAGCCCGGGGCCGCCGGCGTAGAAGCCGCCAATGATCGGCAGGGCGATGCCGGTCACGATCGGTGGCAGCTTCCAAGCCGCCAGGCCCGGTTTCGCCACTGCTTGCTCGGATCGCGTGCTGTTCATGTCTTCTCCCGGGCTGACGCTCGCTTCAGTCAAGGTAGCGCGACCTACTCGAGGGGGCGAGCATTCGGTCAGGGGGTGAGCGTCCGCACGAGCTCGGCTGCCGGCCTCACTGCGTCGATCCGGGCGACGGTCTCGCCGGCGTAGAGAGCGCCGGCGTCGAGCAGGTTGGCCGGACCGTCATCGGTGGGGCCAAGCGGCGTCAGCAGTCGGCTGTCAGCGGTCTGGGCGAGGGCCATTCGGCCTTGCAAGCGGGCCGGGACGTAGCGGACTCCCGGCGCGAGCAATCGGTTCAGCGCGCGGTTCAGACGCGGGCCCCGGGGATCGCCGCCGAGCCAGCGTTCGGTGGCGGCGTTGGCGATGACGCGGTGAGGGGCTGGCCAGCCGGCACCGAAGAGCTCGGTGAGGAGCGTGTGCTCGGCGGCGAGGAGGCGCCTGCGGTACTCGGGGTGGGCGCGGCTCTCCTCCGCGAGCAGGAACCTGGTTCCGGCAACTGCAGCGACGGCTCCGGCATCGAGCGCGCGCACAACGTCCTCGCGCGTGGCGATTCCGCCGGCGAGCAAAAGCGGATAGCCGCTGGGGAGGGTGCCGGCCACCCGCTCGAAGAGCTCCAGCGCCGGCATCGTGCCGCGCACGTGGCCGCCCGCCTCGACACCCTGGACGATGAGCGCGTCGGCGCCCGCCGCGTGCGCCGCCTGCGCCTCGGCGAGCGAGCCGCACTGGTGCAGCCATACCCCCGGCGTGTGTCGGCGCGGTTTGCCCCAGAAGGTGACTACTACGTCGGCGTCTGCCGCTGCCTCGAACCAGTCGCGGCGGGCAAACGGCAGCAGGATGTTGACCGCGAGCGGCCGCCCGGTCAGCCGCCGCGCCGCGGCAAGCTCGCGGCGGATCGCCGCGGCGCCAGCGACGGCGATCGTGCCCAGGCCGCCGGCCTCCGAGACGGCGGCAGCGAGCTCGTGCCGGCTCAGTCCACCACCCATGCCCGCCTGCACGATCGGAGCTTCCAGGTCGAGGTTCATCTGGTCCTCCTCCGGCTAGATGACCGGCGGCGGGGTGCCATGCACGCTGGCGGCCAGATCTGGGTCCCACTGGCAGACCGTGCAGGCGCGGGCGAAGACCGAGTGGAAGAACTCGAGTGCGACAGCGTGAGGGTCGGCGCTCGCGCGTGCGTCGTCCCAGTCGAGGATGTACTGACCCAGGCCCGCGTCCCAGTGGGCCGCCGCCGGTGAGATCTCGCCGTCGGCGAACGAGTCCGGCGCGGGGTGAGCGTAGCCGTAGAAGGCGGCCTTGCCGTAGTTGGCGTCGCCGGGCCACCAGCCGACAGCGACCTCCTGGGCATCCATCGAGTTGCGCATGATGAAATCGTCAGACGGTGGCTTGGCGGGCTGGCCCGAGAAGAGGCTGACGGCGAGGTCGAACGAGCCCCACCAGGCGTTGACGGGAGTGCGTCGGCCGCGGAAGGGTGCGCGGAACTCGGCGAGGACGAGGGCGGCGCGGGTCGCCATCTCGAAGTAGGTGGCGACCTGGTCGGGGTCGTAGCGAGCGTGCTCTTCGTCTTGATCAAGCGGCGTGTTCCAGGGCACCTCCTGCGGAGTGAGGTCGATCTCGAGCGGACCGGCGAGCTCGGCGATCGCGGCAAGCACCTCGCCCGTCACCGCGCCCACTGGACGGTCGGGCATCAGCGCGACCCGACGCGACTCGCCGCCGCTGTGCTCGGCGACCGCCTCGTGGGCGTGCAGGTCGAGCGCCACGACCAGCGAGCCCGAGCCGTCGGGCGCCGGCAGTGGCAGCGTCTCCCAGCCGCGGGCGGACAGTCGCAGCGCGGCGTGTTGGAGCTGCGGCTCGGGCGGGGACAGCTGCGCCGCCAACTTGCCGAGCAACTGAGTGTGAGCGTGGAGCGTGTCGCAGGTCTCGCTCCACTGCGCATAGGAAGCGGATGGCCATGACGTGCTCATCGACTCAGCTTAGGATGAACGGCGATGAAGATGCGCGCCGCGGTACTCGAGCAGTTCGGCGAGCCACTCGGCGTGCAGGAGGTCGAGCTGGCCGATCCGCGCGCCGGCGAGGTCCTGGTCCGGCTCGCCGCCTGCGGCGTCTGTCACACCGACCTCTACACCGCTTCGGGCGCTGATCCCTCCGGCTACGCGCCGACCGTGCTCGGACACGAGGGCGCCGGCGTGGTCGAGCAAGTCGGCCCCGACGTCACCCTGCTGGCGCCCGGCGATCACGTCGTCACCCTCTTCTCGCCCCAGTGCGGCGAGTGCATCCACTGCCTCGACCCGCGCACCAATCTCTGCCTGGCGATCCGCGAGCAGCAGAACAAGGGCTTTCTGCCCGACGGCAGCACCCGCATCTCGCGCGACGGCGAGCCGATCCGCCACTTCATGGGCTGCTCGACCTTCGCCGAATACACGGTGATGCCGGAGATCGCCCTGGCCAAGGTCAGCCCCGAGGCGCCCTTCGAGCACGCCTGCCTCTTTGCCTGCGGCCTCTCGACCGGGCTTGGCGCCGCGATCAACACCGCCGCGGTGCAGCCGGGAAGCACCTGCGTCGTCTTCGGTGCCGGCATGGTCGGCCTCGGCGCGGTCGCCGGCTGTCGCCTGCAGGGCGCCGAGCGGATCGCCTGCGTCGATCTCTCGCCCGAGCGGCTCGAGTTGGCCCGCGGCCAGGGCGCCACCGACCTGCTGCTCGCCGGCGAGAACACGGTCGAGGAAGTCCTCGAGATGACCGGCGGCTTCGGCGCCGACTACACCTTCGAGGCAACCGGCAACGTTGCCGTGATGCGCCAGGCGGTCGAAGCGGCGCGCATGGGCTGGGGCCTCTGCACGGTTGCCGGCGTGGCCGGCAAGGGGGAGACCCTCGACGTCGTGCCGCGCTTCCTGATCACCGGCCGCCGCATCGCCGGCTCGTCGTTCGGCGGCGTCAAGGGTCGCGATCAGGTGCCGATCCCGATCGAGCGCTACCTCGCCGGCGAGATCGACCTGACCCCCTTCGTCTCCCACCGCATCGGCCTCGACGAGGTCAACCGCGGCTTCGAGCTGATGGAGGCCCAGGGTGGGATTCGCAGCGTGATCGAGTTTTTGTAGCGGGGGGGGGGGGGGGTGGTTGGTCGGGCTGGATTTGTAACCGCTTGTAAGCTTATATCGGACACATAGATGGCCTATGATTCCGCTACATGGGGCCGATTCAGGAACTCGCAAGCGACCTTGGTGTGGAGGAGCGCACGCTTCGACGCGCAACCGCGCAGGGCACCCTTCGCGCGCGCCGAACGCGACCGCGGCGACTGCAGTGGGCGCCGGGCGAGCGGGAGTACCTTCGAACTCATTGGCACCTGCTCGCTGAGTTGCGCGGGGCGCTGCGGACTCAACGAGAGGTTCGCCTTGCCGTGATCTATGGCTCCGTGGCACGCGGCGATGAGGACGACGATTCGGACTTCGACCTGCTGATCTCGTTCGGGCCGGGCCGTTCCCCAGCGGACAGCGACGTTGTCGATCGGGTGGCCCAGATCGTCAACCGCCGGGTCGACCTGGCGGAGTTGCGGCGAGTTGAGTCGGGTGCGCCGTTGCTGCTCGATCGCGTTCTCGATGAGGGGCGCGTTCTTGTTGACCGGGACGGTGATTGGGCGGAGCTCCAGCAGCGCAGGATCGCGATTCGGGCCCGCGCTCGACGTGCCTATCGTCGTCAGCTGGCTGGCGCGTCGCTGGCGATAGATGAGTTGACCCGATGACCGACGGGCCTCCGGGACTCAGCTCGAAGGCGCTCCGGGTCGAGCAAGCTCGCATTGGGCGCTTCCTCGAATCCATGGCGAAGCACCGAAAGGCCCTTGAGCTTGCGATCGAGGAGGGCTTTGGCGGAACTCTCGACCCGGCCGAGTGGAGGAAGACATTCGAGTCGGCTGAGCCCCAGGATGCCAATCGCACCATGGTCGTCACGGGGGATCACTCGGCCGTGCTCAATGCCTATGTCGAGATCCTCAAGACAAGCGCCGGGTTGCGTTTGATCGGACTGCTGCCCTACCGCCGCCCCCACGCGGGACAGACCTTTGAGGCGCTGGTCGAGGATGGCTGCCTTACCGCCGATCAAGCCGCAGAGCTGAGCATCGCCTACGCAATCGAGGGCCGGCTCGAGCACGCGTCACCGGACGTCGATGCGAGCGAAGTACTCGAAGCAATCGAACGCCTTCGCAGGGCTCTCCCGGGTCTGATCGAAGTCGTGCTCGCCTGGCTCGAGCGCCATGGCGTGCGGTTTGACGAGCAACGCTAGATTGAGCCGGTGGCTTACCGCAAGCTCTCGGCATCGGAGGCGTTCTGGCGTCCGTCCAACCAGATGGGGATTGAGAACACCGACCTCGGCGGTCAGCTCGAGGCGAAGCAGTTCGGCGCCCGGCTGTGGCGACTGAAGCCCGGCCAGGCCTCGACCAAGCATCGTCACTTCGACCAAGAGGAGCTCTACCTGCTGCTCGAGGGCTCGGGCCGGATCCGCGTCGACGACGACCTGCTCACCCTGGAGCCACTGGACACCGTGCTGGTCGAGCCCGATTCGGCGCGCCAGGTCTTCAACGACACCGAGGCGGACCAGCTCTGGTTCGTTGTCGGCGCCCCGCGCGAGCTGGCGAACACGCTGGAGATGTCGGCCGAGCAGCTTGCCTCGCTATATCCCGACGGCCCGAAAGCGCTGCCGCCCGAGCTCGCCTAGGGATGGGTACCGCCAGTCCGCGTCGTCACCTTTGCGGCTTGGCCGCCGTGGCGGTGTTGGCAGCGCTCTGCGGTTGTGGCGGCCAGACGAGCGCCACGACAGATACTGCCACCGTGCCCTCCCCAAGCGACCGCATGACTTCCCGTGACGGGGCCAGGCCGCCGACCGAGACGGTCACCCCGTCCCACTGCCCGACGGACTTGGCGAGCTGCCGCAGCGCGGAAGGCCGAATCATCTACGTGGAGCGGGTCGACCCGGACGGTGACGGGGATGCTCACTTCGTCATCCGCGACCCCCAGGGCATCACCCTGCCCGAGCTAACGGCGATCGACGTTCGCGCGGGCTTGCGCCCTCACCCGTTGCCGGGACCAGGTGATCTGATCAGCGCCGCCGGCCCGGTGCAGACCGGCTCCTATGGGCAGAGCCAGATCCACGCGCTGGAGCTGCACGTCGGCGGCCGCTAGCGCTGGTTCGCCCGCGGCGAGAGATTGCCGATGACGGGCTGGGGTAGACCAGTGGAATGAATCTCAAAACGCTGTTCACGCCCGTCTTGATCGCAATGGCACTCGGTCTCTCGGCCTGCGGGGGCGGGGACGACAGCGACACCTCAACCGTCACCGAGCCCGCCGAGAGTTCGACTGAAGAGAGCGGTTCGAACGCCAATGCGCCGGCGCCAAGCGGTGAGGCGCCGCGGGCGGAAAAGGTCGAGATCGCCGACTTCGCCTACGACCCGGACCCGGTCACGGTCCAGGTCGGCGGCAAGGTGACCTGGCTCAACCAGGACTCGGCGCCACATACGGCAACGGCTGAAGACGGCAGCTTCGACACCGGCACGCTGGAGGAAGGCAAGCTCAAGTCCGAGACCTTCAAGCAGGCCGGCACTTATGACTACATCTGCCAGATCCACCCTGACATGCATGGGGTGGTTGAAGTTGTAGAGAAGGATTAGGCAGGCAAATTGCGGGAAACAGGTAGACCCGGCCCCAGGCCGGGCACTGCCTGAATGAGGAGGGAACATGGCTCAAACGAAAACGAAAAGAGCGAAACCCGCGACAAAATCAAGGGCTTCGAGCACTTCCAAAGTGAAAACAACCAAAGCGAAAGCGAAAGCCACCCGCAAATCGAGTGGGCGCAAAGCAACAGCGACGAAATCGCGGGCGAACGGCGCAAGCAGCAAACCGCGATCAAGCCAATCGAACGGGAACGGCGTCGCGAGCGATGTCGCAAACGGCGTGGGCGATGGCGCCAAGGCGGTCCGCGACGCGGTCGGCAGTGTCGGCAAAGAGGCCGGACACGCTGTCAGCAAGGCCAAGATCCCGTTGCTTGCAGGCGGCGCTGCGGTGGCCGGCACCGTCGGCGGCCTGGTGCTGGGCGCCAGCCGCTCCGGTGACAAAGTCCTCGGCATCAAGCTGCCCAAATCCAAGCGGGTCAAGCTGCGCTCGCGGGACTTCTCAAAAGCGGCAAAGGAAGTTGGCCGCTTTGGCGAGAACGTCGGCGAGCTGACGACTGAGTTGAGGCGCGCCCGCGAGGGTCTCGCCAGCGGCGACGGCAAGCAGAGCTCGCCGATCGAGGTCCTGCTCAGCAGCTTGACTTCCCGCCACAACTAGTCGCCGCATGAGCGACGGCAGTGTCGGGTAGGGAAGTCCGGCAAGCGAAAGACACGAGAGAGGACTGAGATGACTGACGAGATTCGAAACAAGGACGACGCCAAGGGCCGGGTGAAGGAGGCTGCCGGCAGCCTCACTGGCGACGACGATCTCAAGCGCGAGGGCAAGGTCGACAAGGCCACCGGCGCGGCGAAGGACGGGGTCGAGAAGGTCGCTGACAAGGTCAAGGGAGCGCTGGGTCGCGACTAGCGACGCGGCGCGGTAGGCACACATGCCCGTTTGGATTGCCCGCCGCGCCGTGCCCGCTGTCTGGAAGCGGGTTCCCTGGCGGATGGTCTGGGCGGTTGTGCTGTGGCTCGGCGCGAAAGGCCGCGAGCGGGTCGAGCACAACCTGACCCAGAAAGAGCAGCACGAGTTCTGGCGCCTGGTCAAGAAGTCGAAGGGCCGACCCGGCAACCTGCCCCAGTGCGACCGCACACGGCTGAAGAACATCGCCGGCAAGGCGGTGCGCGGCTAACGCCGCGTCCGCAAGACTGAAGACCATGACCGACCTCGTCCTCGGCCCGCTGCTGCGCTACGTCGGCGGGACCGAGGCGACGGTCTGGGTCGAGACGGACGCGCCCTGCGAGGTCGAGGTGCTCGGCCGCCGCGAGCCGACCTTCACGGTCGAGGAGCACTTCTACGCCTTGGTCCGCATCGAGGACCTCGAGCCGGGCAGCTTCAACGAGTACGAGGTCAAGCTCGACGGCGAGCGTCGTTGGCCGCAGGCCGGCTCCGACCTGCCGCCGAGTGCGATCCGCACGCTCGGCCGCGACAAGCCGCTCGACATCTGCTTCGGCTCCTGCCGGGTGGCGCTGCCGCACACCGAGCCCTACGTGCACAGCGCCGATCGCCACGAAGACGGCAAGGAGTACGACGCCCTGCGCGTGCTGGCCCTGGAAATGAGCCGCACCGAGCGCGACAAGTGGCCCGAGCTGCTCTTCCTGCTCGGCGACCAGGTCTACGTCGACGAGGGCTCCCCCGAAACGCGCGAACGCATCCGCGAACGGCGCGGCACCGGCACGCCTCCCGGCGACGAGGTCACCGACTTCGAGGAGTACTCCTGGCTCTACGTCGAGTCCTGGAGCGACCCGATGATCCGCTGGCTCTTCTCCACGGTCTCGGTCTCGATGCTTTGGGACGACCACGACATGAGCGACGACTGGAACATCTCCTGCTCCTGGGTCGAGGAGATGGGCGAACGCTCCTGGTGGCACGGTCGCGCCGCCTCGGGGATCATGAGCTACTGGATCTACCAGCACCTCGGCAACCTCTCGCCGCGCGAGCTCGATCAGAACGAGCTCTACGGCCGGGTCCGCGGCAGCGAGCGGGCGACCAGCGAGCTGCGCCGTTTCGCCGCCGAGATCGACTCGACCGGCTCCGGCAGCCGCTGGAGCTACTGCCGCGATCTTGGCAATACCCGGGCGATCTTCATGGACTCGCGCGCCGGCCGAGTGCTAACCGAAGGCGAGCGCTCGATCTTCGACGAGGAGGAGTGGGAGTGGATCGTCGAGCACGCCAGCGGCGACTTCGACCACCTGCTGATCTCGACCACCGTGCCGTTCCTGCTCTCGCCCGGCTTCCACTACCTCGAGGCCTGGAGCGAGCGCGTCTGCGACGGCGCCTGGGGCGGGCTGGCGGCGCGCGGCGCCGAGCAGC
The DNA here is from genome assembly GCA_035554595.1 of Solirubrobacterales bacterium. GTDB lineage: Bacteria > Actinomycetota > Thermoleophilia > Solirubrobacterales > 70-9 > VRUE01. The sequence continues at coordinate 18,507 of DATMIH010000151.1, forward strand.
TGCGCCGCGCGGTCGACTTCGACCACTGGGCCTCATTCGACAAGTCCTTTCAGCTGCTGCGCGGCCTGCTCGAAGAGGTCGGCTCCGGCAAGCGGGGCAAGGCGCCGGCCTCGATCGTCATCCTCTCCGGCGACGTTCACCACGCCTACCTGGCCGAGACCGCATTCCGGCCCGGGGCGGAGATGCAGAGCGCCGTCTACCAGGCCGTCTGCTCGCCCTACCGCAACCCGCTCGACGCCCACGAGCGACGGGCGATCAAAGCCGGCTTCACCCGTCCCTTCATTGGCGCGATGCGTGGTATTGCCGGATGGGCCGGGGTTGCGGACCCCGGCCTGCGCTGGCGCCTCGCCGAGGGCCCCTACTTCGACAACCAGGTGGCGACCCTGCGCCTCGATGGGCGCAGGGCCGTGATGCAGCTCGACAAGACGGTCCCCGGCGAGGAGGAAGAGCGCCGCCTTGACTGCGTCTTCGAGCGCCGCCTGGCCTAGCGCTGGTCCTGCCCGAGCTCGCGCTCGCGCTCATCCGCCTTGCGCTCGTTGAGCTCGGCCTCGGCCGCCGTGCGACGGGCCCGCTCCTCCGCCAGCTCGGCCTCGCTGCGGGCGCTCTCGGCCTGCTCGCGGTGATGGCTGACGTCATCGCGCATGGCTTGGTTTTGCGCCTGGCCAAGCTGCTGTTCGCGTTTGCGTTTTGAGGCGGCCGCGACCATGGCGGCGATGATCGCCAGCACGACCACGACGATTACAACGATCACAACGGTGGACATCTAGTCCTCCTCATTGGGTTTGGATCAATTCTTTGAACGGCTTCGCTGTACCCGCCGACCAGGGGCGGAAACGCCGGCCTGTATGCCCGATACGTTCGACAAGGCGCCAAACGGGTACGGATGGCCCTATGCCAGAGAGCGAAGAGAGACTTGACGAGGCCGAGGCAATCAAGCGCCTAAACGAGGCGCTGAGCCGCCAGTACCGCTCCGCCCTGCAGTACTCGATCGTCGCCTCCAGCCTGGTCGGGCTCGAGGCGCAAGGCCTGGCGGGGGTGTTGACCGGCTACGGCGACGAGGAGCTGAGCGACGCCCGCGAGCTAGTCGAGAAGATCGTCTCCTTCGACGGCGAGCCGACGACGGAGGTCGCCGAGCTGCGCTACTCGCGCGGCGCCGAAGACGCGCTGGGCTGGTTGCTGCGCTGCGAGGAAGAGGCGATCGAGGCGCTGCAGGAAGCGATCGAGCCGACCGGCCGCGAGGGCCGCTCCGAGGCGTTGGAGCACATGCTCGAGCACCAGATCATGCGCAAGCAGCGCCAGGCGGATTTCTTGAAGCGGGCCCTCAGCTCTTAGCCGCGGAGGGTTCGGAACCCGGTCTCCGGGTAGCTGTAGTTCGCAGCGCGAATCGCCTCAAGGGAAGCGTCGGCCGTCAGCCGGACCTTCACAGGCTCGAACTGACAGGAGGACAAAAATGGCCGATTTGACGACGCTCGAGGAGAAGCTGGCTGAGGTGACCGGGCTAGCCGCCGCCGCGCAGGAGGCGACGAAGAAAGTCGAGTCGCTGCTCGACGGTGGCCCGCTGGCCGGGAAGCTGCGCCAGATGCGCGAGGAGGCGGAGGAGACCGAGAGCCGCTGCCTGAAGGTCGCCGCCGAGCGCAACGGCAAGAAGACCGCGATCGAGGAGAAGGCTCGCGAAACGAAGAGCGAGGCCTCGGAGATGATGAAGACCTATCTCAGTGAGGACTCCGACGAGCTCGACGGCTTCGAGTTCCTGACTATGGCCGAGGCCGGCGAGGTCGGCCACTGGGCGATTCTCGGAAAGCTGAATGAGACTGCTGGGGAGGATGCAATCAAGGAGTTGGTCGACTGGGCGCTGCCGATCCAGGAGCGGCACCTGATCACGGTGCGCGACGGCTCGCTTGAGCTGGCGGCCGAAGAGGACCCGAACGCCTCCTAGGGCGTCAGCGGGACAGCATGAGCAGCAGCGCAGTCCGATCGCGGCGCCTGCGGCGGTCGGACTGCGCCGGTGAGGGCATCGTCCGCCGCCGCCACGGCCGAGGCTTCGCCTACGTCGATGCCGATGGCGAGCGGGTGGAGGACTCCGAGACCCTGGAGCGGATCGCCGAGCTGGCGATCCCGCCGGCCTGGCAGGAGGTCTGGGTATGTCCCGACCCCTTCGGCCATATCCAGGCGACCGGTACCGATGCCGCCGGGCGCAAGCAGTACCTCTACCACTCGCGCTGGCAGCAGCGCCAGGCCGAGCGCAAGTTCGAGGCGGCGCGCGAGTTCGCCGCCGCCCTGCCGCGCCTGCGCCGTGCCGTCACCGCCGACCTGAAGCGCCAGGGGATGCCGCGCGAGCGCGCCCTGGCTTGCGCCGTGCGCCTGCTCGACCTCGGCTTCTTCCGCGTCGGCGGCGAGGCCTACGCCGAGGAAAACGAGAGCTACGGGCTGGCAACGATCCGCCGCGAGCACATCACCCTCAGCGGCGGCGAGGCTGTCTTCGACTTCCCCGCCAAGAGCGGCCAGCGGCGGGTGCAGTCGATCCGCGACCCAGCCGCGATCCGCGCGCTGGAGACGATGCGCCGGCGTCGCGGTGGCCCTGAGGATCTGCTCGCCTGGCGCGAGGGCAAGGGGTGGCGCGACGTCCGCTCCGACGACGTCAACGCCTACGTCAAGGAGAAGATCGGCGAGAGCTTCTCGGCCAAGGACTTCCGCACCTGGCACGGCACCGTCCTGGCCGCGGTCGAGCTCGCCGGAGAGCCGGCGCCGGCTTCCGAGGCCGCTGCCAAACGCTCGATCTCAGCCGCGGTTGGGCGCGTCGCCGAGGCGCTCGGCAATACCCCGGCGGTCTGCCGCCGCTCCTATATCGACCCGCGCGTCCTCGACCGTTTCCGCGACGGCGAGCAGATCCAGCCGACGGCAAGCATCAATGGCAAGCTCAGCGCCAAACGCCGGATGAAGATCGAGCGCGAAGTGCTGCGCCTGGTCTCCTGAGCCTCGACCGCGCAGGCGGGCGTGCCGCCGGGCAGGCGATGGCGGTTGGCGGCGATCAGCCGGTAGGCAGCTGCGGCGAGTGGGGAGATCCCGGGCAGGAGGAGCGCCCGGCCGGCGGGCGCCCAGGCGCCGCCGGCGCTGCTCAGTGCCGCCGCGATCGCCTCGTGGCCGGAGCGGATCGTGCCGTCGACCTCAACCCACCGCACGGCGGTCGCCGCCGTCTCCTCCGTCAGTCCCAGCGCGTCGAGATCGGTCTGCTGCCAGGCGACGATTTCCGCCTTGGGCCCGATCCTTTTGAGCGCACGCACGGAGCTGGTGCAGAAGGCGCAGTCGCCGTCGTAGACCAGCACCGGTCGCGCGCGAGTGGTCACCCGGCCTCAAGGCCCGTCGAGCAGGTGGTCGATCGCCAACTGCAGTACCTCGGACCGGCTCTTGTCGTCGTGCTGGGCGGCGATGAAGTAGCTGCCGACGAAGAGCGAGTAGGTCAGCATGCTGCGGGCCTCGACCTCGTCCTCGTCATCGGGGCAGAGCTGCCCGAACAGCGAGCACAGGTAGGCCATGCGGCGGCCGTCGATGCGGCGTAGGCGCGCGGCGACCTCGGCGTCGCGGCGCGACCAGTCACGGATCGCCAGCTCGACCGCGAAGTCGGCGGTCGAGGCGAGCGCGAAGAGGTGCTGCAGTTTGGCTCGCGGCTCCACCGGTTGACTCTCGACGCTGGCGATGACGTCCTCGACCATCGCCTTCTCCCAGCTGTCGAGCGTCTCGTTGAGCAGGCCCTGGCGGTCCTTGAAGTGCCAGTAGAAGCCGCCCTTGGAGACGCCGAGAGAGGTGGCCAGGGCCTCAACCCGAACCGCCTCGGGGCCACCTTCAGAGAGTGCCTGCAGGGCTGCCTCGATCCATGCTCCGCGGGGGGTTCGGACCTTGGCCATAGCTTATCTATACGGCACCGTATTGACAGATGCAAGCGACGCTGTAAAGATCCATACGACATCGTATGGATTGAGAGGAGACCGACATGAGGCTTCCGAACGCGGCGCACGAATCTCGTCCCTGGCGCATCCGCGAGATCGTCCCGGACTTCAAGCTGGAGGACGTCTGGGCGCTGCCCGTGCACGGCGGTGCGGACGACTTTCCGGCGTTTCTCGAACTGATGGCTTCCGCCAATCCCGCCGACGCGGATTCCCTGCCAACCCGCTTCCTCTGGCGCCTCCGAGATCGCCTCGGCAGATGGTTCGACCTCGGTGAGATCTCGGCCCCGGTCGCGGAGCGCGACAACGCGGACCGGTTGCCGATTCCAGGGACGGACGAGACCTCACTGCGCGCCCGGCTGCCGGAGGACCTCCGCGGGACAGTGGCGGACGTGGATTTTGGCTCCCTCCCTTTCGTGCCGCTCTACCGGACCGACGACGAGTTCGCCGCTGAGGTGTCGAACCGGACCATGCACGGCGTGATGCACACTGCCTGGGCCGAACAGGGCGAAGGTCGCTATCAAGCGCAGATGGCGGTCTACGTCAAGACCCACGGTCGCTTCGGGGAGGCATACATGTTGCTGATCAAGCCGTTCCGATACCTGATCGTCTACCCGGCACTGATGAAGCAGACCGAACGGATGTGGCACGAACGCCCCCCGCGGCAGGCGGTGCCGAGCTAGGGCTTCTCAGCCGCCGGCTCACTGAGCGGTGTCACGTTGGGCTCGCCGAAGACGCGGGCGAGGACGATGCTGAGCTCATAGAGGGCGATCAGCGGCGCTGTCTCGAGCAGCATCGAGATCGGGTCGACCCCGGGCAGGGCGGCGGCGATAACCGCGCAGGCGAGGTAGGCGTAGCGGCGGTTCTGCTGCAGCTGGCGCACCTTGACGATGCCGAGGCGGGTGACGGCGAGGACGCCGACCGGGACCTGGAAGACGATCCCGCAGGCAAGCAGGGTGGTGCCGAAGAAGCTGTAGTAGTCGCGGGCGCGGACCTGGATGTTGAACTGGGTGTCGTTGAAGTTGAGCAGGAACTTGGTCGCCGCCGGCAAGACGACGAAGTAACCGAAGGCGATCCCGGCGATGAAGAGGACCGGAACCAGCAGCAACAGCGGCCCGACCGTGCGCCGCTGCTGATGGCTGAAGGCCGGCAGCACGTAGGCGTAGACCTGGTAGAGGATGATCGGCATCGCCAGCACGAAGGCGCCGTAGGCGGCGACCGTCATCGTCGTCGTGAAGGGCTCGCTGATGCCGAGCGTGAGCAGCCTGCCGTGGCCGGAGGGAAGCGGCGCGTTGGCCAGTTCGATCAGCAGGTTGTTCTGCCAGAAGCAGAGCCCGAGGGCGACGCCGAAGACGGCGATTGAGACGACGACGCGCGCGCGCAGCTCGTCGAGGTGCTCGACGAGGCTGACCTCATCGTCATACGCGATTGCTTTTACGCGGCGCATCGTCTCTGCCTCAGGCGTGCGAGTTGGCTGCGGAGTCGGTCTTCGTCGCCGTCGTCGGGCCGTGGGCGACCACCGGCGGCTGCTCGACCGCGAGTGGGGCCTCATCGGGGTCGGGGTGCTCACCCGAGACCGAGCCGCGGAACTCGCGGATCCCTTTGCCGACCGACTTGCCCAGCTCGGGCAGGCGTTTGGGCCCGAAGACGACGAGGGCGATGACGAGGACGATCATGATCTCCATTGGTCCGATGTTGGGCACTGTGTGCCTCCAGTCCTGGTTGGGTCAAAGGTTTGTCCCGGCGGGTTGGCGGGAGGGTCTGGCGACCCCCGGTGGCCCGCCGGGCTTGCGATGGCGTTACTGGAGAAAGCCTGTCTTCTTCACTGCGCTGAGCACTTCGGCCGCGGTGAAAGGCGTGTCGAAGGGGCCGTCGGGGGTGAGCCCGGAGGGCTTGCCGGTCAGCAGCAGGCCGGCCACCGAGGCGTGGCGAGCCTCGATCGACCAGATCGAGAGCGCCGCCGCAATGTAGGCCGGGCTGGCGATGTTGAGCGCCTGGCCGGAGTAGGCGTGGACGCCGGTGTTCTCAAGCGCGACGGCGGTCTTGATGAAGGAGGCCGCGTTTGAGGTCGTTGAACCGAAGTCGACCTTGGGCGCAGCGGTCGCCTTTGAGCCGAGGGCCTTCTTGAGGAAGGCGACGTGGGCGTTCTCGTCGACCGTGACGGTCTTGAGGAAGACCTGGGTCTGCTTGTCGGTGATGAACTTGCTCTTGCTCTGGTTGGCGGTCGCCTCGTTGTAGAAGGCGGACTCGAGGTACTCGAGCGTGAGGGCGAAGTTGAGGATGCCGACGTCGCCCTTGCCGAACGAGGCGGGCGGGCGGCCCTTGCCACCCTTGGCCATTGCGGCGGCGGGGGTGAGGGCACCGATCAGGGCGCCGCTACCGACGACCGCGCCGCCGGCCAGTCCGGCCTTCTTGAGGAAGCCGAGCCGGGTATCGCCCTCGTTGAGGGTTTCGGCCGCGTCGTCGGCCGCCTGGCGGACAACGTCGTCGACGCTGGTCTGTTTGAGGGTTGCATCCGGTTCCATAGCGCGCTCCTTTGAGGGGGTGTGGCTCAACTAACGAGGCCCCTCGCCCGCCGGATCACTCGACGGGAGATCTTTAAGTGGAGCGCGCTGCGCTGCCGGCGGTGAGGTGCTCGTGAACGAAGCGCACGACGGTCGCACCCTCGCCGACCGCGGTTGCACAGCGCTTGATCGAGCCGGCGCGCACGTCGCCCGCGGCGTAGATGCCGGGCACGCTGGTCTCCAGCAGGCCGTTGGCACCCGCCTCGTCGCCGGTCAGGACAAAACCCTTGGCGTCACGGGCGATTGCCTCGCCGAGCCAGTCGGTGCAGGGGGTGGCGCCGAGGAAGAGGAAGAGGAAGGAGAAGGGCAGCTTTTCTCCGTCGGTGAGCGTTACTGCTTCGAGCTTGCCGTCGTCGCCGTGCAGGGCGCTGACTTCGCTGCGGTCGCGGACGACGACGCCGTAGCGGTCGAGCTCCTCGATCAGGTAGTTGGACATCGTCTCGCCGAGGTCGGCGCGGCGGTGCAGCAGGGTGACCAGGGCGCCGCCGCGGGCCAGCCAGATCGCCGCCTGCGCGGCCGAGTTGCCGCCGCCGATCACGCCCACCCGCTGGCCGCCGCAGAGCTGGCCCTCGGGCGGACCGGCGGCGTAGAAGACGCTGATCCCCTCGTAGTCGTCGAGGTCGTCGACCGGCAGGCGCCGGTATTCGGCCCCGGTCGAGAGCAGCACCGTGCGGGCGAGGATCTCGTTGCCTTCCTCGAGCTCGACCCGGTGTCGCTCGCTGCCCGGCTCGAGCGCGCGGGCGCGGTAGGGCGTCGCCGTACGGGCGCCGAACTTGCGCGCCTGGGTGACGGCGCGGCTGGTCAGCTCGCTGCCGGTGATCCCGGCGGGGAAGCCGAGGTAGTTCTCGATCCGCCGCGAGGTGCCGGCCTGGCCGCCGAGCACCGTGCTCTCGACCACCAGCGTGTCGAGGCCCTCGGAGGCGCCGTAGACCGCGGCGCCGAGGCCGGCCGGGCCGCCACCGAGGATCAGCAGGTCGACCTCCTCGCGCTCGCTCAGCTCGAGCCCGATCCCCAGCGCCCGCGAGAGCTGGCCGTTGCTCGGGTTGCGCAGGTCGGTGCCGCCCGGGAGGCGCACCAGGGGGACCTCCTCGGGGCCGAGTGGCTCGAGCAGGGCCTTGGCCTCCGGGTTCTCATCGGGGGAGAGCCAGAAATGGGGGAGGCGCTGGCGCCTGGCGAAGTCGAGCAGCCGCCGGGTCTCGCTCGACTCGTGCGGGCCGACGATCTCGACCCCGATCCCCTGCTGGCGCTGCAGCAGCTCGCGCCGCTCGATGAAGGCCGAGAGCAGCAGGTCGGAGAGCGCTCCGTCCTCGAAGAGCAGTTTGCGCAGCACTTCGCGCTCGACCGCGACGTAGCGCATCGGCGCGGTGACTACGGCGGTGAGGAAGACGGTCTGGCCGGAGAGCAGGTTCATCTCGCCGAGGAAGCCGGAGGCGCCGTGGCGGACGATCTCGCGGCCGGCGGGATCGGTGACGGCGACCTCGCCCTCGTAGATCGCGATGAACGGGTAGCTGGCGTCGCCGACTTCGAAGAGCTTC
>DATMIH010000152.1:0-21779 GCA_035554595.1 Solirubrobacterales bacterium
CTCGGCTTCCCGGTGCTGATTGGCGGCGCCGCGATCAATCGCGACTTCGGCCGGCGCACCCTCTACCCCAAGGGCAAAGAGTCCGACGAGGTCTACGAGCCCGGCGTCTTCTACTGCAAGGACGCCTTCCAGGGCCTCGACACAATGGACGCCCTGGTCGACCAGCAGGCTCGCGACGCCCTTGTCGAGCGAATCCGCGCGGAGGCACAGGAGCTGCGCGAGAAGCCGGTGGTCACGGATACGGGGCCGCCGACCAGCGATGCCTCCGTGCGCTCCGCCGCACGCACCGATGTTGCCATCCCCGAGCCACCCTTCCTCGGCGCGCGTGAGATCGAGGTGAACCTCGACGACGTCTTCCCCCACCTGGATCGCCACGTGCTCTTCAAGCTCCACTGGGGCGGGCGCGGCGTCAAGGGCGAGGCTTGGCGTGAATTGATTGAGGGCAACGGCGAGGAGGAGGGTTTCGCCCCCCGCCTCGAGCGCATGTGGCGCGAGCAGGACTACCTCCACCCGCGCACCCGGCTCGGCTACTTCCCCTGCAACGCTGATGGCAACGAGCTGGTCGTCTTCGATCCGGGCGATCCCGAGCGCGAACTCGAGCGCCTCAGCTTCCCGCGCCAACCCCGACACGATCGCATCTGCCTCGCCGATTTCTTCCGGCCACTCGATTCGGGCGAACGTGACGTCGTCGCCCTCCAGGGTGTAACGGTGGGCGCGGAGGTAACAGAAGTGATCGAGCGTCTGGAGCGTGAAGGGGAGTTCGCCGAGCAGCTCTTCGTCCACGGCCTCGGCGTGCAGGCGGCGGAGGGACTGGCCGAGTGGCTGCACTCGCGGGTGCGCGGCCAGCTGGGAATCGGGCTTGACCAGGGTCGGCGTTACTCCTGGGGCTACCCAGCCTGCCCCGATCAGTCAGAGCACACCAAGGTCTGGCGCTTGCTCGATCTGAAGTCGATCGGAATGGGTCTTTCCGACGGTTACGCAGTAACACCTGAGCAGTCAACGGTGGCAATCGTCGCCCACCACCCACAGGCGGTTTATTTCGGCATGAAATCCGGCTTTATTCCGGAGGACGAGGCACCCGACGAAGTGATCGCCGGCACCGAGCGCGGGGGCGAGCTAACACCAAGCGAGCCCGCAAAGTAGGACGAGTTTTGGCTGCATTTGGTGGAAACTTCGCTATTTGCGTTCTATGCTCTAACGGCCACGCGGGCTTTGGTCCGCTGGCATTGAGTTACGGTTAGCGCCGGGGTCCTCCTCTCACTTGGGACCCCGGCGCGACATCTGCTTGATGGCGCGACGGGAGGGACAAAGCCAACAGGCTCCGCCCCAGCTCCCGCCGCCCGCCCCCCTGCTGACGACGGTGGGGGGTCGATCGTTGGCTCTCGCCGTATGCCCGGCTTTCCGCTGAACCGGGATTAAGGTCACCTCGAGTCCTTTCGTTCGGCGCCAGCCGTGCTGACTGACTCCCCTTCGTGGCCTCAGGCGTGCATTGAATAACAGTCCGTGATTTCGTGGTCAAGAGCTACAGATTATTCACACTAAACCGTAATTAAACTCTCTGTAAAATCGCACTATTACCCTGCAAATCTCTGGAAGTCAGAGAGTCACGCGCGCGGTTAGGCGCAATCAGGAGTCGAAAAGGGAGTTGCGCAGCCGCTCGATCAGCTCTCCGGCGAGCTTGGTCCGGATGCCTCCGATCCGCAGGCGTTTGGTCTCTCCCTCGAGGATCGCGTCGACCCAAGCGCTGGTCGATCCCAGGGCCCAGGTTTGAGGGTCGCTCTCGAGTCGGGAGCTACAGGTTGTGATTGCCCCACCTTCAACCTCCACGTGCACCCCGGCCAGGCGATCGGTGGGCTGTCCGGAGCCACCGGAACCCGTGTCGACAGCAAGCAGGCAGGTCCCCGAGTGAGTCACGTCCAGGTCGACCAGCGGGACCGCGAGAAGAAAGATCGCCTCGATATCGATTCGCGCGAGGGGATCGGTGGACGGGGCGAGGTACCTGCACTCGCAGCGTCCAGCGGCCGCGATCGGGGCCACGGCCTGGCGCGTCCACTCGGTGACGCCGTAGGGCTTGGCCCCCCTTTCACCGTCTGGCCTTAGCTCGAGCTGCCTGGCGGCACGCATCGCGCTCAGTCGGCGCTCGAGTGCTGGATATGAGTGATCGTTGATCACGCTGCTCAGCTCCGTGAGTGAGAGAGGGCGAGCGGCCAGAGCGCGCAGCATCGTCGATCCCCAGCCACCGACAAGGGCGCGGATCGCGCCCTTGGCCGCCTCGCTGCCCAGCGGAATCGGTCCCTGGGGAGCACGGGCCAGCCACGCTTCGACGACCTCGGCGACCGTCAGCACTTCTTCGCCAAGAGGGGTCAGCTCGTTCTCAACCGTGTACGGCATGCCGCCGCGGACGCGGCGCTCGAGGGCGCCGATTCCGCGCAGGTTGCCGACCTGTCCCCGCAGTGTCGTCTGAGCGGCGCCGCCAATGCGTTCACGCAGGTCCGGCAGGCGCAGTGGGCTCTCGCGGTGGGCCCTGAGAATCGGGACGCTTAGCGGGGACGCGATGAGCGAAAGCACCGTGCCACCGGCGCGAACCGGCGCAGGGAGCGCTGTGCTGTCGGCATGCATCATCGAGACATTGGGAAATGAAAAATCGTTTAAACAAACTGCCGTCAGCGGAATGCACCCTATTGGATACGGCGGCGACCCGCCCGCTGCGCCGGCAGCAAGATTATGCAGACACTTGTCTGAGGAGCGGCGCTAGCCCGAGATGCGCTCGCCGAGGGTTTGGAGCATCTCCTCGACGCGCACGAACTTGACGCGAGGGCGGCCGTGTGGCTCGCCGCGGCCAACCTCGGCCTGATCGATCGCCTGCCAGTCCTCGAAGCTCACGTAACGCACGCCGCGCTCGGCAAGCAGCGACTCGACCGCGACAGGGTCGGGGTTTTCCGGCGCGAGCAGCGTCTGCGACTCGACGTCGGCAAGGAGGTGTTGCACGGTCTCCAACGCATCCTTCTTGTTGGTGCCGATCACTCCCGACGGACCGCGCTTGATCCAGCCCGCGGTGTAGTGCCCAACCTTGTGACCGGAGTCGTGGGAGTCGAGCACCCGACCACCCTCGTTGAGAATCAGGCCTCGCTTCTCGTCGAAGGGAACGCCCTCGATCGGCACGCCGGTGTAGCCGACGGAGCGCAGCACCAGGCCGCACTCGAGCTCTTCGCGCTCGCCCGAGTCCTTGGCCCGCAGCGTGCCCCCTTCCTCGACCAGTTCGTTGCGGCCGATCACGATCTTCTCGACCTTGCCGTCGCCCGTGATCTCAACCGGCGAGACGAGGAAGCGCAGGACGATCCGAATCTGCTTGCCGCTGGGCTGGCGCTGGGCGAACTCGCGCAGGGTTTCGACGTTGACCCGGGTCGTCTTGTCCGCCTCATCGGACTCGAGGTAGGCCGCGCTGGCCGGATCGAGCTCGACGTCGGCGGGATCGACGATCACGTCGGCGTCCTCCATCACCCCCAACTCCTTGATCTCGGGATTGGTGAAGGCGGCCTGCACGGGGCCACGGCGACCGAGGACGACGATCTCGCGGATCTGGCTGCGGTCGAGCATCTCGATCGCGTGATCCGCGGTGTCGGTCTGGCGCAGCTCGTGATCGGTCAGGGCCAGCATGCGGGCAACGTCCATCGCGACGTTGCCGTTGCCGATCACCACGGCGCGCTCGGCGGAGAGATCGAAGTCGTCGTCGGCGTAGTCGGGGTGGGCGTTGTACCAACCGACGAAGGCGGTGGCGGCGTGGCTGCCGGGCAGCTCTTCACCCGGAATCCCCAACTGGCGATCGGTCTCGCAGCCGACCGTGAAGACGATCGCGTGGTAGAGCCGTTCGAGGTCCTCGACCTCGATGTCGTGGCCTACCTTGACGTTGCCGAAGAAGCGGAATCCGTCGCGGGCGGCGGTTTTTTCATAGACCCGGATCACCGACTTGATCTTCGGGTGATCCGGGGCGACGCCGCCGCGAACCAGCCCGAATGGCGTCGGCAGGCGATCGAATAGGTCGACCTGAGCGTGCAGGTCCTCGCCCTTGAGAATGTGCTCGGCAGCGTAAAAGCCGGAAGGGCCGGCGCCGACGATGGCGACGCGCAGAGGATTGTCTTCAGTTCCGATTTTGCTCATGGCGAGCGCGAAAGAATAGGGAACTCGGCCCCTCGCGCGTCTACGCGGCGAGCAGCATCTCGTTGCAGACCGGGCAGATGCCGTGGCTCAGGGCCGGCAGCTCGGCGCGGTTGAAGAGCTGTAGGCGCCGCGCCGCCTCCTCGACCTCGACCCACTCCCCGTCCACTTCGAAGCGGTCGCACCAGCCGCACATCCCGATCACGTCCTTGCCACGCGGCACTTCCACATCGAGCAGCGGCTGGGGAACCTCGCGCTCCTCTTCGGAGCGAAGCCGCGCCGAGAAGAGGACCACCCGGCCTCCCGGCCGGGCGACGATGCGGATGTCCATTTCCCGCCGCACGTGCGGCGCGTCGCAACGAAAGGGCAGCTCGACGTTGCCGACCCCGTCGCGGACCCGCCGCACCAGCAACCGCTGCAGTTTCACCAGCTCCCGCCCGGAGACGTAGTCCCAGAGCGTGCGGCCGAGACTGCTGCCGGCGTCGGGCCAGCCGTTCTCCTCGGCGAAGCGGTAGTAGCCCTCATCGACCCGGATCAGGTGGTCGTGCTCGTCGATCGCGTAGCTGAGCGCTTCGGTCGTCATGCTCCCGCGGCGACGGCACTGGGAACGCCGTCGAGCGCGTCCAGCGCCTTGCGCAGCGAGAGCGCTACGCAGGTGAAGATCGGGGTCTCGAGCTGGGTGAACTCGCTTGACTCGGTCGGGCGCAGCTCCTGCACCAGGTCGAGGAACATCCCCGGGTCATCACCCTCGAAGGCGACCACGAACTCCTGGTCATCGAGACCGAAGGAGTAGGAAGTGTTGATCGAGATCTCGGGATAGCGGCGACCGACCTCGATGTGGCTTTTCATGATCCGGCCGCGCTGCTCGGGCGGCAGCCCGTACCAGCGGCGCTGCTTGATCATCGGGTAGAGGAACATGTACTTGCGCTCCGATACGCAGATCTCGGGCCGCGCCTGCTCCTCGGAATAGGGCGAGCGCTTGGTCATCGAGAGGAACGAGTAAGGCGTCTCGGTCCACTTCGCCAAGCCGCTCTGGCCGAGCACAACGTGGAAGGTGTGCAGATCGTCGAGATTAGGGCTCTGGCTAAGCAGGACCAGGTCGACGTCGCCGCGCGTTCCTATGGTTGAGTAGGCGCGCAGCGAGCGGTCGAGGGCGAAGTCCTCGCAGGCGGCGAGGAACTCTTGCTTGTCTGTCGCTCGAAGATCGGCGTCGCGGCGGCGCCAAGCGGGATCTACCTTGAGGAAACTGAACTTCGCGAACGTGCGGTCGGCCATTGGGGTCACGATAGCTATTGGGCTCTTTGTTGTGGCGGGTGTCGGGTGGGGGCCTTCACTTAACTTTTTCGGTGGGACCGCGGCGGCTGACCGAGTTTCGCCCGCCGAAAAAGTGCAAGACGTTTCGGCCCCCACCCGATCCCCGACGACGAAGGTCACGATTGCTCTCCTGCCCCGAGGGGCCGATGTGGAGCGGCTGGCGAGGGTTCGGGGGGTTTCGCCGGGGCTGATGAGTGCTGGGCTGGGGAGTGTGCCGGCGGCGCAGACTTATCTCGATATTTCGCAGGGGAATCGGGTGTTTGACTCGCTCTATGACTCGGAGCTTCCGCGGAAAGTTGGGGGAGGGATTTGCGGACCGGCTTATTCGAAGGCGGTAGTGGAACGGGCGGAATCGGCTCCGGCGGAGATTGTTCCCGGGCTGCTAGCGGCGACGCTGGCGGAACGTGGGCAGAAATGCGAGGTGCGGTCGGTTGGGCTCAACGGGCTCGCGGGGCTGGTTCGCGGGCTCAGGGGCAACGACCTCTTGATCGCGGTCGGGCGGGCGCCGCCGGCGAAGAACGAGGCGCTTGTGATGGGGGTCGCGGGGCGGGGGTTCGACGGGGATCTGACCTCGGACAGCACGCGGACCAATGGCTATGTGCTCTCAACCGACATCGCGCCGACGATCCTCTCTCGACTCGGGATCGCGGTGCCGTCGCAGATGTCGGGACAGGCGATCCGCGCCGAGGGCTCGGTCGATCCGGCCGCGATCGAATCGCTGGGAGCGCGGATGGCGGTGATCTCGGAGCGGCGCGGGCCGGTGATCGGGGTCAGCCTGCTTGTTTGGCTTGTGGTCTTCGGCCTGGCCGCGTTGGTCAGCTCCGATCGCGTCGGCCGGGTCGCGATCCGGCTCGCAGCGCTCAGCATCGTTTACCTGCCCCTGCTCCTGCTGGCGTCCGCGGCGCTCAAACCGGGCCAGGACACCGAACAGCTCCTGGTCATGTTCGGCGCCCCGCTGCTCGCCGCGCTGACGCTCTTCCTGTTCGGTGGCCTGCGGGCGCTGGCAGTCGCCTCGGGGCTGGTGGTCCTCGCCTACGCGGTCGACGTCATCGCCGGCTCCCCGCTCACCTCGCTCTCACTGCTCGGCCCGAATCCCGGGCTCGGGGTGCGCTTCTACGGGATCGGCAACGAGCTCGAGGCATTGCTCGGCGTCCTCGTCGTCGCCGGGACGGGCGCCGCCCTGGCCGGCTTCTTGCCGCGGCTTACGGAGCGGCGGGCCGCCGTGGCCTTCCTCGCGGTCAGCCTGCTCAGCGCGATCGTCTTCGCCGCCGGCCGCTTTGGCGCCGACGTCGGCGCCGCGATCGTCCTCCCCGTCGGCGGTGCCGTCGCCGCGGCCGCGATCGCCGCGCGGCGACGCCGCACCGCCCTGCTCGTGATCGCCGCTCCGGTGGCGGTGCTGGCGCTGATCGCCCTCGCCGATCTCCTCAGCGGCGCCAATGCCCACCTGACCCGTTCGGTGCTCGACGCCGGCGGGCTCGGCGATCTCGCCGACGTCGCTCAGCGCCGCCTGCAGCTCTCCGCACACAGCTTCTCGCGCCCGATCGTCTTCTTCTTCCTCCCCCTGATCGCGGCGCTCGCCGCGATCGCGGTCTGGCAGCGGGCCCGCCTGCGCGAATGGCTGCGGCCCGCCCCGGCACTACGCGCGGGCCTGGTCGGCGCCGTCGCCGCGACCGTGATCGGCGCCCTCGCCAACGATTCCGGTGCGCTCCTGCTCGAGATCGGCACGGCCTACATCCTGGTCTTCCTCGCCTACGCCTGGTGCGAGCGATCCGCGTGACTTGCGCAACAAATCACCTCTGAGGAATCAACTACCCTTTGTGATTCGTGCGGATTGCTCTCGTCTCGCCATATTCCTGGTCCTACCAGGGCGGCGTGAACCGGCACGTGGAGGCTCTTGCCGAGGAGTTCCTCGGCCGCGGCCACCACGTTCGCGTGCTCGCCCCTTTTGACCCGCCGGGCCGGGTCAGTCGCGTCCTGCATCGCGCGGAGCCGGAGTCGCGTCAGATACCGGACTACCTGATCCCGCTGGGTCGGACAGCCGGCTTCCCTTCCAACGGAGCGATCTCGAACCTGGCGCCCTTTCCCGCCGGCGGGGTCGTCGCCCCACGCCGCGAGCTGAACCGGGGCAATTTCGACGTGGTCCACATCCACGAGCCGCTGGTGCCGCTGGTCGGCTGGAACGCGGCGCTGGGAACCGATGTCCCAGCCGTCGGCACCTTCCACGCTTACTCGACCAAGGCCGTGCCCAACTACACCGCCTCGGCACTGGGCGCGCGGCGCGTGTTCAACCGCCTATCCGCCCGCATCGCTGTCTCCGAGGCGGCCGCCTGGACCGGGCGCCGCTGGTACGGCGGGCACTACGAGGTGATCCCCAATGGGGTCGACGTCGCCTCGGCGCCGAGCGGACCGAAGCCGTTGAGCGATCAGCTGCGCGTCCTCTTCGTCGGCCGGCCAGAGGAGCGCAAGGGCCTGCCGATCCTCCTCGCCGCCTTCGGCGCCCTGGTCGAGCACGTGCCCAGTCGCCTCACCGTGATCGGCGCCGAGCGCGAGGACGTGCTGCGCTACCTCGCTGACCCAGAGGCGATGCGCCACATCGACGTGCGCGGCCGCGTCTCGGGCGAGGCACTGCACACCGCGATGCACGAAGCGGACGTCCTCTGCGCCCCGTCGCTCTCGGGTGAGAGCTTCGGCATGGTCCTGACCGAGGCCTTTGCCGCCGGCACTCCCGCGATTGCCTCCGCCATCGCCGGCTACAGCGATGTCGTCAACGACGGTGTCGACGGAGTGCTCGTCCCTCCCGGCGACGCCCAGCGCCTCGCCGAGGAGCTGCAGCGTGCCCACCACGAGCCGGAGCGGCTGACGGCGATGGGCCGTGCCGCCCGCCAGAGCGCCGAGCGCTATGCCTGGCCGCGCGTCGCCGATCGGGTGACAGCCGTCTATGAGCGCGCACTCGCGGCACCCGAGCCAGCCAACAACCTGGAGCGAGCCGCTCGCTGGCTGGGCATACAGCCCTCTGACGGCTTGCCGCCGCAACCGCCGCAGCGGCTCCCCTCACTCGATCCCGCGCCCGCCCAGATCGGCAAGCGCAAGCGCAAGATCGCCCGTCGGGTCGGACTTGCCGCCGCCGCCCTGATCGGGATCTTCCTAACGCGGCAGGCGGCGCAGAAGATCGGCGTCGACAACGTGGTCGAAAGCATCGTCCGCTCCGACCTAAGCTGGGTACTGGTCGCCTGCGCACTGATGGCACTTTCGCTCTTCTTCCGCGCCGCCTCCTGGTACTGGATCGTACGGGCGGCACTGCCGCTGCGACCGGTTCGCCGCCGCGACGTGACCTCGGCGACGATGATCGGCGTGCTGATGTCGGCGACCCTGCCGGCCCGCCTCGGCGAGCCGGCCCGCGCGATGTCGCTGGCCCGCCGCATCGGTCGCATGCGCGAGACCTTTCCGGTGCTGCTCGGCACCCTCGTCTCGCAGACGGTGCTCAACCTCGTCGCCCTGGCGATGCTCGGCGTGATCATCGTCTCCACCACCGACCTCTTCCACTCCAGCACCCAGAAGCTCTTCGCCTTCAGCTTCGTACCGCTGCTCTTGCTGCTCGTCGTCCTGCTCGCCCCGCCGCTGATGCGGCGCAACGGAAACGGCCGCCTCGCCCGGCTCGGCGCCACCATGCATGCCGCCCTGCTGCAGGTCCGGGCCGGCCTGCGCATCTTCCGCAACCCGCGCCGTGGCGCCGCTGCCGCTGCCGCCCAGCTCGGCGCCTGGGCGATCCAGCTCGCCGCCTGCTGGGCGCTGCTCGCCGCCCTCGGGCTCAGCGATCAGGCGGGCATCGGCGCTGCCGCCGCGGTGCTCTTCGCCGTTAACGTCACCGCCGTCGTGCCGGTGACGCCGTCGAACATCGGTGTCTTCCAGCTCGCCGTGATCAGCGTTCTGCACTCGGGTTTCGGCGTCAGCGCCGACGCCGCGCTCGCCTACGGCGTGATCCTGCAGGCGGTCGAGATCGCCACCGCGGTCGCCCTGGGGCTGCCGGCATTGGTTCGCGAAGGGCTCACCTGGAGCGACCTGCGCGTGCAGGCCCTCTCCACCACCCCGGTGCGGCTCAAGCCGCAGCCGGTGCCGCGCGAGTCGGGGACTCGCGAAGGCGTTCGCGCTTAGCTGAGCACGTCCTTCGAGACGCTGCCGACGCCGAGCAGGCCGGGACCGACGTGGGCGCCGATCACCGGGCCGATCTCGGAGATGAAGGCCGGCTCGCAGCCGAAGATTTCACGGCAGTCGTCGGCAAGCGCCCCGGCCGTCTCGGGATCCTGGATGTGCTGCACGACCCAGGCGTCGAGGCCGGACTCGTGGCGCTGGCGCGCGTAGTCGCGCAGGCGCTCGATCGAGCGGGCGCGGGTGCGGACGCGCTCGACCGGGGTGATCTCCTCCTCCAGGGTGAGGATCGGCTTGATCTTCAGGGCCGAGCCGATCCAGGCGCGGGCGCCACCGATGCGGCCACCGCGGCGCAGGTACTCGAGCGTGTCGATCGCGAACCACATCTTCAGCTCCTCGCGCGCTCGTTCAGCGCGGGCGATCGCCCCCGCTGCGTCGGCGCCCGAAGCGGCGGCCGCTGCAGCGGCGACAACGGGAAGGCCCATGCCACCGCAGGCCGAGCGCGAGTCGAAGAGGTGGATCCGCTCACCGCCCTTGCCCTCGGCGACAAGCCGCTCACGGGCCTGGTTGGCGGCCTCGAAGGTCCCCGAGATCCCCGAGGAGATGTGGATCGAGACGACTTCGCGCCCTTCGTCGAGCAGCGGCTCATAGACGGCGGTGAAGTCCCCGATCGAGGGCTGCGAGGTCGTCGCCCCCTCTTCCGATGCGCGCAGCCGCTCGTAGAAGCCCGCGTAGTCGCTGATCTCCAACTCCGACTCCTGGTGGCCATCAACCGAGACATAGAGGCTGATCCTCTTGATCCCAAGCGAGGCAACGAGCTCGCTCGGCAAGTAGGCCGTCGTGTCACAGACAACCGCAGTTTCGGCTGGAGAACTCAAGCCAGGCGATTCTCGCAGACCCCGCTGGTCAGTTAGACCTGAGCGGCGACCGGACCGAGGTTGGAAGAGAACGTCCAACGGTCGCTACACTTTGTGAAGTGACCGACGCGACCAGCGACACTCCGCAGACAGCGATCGCCTTGACTGACAAGGCGGCCGGGAAGATCGCCGAGCTGCTCGGCTCTCAAGAAGGCTCCGAGGGCCAGGCGCTCCGGGTCGCTGTGCGCGGGGGTGGGTGCTCTGGATTCCAGTACGCGCTCGCCTTCGATCGCGCCAAGGAGGACGACCACATCTTCGAGGTCGAAGGCGTCTCGGTGATCGTCGACAAAGTCAGCATGCAGTTCGTCTTCGGCTCCGAGGTTGACTACGTCGAAGGCCTGCAGGGCGCCGGCTTCCAGGTCAACAACCCGAACGTCGTCGCCGCTTGCGGCTGTGGCTCGTCCTTCCAGGTGAAGGACGAAGCTCCCGAAACCGCCGCCGTCTGAGCCAAGCAGATCAAGGACGCAGGGAGCGTGGCGTGCTTCTGCACGCGAGCGACTGAGGACGCCGATATGCGCCGGTTCAGACGGCGGCGGTTATTCGATCTGCAGCGGGGGTGACTGCGCCGGAGGAGCGGCAGCGGCTGGTGCGGCCTCGGGCTGCTCGACGCCCAGTGCCTCGGCCAGCTCGCCGGAGTCGAACATCTCTTCGATGATGTCGGCCCCGCCCAGCAGCTCGCCGTTGACGTAGAGCTGGGGAAAGGTCTGCCAGTCGGAGATCTCGGCGGTGACTTCGCGCAGCGGCTGTAGGGCCGGCAGCACGTCAATCGCGCCGTACTCGACGTCGAGCGAGTCGAGTACCTGCACGACCCGCATCGAGAAGCCGCAGCGCGGCATTTCCGGCGTGCCCTTCATGAAGAGCAGCACCGGGTTGGCGGCGATCAGTTCCTCGATCTTCTGTTTCAGCTCGGCGTCGGCCATTGGCACAGAGTAGCTATCCGGGCAGCCCGGTCTTCAGCGAGAGGGCGTGGATCGTGCCGTCGTCGAAGCGCTCCTTCACCGCGGCCTTGACCAGGCGGTGCTGATCGAGCCGCGAGAGGCCCTCGAACTGGGTGGCCGAGACCGTCGCCCGCAGGTGGTCGCCGGTGCCAGTCTCATCGATGACCTCGACCGCGGCACCGGGCAGCGCCGTCTCGATCATCCGCTCGATTTCAGCCAGGTCGGCAGCCACGGGCGCGATTGTATGGAAGGCGCCCATAGGATCGTTGCCGTGGGACGAGAGGACGTCGACTTCGCTTCCGGCAAGGATCGATGCGCTGCCTGGCTGTACCGACCGGTGGACACGGCGACCCCAGCGCCCTGTGTGGTGATGGCCTCGGGCTTCTCATGCGTCCGCGACCAGGGCCTCGACGCCTTTGCCGAGCGCTTCATGGCAGCGGGCTTTGCCGTGCTCGCCTTCGACTACCGCTGCTTCGCCGACAGCGGCGGTGAGCCACGCCAGCTAGTGCGAGCCAACCGTCAGTGCGACGACTGGCGCGCGGCACTTTCCTTCGTGCGCTCACTCAACTGGGTCGACGTCCGTCGCATCGCCATCTGGGGCTTCTCCGCCGGCGGTGGACACGTTCAGTTACTGGCCATGACCGAGCCCGGTATCGGCGCCGCGATCGGCGTTGCCCCGCTCGTCGACGGGACCCGCACGCTGCATTACATCGGTGGCCTCCCCCTCCTGACCCGCCTCGGCCTGGCCGGGATCCGCGATGGGTTCCGCGCCCTGCGCGGGGCTGAGCCTTACCGAGTCCCCGCCGCCGGCGTGCCCGGCTCTGGCGCGGTTATAAGCAGCCCGGAAGGCCTGAGCGGCTTCGAATCGATCACACCGCCGGACTCGAGTTGGCGCAATGAAGCCTGCGCTCGCACCTTCATGGCGCCGCCATACCGGCTGGCACGCAAGGTTCGCCACATCCCGATTCCAATTCTTTACTGCATCACCGAAGGCGACGACGTCACTCCCCCTGCACTCGGAATGCAGGCCGCGGAACGAGCGCCGTTTGGCGAGCTGCACACGTACCCTGGCGGCCACTTCGACGCCTTCCTCGGCGAGACCCTGGAGCGCATGGCCGCCGACCAGCTCGACTTCCTCACCCGTCGCCTGACCGCTAACTAAGAGGGACGCAGCGGCGCTAGCGACGGCGGCGCAGCATCATCAGGCCGCCGAGGGCGAAGCCGGCGATCGCCGCGCCGGCGATCAGCTGCGAGCGGTGCTCATAGGCCTGGCGGCGCCAGTCGGTGAGTTCGGTGACGCGGCCGCGCAGGATCTCGACCGAGCTGCCCAGGTCACGGCGCTGCAGATCGATGTCGCGGCGGATCTCGGCCGCGGAACGGCCCGGCCGGCCGGCGCTCGAGGGACGGACAGGATCGGGTTGAGCGCTCATTCCTTGCCTGCCTTCGCTCCGGATTCCAGCGTTTCCTTGGTCAGCTTCGCCTCTTCGATCGCCTGTTCGGGCATCGGCGGGGCGCCGGCCTGCACCGAGCGATAGGCGATGAAGCCCGCCGCGGCGGCGATCAGGAGGAAGGCTGCAGCCTCAACGAAGAAGCCGGGCCAGGCGTTGCCGTCGAAGACCTCTTCGGCAAGCAGCCAGGCGATGCCCTCCATGACCAGGATCAGCGCCAGGAAGGCGAAGACGCCGGCGGCGATACCGACGACCGAGCCGCGCAGGAGCTTGCCGACCTTCTCGGAGACCTCGGTCTTGGCCAGCTCGATCTCCTCGCGCACGAGCGAGGAACTCTTCTCGGCGACGTCGAAGACGAGCTCGCTTACCGAGCGATCCTCGGGCGCAGGTCCTTGCGGGGCGCCAGGACCGGAGGGCGGTATGCCGGTTCCGTCAGCCACGCTACTCGGGCGGATCCTCGTTGTAGATGCGGCGGAAGACGATGGCGGCGAGGCGGGTCGCGACGATGCTGGCGAGCGCGCCGCTGGCGGCGAGCATGCCGCTCCAGACGAGACGTTTGGCGATGTCGTTATCCATTGGGCCCGACCTTACCTATCGAGGCTCGAGACCGTCGCAGATCGTCGTCACCAGCAAGGCCTTTGCCTCGTCGAAGTCGCTGTCGGCGGCGGGAATCACCTCGAAGATCCAGCCCGAGAGGAGCTGCTCGACCGCTCCGTAGAAAGCCATCGAGGCGAAGGTCGGGTCGATGTCGCGGCGAAAGACGCCGGCCGCCTGACCGTCAGCGACGATCTTCGCGATCGAGTCGTAAGCGCGACGGATCTCGGCCAGGTGAGTGCGGCCGAAGGAGTTGGCGGCCCGGGTGACCTCGACGATGATCACCTTCATCAGCTCCGGGTCGTGCCGGTAGGAATCGACGATGAAGCCGGCCGAGGCTTCCAGCTTCGCCCGCGGCGAGTCGCCTTCGCGGTCGGCCTCCTCGATCGCCGCCAGGAGCAGCGACCAGCGCTCGCGGAAGAGCTCGTTGAGCACCTCGTCCTTGGACTTGAAGTAGTGGTAGACGAGGCCGTAGGCGACCCCCGCCTCGTCGGCGATGTCGGAGACCCGGGTCGAGTGGAAGCCCTGGCGGGCGAAAACGCGGACCGCCGCGTCGAGGATCTGACGGCGCTTGTCCACCGCCGCTGTCGGCGCCTTGGCCATCAGGCGCGCGCCTCGCTCAGCTGCGGCCAGGCGTAAGCGCCGGGACGGCGGTTGGCGAGGGAGGGCAGCGTCTCGCGAACGCTCTCCTGGGCGGCGAAGTCGAGCTCGGCGGCGGCGAAGCACTCCTCATCGGGCGCGGTAGCCAGCACCACGCCCCAGGGATCGACGATCGCCGAGCGACCGTTGGAGCTGAAGTGCGGCGGGGCCGTGCCGAACTGGTTGGGGGCGAGCACGAAGGTCTGGTTCTCGATCGCCCGGGCGCGCAGCAGCACCTCCCAGTGGTCGCGGCCGGTCGCCAGGGTGAAGGCCGAGGGCACAGTGAGGATCTGGGCGCCGCGCACGGCGAGGATGCGGAAGAGCTCGGGGAAGCGCAGGTCGTAACAGACGCTGAGGCCGAGAGTGATCCCGTCGAGCGCCGCCGTGACGATCTCCTCGCCGGCCTCCTCGTGAGCCGACTCGCGATAGGTCACGCCGCCGGCCTCGACGTCGAACATGTGGATCTTGCGGTAGACGGCAAGGTCATTTCCGTCGACGCCGATCAGGACCGAGGTGTTGAAGGCCTTCTCGCCGGGGCCCTGCTCGGAGACGCTGCCGGCAAGCAGGTTGATGCCGAGCTCTCGGGCCCAGCCGCGGGCGGCGCTGAGACTGGGGCCGTCGAGCGCCTCGGCGCCGGCAAGCAGCTCCTCACCGCCGGCGAGCAGGTTCCACTTCTCCGGCAGCGCGACCAGCTCGGCGCCGTCGGCCGCGGCAGCCCGCACCAGCCGCTCGGCGGCCTCGAGGTTCCGTGCCTTCTCGCCGGTGGAGTTGAGCTGTACGACGGCTGCGCGCAAAGTTCCCTTTTTTGGCTCCCTGGCTGACTGACCAGTCAATCGGTTTGCTCAGTATAGGTGCAGGCGTAAGCTTGAGTTTTCATGAGTGAGATCGCCCAAGCCGGCGGTGAGCGCAAGCAGGTCACCGTCCTCTTTGCCGACGTACAGGGCTCGATGGACATGGCCGAGGGCCAGGACCCCGAGCAGTGGCACGCGATCATGCAGCGCTTCTTCTCGACCCTCGCCGATGCCGTGCACCGCTTCGAGGGCACGGTCGACAAGTTCACCGGGGACGGGATCATGGCCGTTTTCGGAGCGCCGGTCGCCCACGAGGACCACGGTCGGCGCGCCTGTTACGCGGCGCTGAAGATGCTCGATGACGTCGGTGAGTACGCGGCCGAGCTGCGGCGCAAGCACGGGCTCAACTTCTCGACCCGGATCGGGGTCAACTCCGGCGAGGTGGTCGCCGCCGAGGTCGGAGAGGGCGGCTACACCGCCGTGGGCCATACCGTCGGCCTAGCGCAGCGAATGGAGGCGCTGGCCGAGCCCGGCAAGGCGTACCTGACCGAGAGCACCGCCGAGCTGGCCCATGGATACATGGAGCTGGAGGACCTCGGCCACTTCGAGATCAAGGGCGCCAGCCGGCCGGTTGGGGTCTTCGAGCTCGCCGGGGTCGGCGCCGCGCGCTCGCGACTCGACCTCTCACGCGAGCGCGGCTTCTCCCGCTTCGTCGGCCGCGACGAGGAGATGGCCGTGCTGGAGGAGGCCCTGGCGCGGGCCGAGAGCAGTAAGGGCGCCGCGGTCGGAATCGTCGCCGAACCCGGGGTCGGCAAGAGTCGCCTCTGTCACGAGTTCGCCGAAAGCTGCCGCGAGCGTGGGATCGAGGTATTCGAGTGCCAGGCTCAGGCGCACGGGCAATCGGTTCCCTTTATGCCCGTACTGCAGATGCTGCGCTCCTACTTCGGCATCGCCGACGGCGACCCGGAGCGGATCGTGCGCGAGAAAATCGCCGGCCGCACCCTCCTCCTCGATCCCGACTTCGCCGAGGACCTGCCCCTGCTCTTCGACTTCCTCGGAGTTCCCGATCCACACCGGCCGCTGCCGCAGCTCAGCGCCGAGGCGCGCCACCGGGCTCTGCGCGGCGCCGTCTGCCGCCTTGTGCGGGCGCCCAACCGGCGCAACTCGATCGTCGCCCTGGTCGAGGACCTGCACTGGATGGACGAGGGCAGCGCCACCCTGCTCGGCGAGCTGATCTCCTCGGTCGAGGGGACCAAGACCCTGGCGATCGTCAACTTTCGCCCCGAATACGACGCCGCGCGATGGGCCGGAGCAAACACCTATCGCAGCATCTCGCTCGAACCGCTGGGGCTCGAGGGCAGCCGCGAGCTGCTGCGCGACCTGGCCGGCGAGGACCCGTCTCTCGACGGGCTCGCCGACCTGATCCACGAACGCACCGCCGGCAACCCCTTCTTCACCGAGGAGATCGTCCGTGGCCTGGCCGAAGCCGGCAACCTCGAAGGGGACCGCGGTGCCTACCGATTGGCGCGGCCAGTGGAGGACGCGGGAGTGCCGGCGAGCGTGCAGACGATCCTCGCCGCCCGCATCGACCGTCTCGGGCCGACCGCGAAGCGGCTGCTCCAGGCGGCCTCGGTGACCAACAAGGAGATCGGCGAGCGGGCCCTGGGGATGGTCTCGGGGCTGAGTGAGAGCGAGGACTACCGGGCGGCGCTCTGCGAGCTCACCGACGGCGGCTTCCTCTTCGAGGCCGAGGTCTACCCGGAAAGGGTCTTCGCCTTCCGCCACCCGCTGACCCGCGAGGTCGCCTACAACACGCAGCTGGCCGAACAGCGAGCCGCCACGCACGCGGCGACGGCGCGCGCCCTGATCGAGCTCAATCCCGACCGCCACGACGAGTTGGCGGCCCTGATCGCCAATCACATGGAGGCGGGTGGGGAAACGCTCGAGGCGGCTCGCTGGACCGGGCGCGCCGCCTACTGGGCCGGCAGCAGCCGCCCCCAGGACGCGCTGCGGCTCTGGCGCAAGGTGATGGAGCTGACAGAAGACGTGGAGGAGAGCGAGGAGACGACGGCGATGGCGGTGATGTCACGCCTCCTTCAGCTCGACTATGCCTGGCGCCTCGGCATGGACAAGGAGGAGGAAGCTCGCCTCGTCTCCGAGGCCGAGGAAATCGCGACCAAGACCGGTGACCTGCGCTCGCTCGCCTTGCTGCGCACCGCGACCTCGACCCGACCGGGCATGCCCCACCACGCCGATGCCTGGCTCGCCGCGGTCGCCGAGACCAACCGCCTCGCCGACGAATCCGGCGACCTGCACCTGCGCATCGCGATCCGCGCAGCCGGGTCCTACGCCCACCTCTGCGCCGGTGACTTCGACGGCTTCGACCAAGCGCTTGACGAGGTGCTCGAGCTGGCCGGGGACGACCGTCGGGCCGGCGCCGGGATCGTAATCGGCAGCCCAGTCGCCTGGGCGACGATGGCGAAGGGGCTGGTGCTGCGCGAGCGGGGCCGGCTCGACGAGGCGGAAGCGCAGTTCAACACAGCCCTGCAGATCGCCACCGAGGAGGGCGATCCGGAGATCGCCAGCTGGACCCGCAGCAATCAGTCGCTGATGCTGGCCATGCGAGGCGAGCTCGATGCAGCGATCGCCCTGGCCCGGCGCAACTGCGAGCTGACCGAACGGCTTGGCGATGTCTTCTCCCGCAGCCTTGGCCTCTCAAACCTGGGCGGTGCGCAGATCGCCGCCGGCGATTACGCCGGCGCGCTCGAGACGCTCGAGGACGCGGAGCGGGTCTACCGAGCCGCCGTGAGCGACGGTGACGAGATGGAGACCTGGCGCGCCGGCCTGCGCTCCGAGGCGCTGACCGGCGTCGGCCGCGCCGAGGAGGGGCTGGAGCTGGCGGAATGGGCGGCCGCGCTCGCCCGTGAGCGCGGCATGCTCTGGTCGCTGCCGCTCGCCCTGCAGGCGGTGGCAATCGCCCGAACCGCACTCGGCCGCGATGGCGCCGAGCAGGCGCTCGACGAGGCGGCGGAGGTGGCCGGGGGAACCGGCGCGATGATCAGCCTGGAGGCGGTCGAAACGACGCGCGCGACGCTCGGCGCCCTGCGCTAGGAAGGCCGCTCAGACTCCCATGGCGCGAGCCACGATCCGATCCATCACCCGGTCGGGCAGGAGCCGGGACAACAGCGCTTGCCCGCGGGCGTCGGCGCCGACCAGGTACCGGGTGCGGGGACGGCGCGCGGTGAGTGCGTGCTGCACCGCGGTGGCCACCTTCTCCGGTGGGATGCCGCGCTCGGCGGTCCGCCGCACGGCGGCGCGGAAGCTCTCGATCTTCTCTCCGTAGAGCACCTCCTGAGCCGCCGGCGCCCGTCCGGCAACCTCGTCAGCGATTCCCTCCCCCCGCTCCCAGATCGGCGTGTCGATCGAGCCCGGCTCGATCGCGACCACGTCGATCTTCCACGGCCGCAGCTCCTGGCGCAGGCAGTCGACCACCGCCTCGATCCCGTACTTCGAAGCGTGGTAGGGCGCGCCGAACGGCATCGCCATGCGCCCCCCAATCGAGCTGAGGAAGATAACCCGCCCGCGGGCTGTGCGGACCAACGGCAGCATCGCCTGCGTCACCGCGACCTGCGAGACCAGGTTGACCTCGAGCTGCTTGCGCAGGTCATCGAGCGGGATTGTCTCCAGCGGCGACATCACCGCCATGCCGGCGTTGTTGACCAGGCCATCCAGCCCACTGCCGCCCACCACCCCACCGATCTGCTCGGCCACAGCGGCGATCTGATCCGCCTCGGTTACGTCGAGCATCAGCGGCGCGAGCCGCTCCGAAGCAGCATCGCGCAAGCTTGCGGCGTCCTCCTCGCGGCGGACGCTGGCGAAGACCCGCCAGCCCTCGGCGTCCATTCGCAGGGCGGTTGCTCGGCCGATTCCAGTCGAGGCGCCGGTGATTAGAACGGACTTCACGTAGCGCCAGGCTAACATCGCGCCAGATGGCCGAAACTTGCTTCGTCACCGGCGGCTCCGGATTCATCGGCGGCAAGCTGGTGCGGCGACTGGCCGACGAAGGCCACGCGGTGCGGGCGCTGGCCCGCTCTGAGGCCGCGGCAAAGAAGGTCGCCGCGCTGGGAGCCGAGCCGGTCCGCGGCGACCTGGCCGATGCGACCGCCCTCACCGCGGCCGCGGACGGCGCGGCGGTCGCTTTCCACCTCGCCGCCCACCTGGGCGAGTGGGGGCCTTGGGAGGAGTTCGAGCGCGGCAACGTGGTCGGCACTCGCAATGTGCTGGCAGCATGCGAAGAGGCCGGCGTGGGGCGCTTCGTCCACTGCGGCACCGAGGCCTCGCTGATGGCGGGAGAGCCATTGGTCAACGTCGATGAGACGGCGCCGCTGCGACCCGACTCGCGGGCGCCTTATCCGGCGACCAAGGCCAAAGCCGAGCAGGCCGTGCGCGCCGCGGCGCGCGAGGGCTTCGAGACCGTCGCCCTGCGCCCGCGCTTCGTCTGGGGCAAGGGCGACACGACGCTGCTGCCGGAGATGGTCGCGACGGTCGAAGCGGGTCGCTTCGCTTGGGTCGGCGGCGGCCGCAATGTCACCGAGACGACCCACGTCGACAACGTCGTCGAGGGGTTGATCCTGACCGCCGCGAAGGGCCGCTCGGGCGAGGCCTACTTCGTCACCGACGGCGAGCCGGTCGTCTTCCGCGAGTTCGTCAGCGCGCTGCTGCGCACGCAAGGAGTCGAGCCGCCCGACCGCAGCCTGCCGACCTGGAGCGCCGCGCCGATGGCCCGGATCTGCGAAGCGGCCTGGAAGCTCCTCCCCCTCCCCGGCGAGCCGCCGATGACCCTCTTCCGCTCCTGGCTCCTCACCCAAGAGTGCACGATCGACATCTCAAAGGCCCGCTCAGATCTGGGCTACTCGCCCATCATCGACCGCGGCCGGGGCCTCGTCGAGATGCGCAGCTAGAAATTTTCTGTCTGCGAACTGTTTTAGCTGCATCCTTCTGTATGGTGGGAGTTGGTGGCAGAGGACTGAAGCCATCTCACCCCCCTCTCTCGGCTCGGCACTCCCCCAGGTTTGTCCCCGAGAGAAAGGAGGCGAAATGGATCATTCGCAAGTCCTCTACCTGCTGCTTGTCTGGATGATCGTTCAGACAGTGAGGCAGTAGACCACCAAGCCCCGGTGTCGTCGGTGGCGGCACCGGGGCGCTATATAGAGGAAGGCCCGCCGAAGCGGGCCTTCCAAGGAGGTGAATGGATGAACCAAGCCCTCTACCTACTTGGATTTTACACGCGGGTCAGCGCTGACGAGGTCCACGCTAGCCGCGGTTCGCCCGGTGGTTCTCGAGCTCGGCGACCATCAGCTTGGTATGCAGCGCCGCGATCAGGTCCTGCAGGGGCTGTGCACCGGCTTCGAGCATCTCGACCACGCGCTCGGGTGAGACCTCGCCGGCAAGGCGCTCCATCACTATCCCGACCTCCTCGCTGACCAGCGCTTCGATCGCCTTCTTGTAACGGAGGGTGTCGTAGACGGTGAAGCCGATCTGCTCGTCGTAGCCGCCGGCGCGAAAGCGGCCAATCGCCTCGATGATCTTGATGTCGGAGGGTGAGTAGCCACGGCTGTTGGGGCTGAGCACCTCGATCTCCTCGAGGCGATCGAGGACCTCCTTGGGGATGCCGTAGCGCTCGCGCACCTGAGTGGCGCTGGTCCGGGTGCGCTCGCCCGAGAGTGCCCGATCGAGGATGCGGTCCTCGAGCTCGACCAGAGCGCGGGCCCGCTCGGGATCCTCGTCGAGCACCGATTTGATCGCCTTCAGCGGCATGAAGCGCTCCTCCTGTAGCTGCTTGATCAGCTTGATCCGGTCGACGAACTCGGGCGGGTAGTAGGCCATGTTGCGGCTTGTCTTGACCGGCTCGGGCAGCAGCCCCTCGCGCAGGTAGTGCTTGATCGTCGGCGCCGGCACGCCCGAGGCCTCGGCCAGCTCCCCCATACGGAGCAGGTCCCCTTGGGGTCGATGGGCCTCAAAACGGTCTATATCTCCGTTTTGGGTCCCGTCGGCAGGGCTCACGCGCGGAACTCCACGTGGCCGCTGGTGGGGCCGGCGGCGGCGCCGGACTCGAGCATTGCGGCGATCTCCTCGTCGGAGTAGCCGGCCTCGCGCAGGACCTGCTCGGTGTGCTCGCCGAAGGCGGGCGCCGGGCGGGTCGGGTCCGCGGGCGTGCGGCTCAGCTTCACCGGGTGCCCAAGCTGGCGCACGGTCCCGAGCTCGGGCTGCTCCATCTCGACCACCATCTTGCGGGCGCGGACCAGCTCCGAGTCGAGCGCCTCGTCCATGTCGAGGACCGGCTCGATGCAGCAGTCGTGCTCGTCGTTGAACGCCTTCCATTCTTCGCGCGTGCGGGAACGGAAGACCTCGGCCACCTTCTCCCAGGCATTGGAACCCGGCGCCTCGAACTGGACCTCGATCAGGTCGGGTCGTTCGACCCCGTTGCAGAAGGCGGCCCAGAACTTCGGCTCCAGCGCGCCGCAGCTGACCCAGCCGTCGCTCGCCTCGTAGGGCAGGTAACAGAGCAGGCCGCCGGCGAGCTGCTGCTCGCCGCGCTGGGGCACCTCGCCGTCGCAGAAGTAGCGGCCGGCGACCATCGCCAGCCAGGAGAGGGCGCCGTCGGCCATCGAGACGTCGACCATCTGGCCCTCGCCCGAGCGCCGGCGCTCGTGCAGCGCCGCCATCACGCCGAAGGCCGCCATCAGGGCGCCGCCGCCGAGGTCGGCGATCTGCCCGCCCGACTGCACCGGGGGGCCGTCTTTCGCCCCGGTCAGGCCAAGCAGGCCGACGAGCCCG
>DATMIH010000153.1:0-4219 GCA_035554595.1 Solirubrobacterales bacterium
GCACCGCCCGCTCGATGGGCGTCGACGTCAAGTAGGCGAACTGATCATGGCCCACGGCAAGCGCTACCGCAAACAGCTCGAGAAGGTCGAACGCGACCGGGCCTACCCGCCGCTCGAGGCGATCGCCCTGCTCAAGGAGACGGCCAGCGCCAACTTCGACGAGACGGTCGAGCTGCACGTGCTGCTCGGCGTCAACGTCCGCCACGCCGAGGAGCAGCTGCGCGGCACGCTCGCTCTGCCCCACGGCCTCGGCAAAGATGTCACCGTCGCTGTCTTCGCTCAGGGCCAGCAGGCCCGCGATGCCGAAGCAGCCGGTGCAGACTTCGTCGGCGGCGATGACCTCGCCAAGAAAGTCGAGGAGGAGGGCTGGACCGACTTCGACGTCGCGATCTCGACCCCGCAGATGATGGGCACGGTCGGCAAGCTCGGCCGGGTGCTCGGTCCGCAGGGCAAGATGCCGAACCCCAAGGTCGGCACCGTCACCGACGACATCGAGAAAGCGGTCAGCGAGTCCAAGGCCGGCAAGGTCGAATACCGCACCGACCGCCAAGCGATTGTGCACATGTCGATCGGCAAGGCCAGCCTCTCACCCGATCAGCTGCTTGACAACTTCAGCGCCGTGATGGAGGAGATCATCCGCGCCAAGCCCTCGGCGGCCAAAGGTCGCTACATCGTCACCTGCACCTTGACGACGACGATGGGCCCCGGCATCCGGGTCGACGCCTCCAAGGTTGGCGACCGCGATGAGGTCACCGCCGCACCCCAGGCGGCAGAGGAACCCGTAACGGCCTAGACTGCGCCGTCGCGAACCCGAGACCACCGGCGGGGCCGACCCCGTAAGCCCGGTGCAGGCGAACGATGAATAGAGACGAAAAGGCAACAGCAATTGAGGAGATCGCCGCCGACATCGCGGCGGCCGAGGCGATCTTCGCGGTTGACTACCGGGGCATCAGCGTCCCCCAGGCAGCCGAACTGCGGGCGAAACTGCGTGAATCCGACGCCAGCTTCCGCATCGTCAAGAACCGCCTGACCAAAATCGCCGCTGACAAAGCCGGCGCGGGCGAGCGCCTCAACGCACTGCTGCAGGGCCCGACCGCGCTCACCTTCGTGCGCGGCGACACCGCTCAGGCGGCGAAGGCGATTTCGACCTTCAACAAAGAGCACAAAGTGCTCACCTTCAAGGGCGGCTTCATGGACGGCATCGACGTCGATGAGGGTGGCTTCGAAGCGATCGCCAAGCTGCCCTCGCGCGACGTCCTCAACGGCCAGTTCGCCGGCGTCGTCGCCAGCCCCCTTACCGGCCTGGTCCGCGGCCTCGGCTCAATGATCCAGGGCCTCGCGCTGCAGCTTGGTCAGATCGCGGAGAAGGGCCTAGTCACCGGCGAGGCTCCGGCTGAGGAGCCCAAAGAGGAGGCCCCCGCCGAGGAGCCCAAAGCTGAGGAGCAGCCAGCTGACGACTCGTCCGCCGAGGAGCCCACGGCAGCCGCTTCGGACGAGTCGGGAGACGGTGACGCTTCTTCCGCCGGTGGCGCTGTAGGGGGTACCGCCCCCGAGGACGCTTCAGCGACCGCAGGGGGTGGTGGGTCCCCTGCAGCGACAGGACCCGCGGACGACGCGCCTGAGCCCTCACCCGAGGGAAACGAAACTTCTAACACTGACGATGACGACGCGAGCAAGGAAGAGGAGTAGATGGCAACCAAGGTTTCAACAGATGACTGGATCGAGGAGCTGAAGAGCATCTCGGTACTGGAGCTCTCCGAGCGGATCAAAGCCCTCGAGGAGGAGTTTGGCGTCTCGGCCACGGCCGTCGCCGCAGCCGCTCCGGCCGCTGCCGGCGCTCCCGCCGGCGACGGTGGTGGCGACGAAGAGGCCTCCACGGTCGACGTCGTGCTCGCCGAGGTCGGTGGCCAGAAGGTCCCCGTGATCAAGGTCGTGCGCGCCGCCACCGGACTTGGCCTGAAAGAGGCCAAGGCGATGGTCGACGAGGCCCCGAAGGCGATCAAGGAGGGCATCGAGCGCGAGGAGGCCGATAAGCTCAAGGCCGAACTCGAGGAGGCCGGCGCCACCGTCGAGCTCAAGTAAATCTCGCATCAACCGCGGTTGGAACCCAGGCAGGGAGCCAATCTCGCGGCAGAGCGTGGCCGTGTGTTATTTTTCGCGGTCGCGCTCAGTTTTGTCCCTGCCCGATATCTGCGCTGTACCTAACGTCCCTCTGACCCTCTGAGGAGTCGCCCGTCTTGGCACGTTCGAACGCTGCCCCCGTAACCCGCAGGAGTTTTTCCCGACTACAGAATCCCCTCGAAGTCCCCCATCTGATCGATATTCAACGTCGCTCTTTCGAAGAGCTGACGGATCCGAAGAAGGGTGGGCTGCGAGAGACGATTGACGACATATCCCCGATTGAGGACTACACGGGGAACCTCGCCATTGTCTTCGGCGAGTTCAAATTCGAGGAGCCACCGCACACGATCGAGGAGTGTCGCGAGAAGGACATGACCTACTCGCGCCCGCTCTCGGCGACGGTTGCCTTCCAGAACAAAGAGACCGGAGAGATCCGCGAGCAGGCCGTCTTCATGGGCGACTTCCCGTGGATGACCGATCGCGGCACCTTCATCATCAACGGCACCGAGCGTGTCGTCGTCACCCAGCTCGTCCGTTCGCCGGGCGCCTACGTGATGGCTCCGAAGGACGCCGAAAAGCAGGTCTTCATCGCCAACCTGATGCCTGCCCGCGGTTCCTGGCTCGAGCTGGAAATCGACAAAAAAGGCAAAGTCTTCGTCCGCATCGACCGCAAGCGCAAGCTGCCGGTGACGGTGCTGCTGCGTGCGATGGGCTACGTCGAGGACAAACAGCTCCTCGACATGTTCGACAACTCGATCTACATGCGGCACACGATCGAGGCCGACACCGAGGCGACCCGCACCGAGGAGGGCGCCCTGATCGAGCTGTTCAAGAAGCAGCGTCCGGGCGAGCCGCCCTCAGTCGACGCCGCCCGTAACCTGCTCGAGCAGCTCTTCTTCGACTCCAAGCGCTACGACCTCACCCGGGTCGGCCGCTACAAGCTCAACGCGCGGCTCGACCTCGACATCGACCTCGACACCCGGGTCCTCACCCACGACGACATCATCGCCCTGGTCAAGGAGCTGGTCAGCCTTCCCAAGCTGCTTGGCATCCCCGAGGAGATCGATGAGGAGAACCCGATCAAAGACTACGCCGCGGAGGCGATCACTTATCCCCGCGAGCCGGTCAACGAGCACCTTGACGAGTACGAGCACTTCGGCAACCGGCGCCTGCGCACGGTCGGCGAGCTGATCCAGGAGGCCTTCCGCATCGGCCTCTACCGGATGGAGCGCGTCGTCCGCGAGCGCCTGACCACTGAAGACTCGGATGCGATCACGCCGCAGACGATCATCAACATCCGGCCGGTTGTGGCCGCGATGAAGGAGTTCTTCGGTTCCTCGCAGCTCTCGCAGTTCATGGACCAGACCAACTCACTGGCCGGGCTCACCCACCGGCGCCGTCTCTCGGCGCTGGGTGCGGGCGGGCTGACCCGTGAGCGTGCCCCGATCGAGGTGCGCGACGTGCACCCGACCCACTACGGGCGCATGTGTCCGATCGAGACGCCAGAGGGTCCGAACATCGGCCTGATCGGCTCGCTCTCCTCCTACGCGGAGGTCTCCGAGCACGGCTTCGTCACCACCCCTTACCGGTTGGTCAAAGACGGTGTGGTCACCGACGAGATCGTCCACCTCGACGCCACTCAGGAGGAGGACAAGGTGATCGCCCAGGCGAACGCCGAAGTCGACTCCGGCGGCAAGCTCAAAGGCCCGACCGTCCTGGTCCGCGCCGGCGAGGACGAGTACGCGGCGGCCTCGCCGAAGGAAGTCGATCTGATGGACGTCTCGCCGACGCAGATCTGGTCGGTCGGTACGGCGCTGATCCCCTTCCTCGAGCACGACGACGCCAACCGGGCGCTGATGGGCTCCAACATGCAGCGCCAAGCGGTGCCGCTGCTGAAGCCCGACCCGCCGCTAATCGGCACCGGCATGGAGCGCCGCGCCGCGGTCGACACCGGCGACGTAGTCCTTGCCGAGGGAGACGGGGAGATCGACCACGTCGACTCGGAACGGATCGTGGTCAGCCACGGCTCGAAAAAGCTCGAGTACCCGCTGCACAAGTTCATGCGCTCCAACCAGGGCACGATCATCCACCAGCGCCC
>DATMIH010000154.1:0-7918 GCA_035554595.1 Solirubrobacterales bacterium
ACCCCGACGCGCTCTACCAGGACCTGCGCGATCAGGCGATCAAGGTGATCCGCGCCGTCGGAGTCGAGACCGGCGGCTCCAACGTACAGTTCGCGGTCAACCCCGAGAACGGCGAGATCGCCGTGATCGAGATGAACCCGCGCGTCTCGCGCTCCTCGGCCCTGGCCTCGAAGGCGACCGGCTTCCCGATCGCCAAGATGGCGGCCAAGCTCGCCGTCGGCTACGCGCTGGAGGAGATCCCCAACGACATCACCCGCGCCACCCCGGCCAGCTTCGAGCCGACGATCGACTACGTGGTGACGAAGATCCCGCGCTTTGCCTTCGAGAAGTTCCCCGGCACCGAGGGCAAGCTCTCGACCTACATGCAGAGCGTCGGTGAGGCGATGGCGATCGGCCGCACCTTCCGCGAGTCCTTCGCCAAGGCGATGCGCTCGCGCGAGCTCGACGACGTCGCCGAGGTGCCGGAGGACGACGAGGAGCTGCTCACCCTGCTGGAGAAGCCCTGTGCCGAGCGCTTTGACCTGATCCTCGCCGCCTTCAAGCGCGGTCTCGGCGTCGAGGCCGTGCACGAGCGCTGCCTGGTCGACCCCTGGTTTCTGCGTGAGCTGCAGGCGCTTGCAACCGAAGGCGACGGCACCGACGGCCTCACCCGCGTCTACAAGTCGGTTGACACCTGCGCCGCCGAGTTCGAGGCCGCTACGCCCTACTACTACTCAGCACACGAGCGAGCGTCCGCTGGCGTCGCCTCGAGCGAGGTACGCCGCCAAACTGGGCGCGACTCGGTCGTAATCCTCGGCGCCGGCCCAAACCGGATCGGCCAGGGGATCGAGTTCGACTACTGCTGCGTGCACGCGGCGATGACCGCCCGCGAGCTCGACCGCGACGCGGTGATGATCAACTGCAACCCGGAGACGGTCTCGACCGATTACGACACCTCGGATCGCCTCTATTTCGAGCCACTGACGGCGGAGGACGTGCTCGCGGTCTGCGAGCAGGAGAAGCCCGAGGGCGTGATCGTCCAGTTCGGCGGCCAGACGCCGCTGAAGCTGGCCCGGGCTCTGGAGGAGGCGGGAGTGCCCCTGCTCGGCACACCGGTCGACGCGATCGACCTGGCCGAGGATCGCGGCCGCTTCGGCGCCCTGCTGCGCAAGCTCGGCGTCAAGCACCCGCCCTACGGCACGGCGCTCTCCGCCGAGGAAGCCGTCGTCATCGCCGAGAAAGTCGGCTTCCCACTGCTGGTTCGGCCCTCCTATGTGCTCGGCGGCCGGGCGATGGAGATCTGTTACTCGATCGACGACCTGACCGCCTATCTCAAGGCCAACGTCAAGGCCGACCAGGAGCATCCGTTGCTGCTCGACCGCTTCCTCGAGAACGCGATCGAGATCGACGTCGACGCGCTCGGCGACGGCGAGGACGTCCACGTCGCCGGGATCATGCAGCACGTCGAGGAGGCCGGCGTCCACTCCGGCGACTCGGCCTGCGTGATCCCGCCGATGAGCCTCGGCGCCGAGATGCTGGACGAGATCCGCGCCACGACCAAACGGATGGCGCTCGAGCTCGGCGTGATCGGCCTGATCAACATCCAGTACGCCGTCGCCGCCGGTGAGCTCTACGTGATCGAGGCCAACCCGCGCGCCTCGCGCACGGTGCCCTTTGTCTCCAAGGCGACCGGCGTGCCCCTGGCCAAGCTGGCGGCGCGGCTGATGCTGGGCGAGAGGCTCGCAGACCAGGAGCTGCGCGATCCCCCCGTCGGCCTGGTCAGCGTCAAGGAGGCGGTGCTGCCCTTCGCCCGCTTCTCGGGCGCCGACTCAGTGCTCGGGCCCGAGATGAAGAGCACCGGCGAGGTGATGGGAATCGCCGCCGATTTCCCCACCGCCTTCGGCAAGGCCCAGGCGGCAGCCGGCGTCTCACTGCCTACCGAGGGGGCGGTCTTCATCACCGTCACCGACACCGACAAGCCGGCGGCCACCCAGATCGCCACCCAACTGCACGACCTCGGCTTCGAGCTGATCGCCACCGGCGGCACCGCGCAGGCGATCTCAACGATGGGGGTGCCGGTGACGCCGATCAACAAGATCGCCGAGGGCTCACCGCACGTCGTCGACCTGATTCGCGAGCGTCGCTGCAACCTGGTGATCAACACGCCGACGGGATCGGGCGCCCGCGCCGACGGCTATGAGATCCGCACCGCCGCCGTGCGCCACAACGTCCCCTGCGTGACGACGATGACCGGCGCGACCGCCGCCGTGCGCGCGATCGCGGCCAAGATCGAAGGCGACTCCGAGGTCCGCTCCCTGCAGGAGATCCACAACATCGGCGCCGCCTCCTCTGCTCCCGCAGATGCCTGAGGAGACAGAGATGGACAGGCATCTGCTCCCGCGTCCGGGGGCGGCGCGCCCACCTTTCAACCGCCGCCTCTGCAAGGTCTCCGAGAGCCGTGCGACGGGTGGCTACCGGCTCTTCTCCCTGATCGACACAGAGGGGCCCGAGCCGCTGCCGGGCCAGTTCTACATGCTCGCCAGCGAGCGTCACTGGGAGCAGAGCGGCCAGCGGCCTTATCTGCCACGGGCGCTCTCGGTCGCCGAGACAGGGCCGGCGGCCGGTGGTGTCCGCCTTGACTTCCTGATCGAGGGGATTGGCCCCGGCACCGATCGCCTCTGCGAGCTCGAGGAGGGGGAGGGAGTCTGGGTCAACGGTCCACTGGGCAACTCGTTCGCGATACCGCGCGAGCTGAGCCCCGGCGCCGCGGGAGCGATCCTGGTCGGGGGCGGGATCGGGATTGCGCCGCTGGCGCTCCTGCGCCGCAGCTTCGCGGCGAAGAACATCCCCACCCGCGTCCTGCTCGGCTTTCGCGACGCGGCCCACTCGGGTGGCCTCGATGACCTCTTCGCCTGCTGCGAGATCAAACTCGCCAGCGATGACGGGCACGCCGGGCACCACGGCTACGTCACCGATCTGCTCGCTGCGATGCTCCAAGGCGACGACGCAGCCAGCGCTGCCGTGTACGCCTGCGGCCCGCCGCAGATGCTGGAGGCGGTCGCTGAGATCTGCAGAGCAGCGGACGTTCCCTGTGAGCTCGCCATGGAGTCCCCAATGGCCTGTGGCTATGGCGCCTGCTTTGGCTGCGCGGTTCCCTGCGGTGAGGACCGCTATCTCCGCTTGTGCGTAGACGGCCCGGTAGTGCGGCCCCTGCCGGGGGGTGGCGCCGTAGGGGGGCCCGCCCCCGAGGACGCTTTAGCGACCGCAGGGGGTGGGGGGTCCCCTGCGGTGACAGGACCCGCCGGCCCAGGTGCGCCCGCGCCGTCACCCGTCGATTTCTGTGGCATCGAGCTCGCCCACCCCGTGATCAACGCCTCCGGCACCTTCGACGCGATCGCCGCCCGGCGCGTCTACGGCGATGCCCTGCTGGCTGACTTTCCCTTCGCCGCGTTCGTCTCAAAGACGATCACGCCTGAGCCGCGGGTGGGCAACGAGCCGCAGCGGATCTGGGAGACCCCGGCGGGGATGATCAACTCGATCGGCCTGCCCAACAAGGGCTTGGAGGGGTTCCTTGCCGAGGACCTGCCGCAGCTCGCCGAGCTGCCGGTACCGCTGGTCGTCTCCGTGATGGCCACCGGCCACGACGAGTTTGCCCGCCTAGTGAAAGGCGTTGGGGAGAGGGACGAGGTCGCGGCGATCGAGCTCAATGTCTCCTGCCCCAATGTCCACTCGGGCTTGATCGTCGGCGAGCAGCCCGCTGAGACCGAGGCGCTGTTGGAGGTGCTGCGGCCGCTGACCGAGAAGCCGCTGATCGTCAAGCTGACGCCCAATGTCGCGAACCCCGCCGATGTCGCGGTGGCGGCCGAGGAGGGTGGAGCCGATGCGGTCTCGCTGATCAACACGCTGAAGGCGAGTGCGATCGATCCGGCGAGCGGTGAGCCCGGGATCGCCGCGGGGCATGGTGGTCTCTCGGGACCCGCGGTGAGGCCGGTGGCGATCGCCCAGCTGCGCGCTGTCGCCGCCGCGGTAAGCGTCCCGATCGTCGGCATGGGCGGGATCTCGAGTGGGGCGGATGCGCTCGAAATGCTTTCGGCAGGGGCCTCTCTGGTTGCGGTTGGAACCGAGAACTTCCGTGACCCACGGGCGGGCACCCGGGTGGCGGGCGAGATCGCCGGAGCGCTCCGAGCCGGTCGAGGTGGCGCTCCAATCGGCAACCCCGCCTAAACCTCAACTGGAGGTTCAGGTGAATTTGGGCGTTTTTGGCTTGCATGGCCTTGCACGCCCCCGACCCACGGCTATACTCGCCGCGCACATGCCCGCCCCAGTAAAGACTTCAGCCGCCGCCCCCGAGCGCTCGCTGGACCAGCGGATGGACGCTCTCAAACGAGCAAACGACATCCGCACCGCTCGCGCCAAACTGAAGAAGGACCTCAAAGCGGGGAAGGCGAACATCCACGCGCTGCTCTTGGACCCGCCTGAGTACGTGCTCACGGCAAAGGTCTTCGACATGCTCCTGGCGGTGCCGAAGTACGGCCGGGTGAAGACGAACCGGATCCTCAACCAGTGCCGGATCTCGCCGTCGAAGACGATCGGCGGCCTCTCTGAGCGCCAGCGCACAGAGCTTGTAAGTCAGCTGCGCCGTTAGCGCGGCCGCTGCAAACCGGCGCATATCGCCGTCCTCGGTCGCTCGCGTGCAGAGCACGCCACGCCCCTGCGTCCGGTCGATCTGCTTGGTTTTCGCGGCCGTTCTATGTCCAAGGTCTTCGTCATAACTGGTCCTTCCGGCGTCGGAAAGGGAACGCTGATCTCGACATTGCTCGAGCGGGTACCTGACCTCGAGTTGTCGATTTCCGCGACCACTCGTGAGCCGCGCAAGGGCGAGGCGAACGGGCGCGATTACCACTTCCTCACCCCGGAGGAATTCGACCAGCGGATCAAGGCCGAAGACTTCCTCGAGTTCGCCACCTACAGCGGCCATCGCTACGGCACCTTGCGCTCAGAGGTCCGGCGCCGGCTCGACGAGGGTCACTCCGTGGTGCTGGAGATCGAGGTCCAGGGGGCCCGCCAGGTGCGGGCGGCGATGCGCGAGTCCGTGCAGGTCTTCATCGCGCCGCCGGACCCGACCTCACTGCGCCACCGGCTGGAGTCGCGCGGCACCGACAGCCTCGAGGCGATCGACGCGCGGCTGGAAGTCGCCGAGCAGGAGCTGGCCGCCCAGGGCGAGTTTGCCCACACCGTGATCAACGACGATCTCGAGCGCGCCGCGGGCGAGCTGGAGGGAATCGTGCGCGCCGAGCTGGGGATACCTCTAGACTCCGCAGCCGAATGATCAAACCACGCGTTGACAAGCTCCTTGACCATGCTGACTCCCACTACGCGGCCGTAGTCGTCTCCGCCAAGCGGGCTCGTCAGATCAACAGCTACTACCACAGCCTCGGCGAGGGCAGCTTCGGTGAGTACCCGCCGCCGATGGTCGATATTCCCGGCGACAGGAACTACCTCTCCGTCGCGCTCGAAGAGCTCGCCCAGGGCAAGCTCAAGTACGAGTACCGCTCCTAAGCGCGCTCCGGCGCAGCCGGAACCCAAGGAACAGCCATGGCCAGAATCCTGCTCGGCGTAAGCGGAGGGATTGCCGCCTACAAGGCGCTTGAACTGGCGCGCCTGGCGACAACTGCTGGCCATGGCGTTCGCGTGCTGATGACCGAGGGCGCGACCCGCTTCATCGGCGCCGCTTCCTTCGAGGGCATCGTCGGCGCGCCCGTCCTGCTCTCCGAGTTCGAGCGCGACCCGATGCGCGGTTCCTTCCCCGGCGACCCAGCTCCCTCGCACGACCCGATCGGCCACCTCGAGCTGGCCACCAACTGCGACGCCTACCTCGTAGCTCCGGCCTCGGCCAACACGATCGCCAAGCTCGCCGCCGGCCAGGCCGACTCGATGGTCACCACCTCTTTCCTCGCCTGCACGGCGCCGCGCCTGCTCGCGCCGGCGATGAACGACCGCATGTACGCCAACGCGGCCACCCAGGCCAACCTGGCGACCCTGAGCGAGCGCGGCGTGATCGTGATCGATCCCGAGGGGGGTGCCCTGGCCTCGCGTGGTGAGCACGGCAAGGGCCGCTTGCCCGACCCGGCCAGCCTGTTGGCCCGTGTCGAAGCCGAGCTCCCCACCGGCGAGCGCCCCTGGGACGGCCTCCGAGTCCTCGTTACCGCGGGCGGCACCCGCGAGCCAATCGATTCCGTCCGCTTCCTCGGCAACCGCTCCAGCGGCCGCATGGGTATCGCCCTCGCCGCCGCCGCCGCCCGCCGCGGCGCCGACGTGACCCTGATCGCCGCCAACGTCGACCTGCCCGAGCCTCCCGGCGTCCACCGCATCGACGTCGAGACCACCGGACAGCTCGCCGACGCGGCCCGCGCCGAGTTCCCCAGCTCCCAGGTCCTCCTAATGGCCGCCGCCCCCGCCGATTTCAAGGCAAGCGACGTTGCAAGCGGCAAGCTCACCCGCGACGCCTCCCTCGACCTCCACCTAGAGCCCACCGAGGACATCCTCGCCAGCCTCACCGTCACCCGAACCGATGAGCAAACCGTCGTCGCCTTCGCCGCCGAAGCCGGCAACAACATCGACCGGGCCCGCGAGAAGCTCACCCGCAAGAACGCCGACCTAATAGTCCTAAACGACATCTCGAACCCCGCAATCGGCTTCGAGAGCCAAGAAAACGCAGTAACCCTGATCGACTCGGCGAGCCAAGACCACGTCCCACAAGCTTCGAAGGACGTCGTGGCCGAAAAAATCCTCGAGAGAGTCGACCAGCTAAGAAGCAGCTCAAGCTCTCGGGCGAGATAACAGCTGAGCCGGGCAAGCTGACGGAGGCGCTGTCCAGCGGGTGGCGCGGTGGCGGGGGTCCCCCATAGCGCAGGGCGCCGAAGGCGTCCGAGCACATGGGGGAGGGCCGCCGCGACAGGACCCGCTGGCCAGCCACCTCTACCGAGCTATACTGACCCAAGCTTTTAGTGAGTCCCGATGTACCGGAAGTGGGCCTGGCCCACTTTTTTTGCGCCTCAACGCCAATGGCAGACCTCCAGCAAGACATTCAGCAACAGCTCCGTGAGCTCGATTCCGAGCTCGATTTGGTCGCGCTCGAGCAGCCGAGCAAGGAAGCGCTGCGACTCTTCATTGACCACCCCGGTGGCGTCGACCTCGCGCTCTGCGAACGGGTCACCCTTCACCTCAACCACCTGCGGGCCGAGTACGCGCTGGAGGTTTCCTCGCCCGGCCCCAAGTACAGCAATCACAAGGAGATCCAGTGAGCAAGGAGATCGTCGAAGCAGTCAAGGCACTGGAGCAGGAGAAGGGGATCTCCGCTGACAAGTTGATGGACGCGCTTGCCGATGCGCTCCTCTCCGCCTACAAGAAGACGCCCGGAGCGGCCAAATACGCCCGCGTCGACCTCGACCACGAAACCGGTGATTTCCTCGTCTTCGAACTGATCCTGCCGCCCGAGCTGGAGGAGAAGCTGCTGGCCGAAGCGGCCGAGGCGCAGGAGGAGGAAGAGCGCGAAGTCGATCCGGAGACGGGCGAGCTGCGCGAGCCCGAGGACCCCGAGCTCGACCCGGAGATGATCGCGCCCTACGAGGACCAGATCGAGACCCGCGACGTCACTCCCGAAGACTTTGGCCGGATCGCCGCCCAGACGGCCAAGCAGGTGATCCTGCAACGGATCCGCGAGGCCGAACGGATGATGATGTTCGAGGAGTACCAGGACCGGGTCGGCGAGCTGATCACCGGGATCATCCAGCAGTCTGACAAGCGCTACACGCTGGTCCAGCTGCGCGAGCGGGTCGAGGCGCTGCTGCCCAAGTCCGAGCAGGTCTACAACGAGCGCTACGACCACGGCATGCGGGTCAAGGCCGTGATCACCGACGTCTCCGACTCGACCAAAGGC
>DATMIH010000155.1:0-7573 GCA_035554595.1 Solirubrobacterales bacterium
GCGCCCTCGTGC
The DNA here is from genome assembly GCA_035554595.1 of Solirubrobacterales bacterium. Taxonomy (GTDB): domain Bacteria; phylum Actinomycetota; class Thermoleophilia; order Solirubrobacterales; family 70-9; genus VRUE01. The sequence goes on from DATMIH010000155.1 coordinate 13, forward strand.
ACCTCGCCCATCTTGTGGGTGCGGCCGGTGTAATAGAGGATGCGCTCGGTGGTCGTCGTCTTACCGGCGTCGATGTGCGCCATGATCCCGATATTGCGCGTCTTCTCTAGGGGAAAGCTGCGTGCCATGTGTTCCTAAGGTAAGGGTTTGGTCGTGAAACGGGGACGGGACAAAAGCAAACGATCTGGCAAGAGCCGCGATCGGCGCATGAAAAAGGCCCTCGCGGGCCCGGCGAAACGAACTTCGAACCGCACTTCGAAAGGACTGCCTGAGCGACGCGCGATGATAGCAGCGGCGCGGCGGCGCATCGCCGCGCCGCTCGCGCTGGGCGCGAAGCGCACCCGGCAAGTGGACCGGGCACTCGCCCGCCGGATCGAGGCGGCGCGGCCCAAGCTGGCGAAAGGGCTGCGGCAGCTACGCGTCCAGGGCACCCGTCTCACAAAGGCGGTCGGCAAGCGCCTGCGCCCGGCCGTGGTCCTGGCGCTGCGCGGATTCGGCCGCGCTGAACGACTGCTGCGGCGCGTGTCGGCGATCTCGGCCCGCAGTGCGACCCGAGCCAGCGCCCTACTCACCCCGGCGCGGGGAATCGCCCTCCTGATCCTCGCCTCGGCGATCTGCCTCGCCGTCTCCCAGTTCGTCACCTACAGCAGCGTCGAGATCGGTCAGCCGGCCTACGCGGAGCTGACCTCGGCGACGCCGCCGACCCTTGCCGGCGAATTCGCCGGCGAGGCCCATTCCTATGTCCTGGTCCCGCTTGCACTGATCGCCGGGCTGGTCGCGGCGATGATGCTGCGGACCGAGCGCCGCGGCCTGGCGCGCATCGTCGTCGGCTTGGGCCTGCTCTGCATCGCCCTGATCCTGATCGTCGACCTGCCCGCCGGCACCGACGTCGGTGCCCAGTCATCACTCTTCTCGGGCGCCACGGCGGTGCTCCAGGGAGGCTTCTACGGGGAGCTCGCGGCAGCGGCGGGGCTGCTCATTGGCGGTCTGCTCTACTATGCGCGGCCGTGCCGAATACCAATCAACTTGTCAGGAAGGGCCGCAAGCGCCCGAAGAAGAAGACGGCGACGCCGGGACTCAAGTCCTCGCAAGGCCGCAAGAAGGCGGTCGCGGCCCCGCAGCGGCGCGGCGTCTGCACGCGCGTCGCGACCGTAACGCCGAAGAAGCCGAACTCGGCGCTGCGCAAGATCGCCCGTCTGCGTTTGACCAACGGGATGGAGGTCACCACCTACATCCCCGGTGAGGGACACAATCTTCAGGAGCACTCGGTGGTGCTCGTCAGGGGTGGTCGAGTCAAGGACCTGCCGGGCGTCCGCTACAAGGTCGTGCGCGGCACTCTCGACGCGGCCGGCGTCTCCGATCGCAAGCAAGCCCGCTCCCGCTACGGCGTCAAGGCCTCCTAATGCCACGCCGCTCCGCTGCAACTATCCGACCGGTCGAGCCCGATGCGCGCTTCCGCAACCGGCTCGTCCAGCAGCTGATCAACAAGGTGATGAGCGACGGCAAGAAGCAGCTCGCCGAGCGGATCGTCTACGACGCCCTCGCCCTCGTCGGCGAGCGCTCAGGCGAGGACGCGATCGAGACACTCGAGGCCTCGATCAAGCAACTTACCCCGGTGCTCGAGGTTCGCTCGCGCCGGGTCGGCGGCGCCACCTACCAGGTTCCGGTCGAGGTTCCGGCCCGCCGGGCGCGCACCCTGGCAATCCGCTGGCTCGTCGACTTCGCCCGCAACCGTCGCGAGTACTCGATGGCCGAGCGGCTTGCCAGCGAGATCCTCGATGCGACACAGCAGCAGGGTTCAGCGTGGAAGCGCAAGGACGATATTTACCGCATGGCTCAGGCTAATAAGGCCTTTGCTCATTACCGGTGGTAAGGGCTGGGGGACACCCCTCGCCCGTCCAAAAGCCGGCCTAATTAGGCCGGCTTTTTGAGTATCCGCCCGGTCGAGGGGTTGTCCCCCAGCCCTCCGCCAACCGCAATGATCCTCCGCATGAGCAGACCGATCCTCGCCGTAGACATCGATGGCGTCATCTCGCTGTTTGGGGCGGAGACGCCTCCGGATCGCGCGTTCACCAAGCTGGAGCTGGTTGATGGGGTGCCGCATTTGATTTCGCTGCCTACGGGGGACAGGTTGCGGCGGCTGGAGGAGCACTTTGAGCTGGTCTGGGCCAGCGGCTGGGAGGACAAGGCGAACTTCTATTTGCCCTCGCTGCTGGGTCTGCCAGAGTTGCCTCACGTCACCTTCGACGGGGCGGTGCGGGAGGGCGCGGCGCACTGGAAGTTGGGACCGTTGGACACCTACGCGGCCGGCAGGCCGCTGGCCTGGATCGACGACAACTTTGATCAGAGCTGCTACGAGTGGGCGGAGCGGCGCGAACTGCCTACTCTGCTCGTCCTCACCGAGACCCATCTCGGCCTCGAGGAGGCCCATGTGGGCGCCCTCGAAGCCTGGGTTCGAAGCCTCTGAGCCGGGTACACTGGGCCGGGTGAGCGGGTTCTGGCCAATCTTCTTTCTCCTCGTCGTGCTGAAGATCCCCGTCCTCGGCTCGCTCTGGCTCGTCTGGTGGGCAAGCCGCGAACCGGAGCCCGAGACAGCAGGCGAGGATTCCGATGGCGGCTTCAAACGCCGGAACCCTGAGCCCAAGCTCCCCCGCGGGCCCCGCCGCGGACCCCATGGCGGCGGTGCAGCGGTTGTCGCCGCGAGGAGGAGGCACGGTGCCCCTCTCGCGCAGCGGCGTCCTGCTTTTCGCACAGCCCACTCAGCGAGCGACGCTGTGCGCCCGGCGAAAAGCCCAGCAAGCGGGAGGGGCACCGTGCCTCCTCCCCCGTCTCACCTCCGCTGAGCAGCCCTCTTCCGCTCCCTGCGGAGCTCCCGCAGATAAGGCTGGAAGTCCACCTGAATCGTGTGCCGCTTAGAGGCGACGTAGCGCTTCTTCATCTTCTTTTCGGCCTCTGAGATCTCAGCCCGCATCTCAGTCGGAGACGGCAGGGTGCCGCTGCCGGCGAGCAGGTCGGCGACCCACTCCCCCTGCGCCTCGGCCAGCGGCATGATCGCGCCGAGCGGCTGGATCAAGCCGATGAAGTAGAGCCCAGGGTGCTCGACTGAGACCACGCGGCGGTAGAGCGGCAGCCGGTTTTCCTTGGCGGAGAGGAGGCCCTCCTCGAAGAAGGGGAAGCTGATCTTGTAGCCGGTGCAGTAGACGATGAGGTCGATCTCCTCCTCGCTGCCATCGACGAACTTGACCGTGCGCCCGGCGCTGAAGCGATCGATATTGGGCTTGACCTCGATGTCGCCGTGGCCCAGCCGGGAGAGCAGCTCGGCCGAGACCGTGGGGTGTGCCTCGAGCAGCTTGTGGTCGGGCTGCGGCAGCCCGTAGGCGGTCATGTCCCCGGCGGTCAGGCCCAACATGCGCCCGAGCACGAAGCGCTGCACCGCGAGCGGCATCATCGTCAGCAGCTTCGAGGCCGCCTCATCGGTCGGCTTGCCGTTCAGGTACTTGGGCATGACGTAGGCGCCGCGGCGCATCGCCAGAAAGGTCCCCTCAGCTATCCGCGAGGCCTCGACTGCGATGTCCGTCGCCGAGTTGCCGATCCCCAGCACGAGGACCCGCTTGTCGCGCAAGATCTCGGGCTCGCGGTAGTGGTGGACGTGGATCTGCTCGCCCTCGAAGTCCTCGGAGCCGGGGAATGGCGGCTCGGGCCAGCGCGGGTCCCAGTGATGGCCGTTGGCGACGAGCACGGCTCGGTAGCGGTGGCTCTCCTCCTCGCCGCCACGCTCCCGGACAGTCACCTCCCACTCGCCGTCGACGGAAACGACGCCGAGCACCTCGGTGCGGAAGCGGATCTTCTCGCGCAGGGCGAATTGATCTACGTAGTCGTCGAAGTAGCGAGCGATCTGGAAGTGGTTGGGGTAGTCCGGATAGTCATCCGGCATCGGGTAGGTCTTGTAGGCCATCAACCCACGCGAGGTGTTGATGTGCAGCGAGCGGTAGGCCGAGGAGAGTTCGTTGTCATTTTCGTAGCGCCAGTTGCCGCCCACCTCGGAGCCCTTCTCGAAGCAATCGAAGGCGATCCCACGGGCGTTCAGTACCTGGCAGGAGGCGATGCCGGAGGAGCCGGCACCGATCACGCAGACCTTCTGGGCAGCGGGCATGCCTGAAATCTACAAGGGGTGAGGAAGACCACCCCTGGGGTCCGTAGAGAGAAAGGGCGATCGGGCCGAAGCTGGGTCCATCGGATCAACCAACCCCAACGAAAGGACACCTCCGATGACCAACAAGACCCACAAGACCCGCACATTCCGCCCCTCCCCTGCTCTCGTGATCGCCTGCCTGGCCCTGTTCGCCGCTCTCACCGGCAGCGCCTTTGCCGCCGGCATCGGCAAGAACACGGTGCGCTCGCCACAGATCGTCGACGGCACGATCCGCACGGTCGACCTCCGCGATAACGCGGTTGCCGCCGGCAAGATCGCCCCCGACGCGGTCGACACCACCGAGATCGCCGAAAACGGCGTCGAATCCTCCGACGTCGCCCCGGACAGCCTCACGGCTCAGGACCTGGGCCCGGCCTCGGTCACCTCCTCCGAGGTAGCCGACCAGTCGCTGACCGCCAATGACCTCGGCCCCAACTCGGTCGGCTCGAGCGAGCTGCAGGCCGGCTCGGTCCGCGCCTCAGAGCTCGGCGGGATCATCCAGGTCAGCAACAGCACCCCGATCGCAGCGGGCGCCAACGGCAGCGTCTCGGTCAACTGCCCGGAAGGCACCGTCGTAATCAGCGGTGGCGGCCAGCCCGCCAACTTCGGAGTGGAGATGACCTCCACCCTCCGCAGCGGCAACGGCTGGCAGTACCAGGCGAAAAACAACAACGGAGCGGCAAGCAGCCTCACCGTCTTCGCCTACTGCCTGACCGGCGGCAGCAGCAACTAACGCGCACCGGAAGCTGGGGGAGGCACCAAGCTAAACGGCCCGGGAGATCTCGCCCGGGCCGTTTTTGCGTGCTGCTCCCCACTACTTAAGACTGCCCCGGCGACTTCTCCTCAGACGTCGCCTCGATCTCGTGAGCCAGCTCCTCGAGCTCCTCGGCAAAGGAGGGGCCGAAGCTCTCGACCGCTTCGCCGTCGTCGAGCCCGAGCTCGGCGGCCAGCTCTTCTTCGTCGAGCAGACCTTCCTCGCTCGGCGGTTCGATCGGCACGGCCGGCTCCACCGCCAGGGTGCGGTAATGCTTGAGGCCGGTCGCGGCCGGGATCAGCTTGCCGATGATCACGTTCTCCTTGAGGCCGACGAGTTTGTCTCGCTTGCCCTCCAGCGCCGCATCGGTAAGCACCTTGGTCGTCTCCTGGAAGGAGGCAGCGGAGAGGAAGGACTCGGTGGCCAGCGAGGCCTTGGTGATTCCGAGGATGACCTCCTCGGCCTTGGCCGGCGTGCCGCCGTCTTCCTTCGTCTTCTTGTTGAGGCGCTTGAGCGCGCCGCGATCTTCGAGCTGGCCCGGCAGCAGGCTGGTCGAGCCCTTGGATTCGATCCGCACCTTCTTCAGCATCTGACGGGCGATCAGCTCGATGTGCTTGTCGTTGATGTCCACACCCTGAGCGCGGTAGACCCTCTGCACCTCGGCCACCAAATAGAGCTCGACGTCGGTGCGGCCGCGAATCGCGAGCAGGTCGGCTGGGTAGAGCGAGCCCTCGTTAAGCTGCTGGCCAACCTCCACCTTCTCGCCGTCCGCCACGTGCAGGCGCGTACGGGGCGGGAAGCTGTAGGCGTGCTCCTCGCCGCTGGACTCGGTGACGTGCACTTTCAGCGCTTTATCGGTTTCTTCGACCGAGACCTTGCCCGCCGCCTCAGCCATCTGCGCCAGACCCTTCGGTTTACGTGCCTCGAAGAGCTCGACGATGCGCGGCAGGCCCTGCGTGATGTCCTGGCCGGCGACACCGCCGGTGTGGAACGTCCGCATGGTCAGCTGCGTGCCGGGCTCGCCGATCGACTGGGCGGCGATGATGCCGACCGCGTCGCCGATGTTTACCGTGAACCCGGTTGCCGGGGCGACGCCGTAGCAAGCACGGCACACGCCGGAGTCGGCGTCGCACTTGAGCGCCGAGCGGACCGGGACCTTGGTCTCCTCGTCCTCGAACGCCTCAGCGATCGCTTCGACGTCGGCCAGGGTGATCTCCTGGTTGCGCTTGAGCAGCTCGCGACCGCGCTTGGTTTCGAATTTCTTCGCGGCCAGGCGGCCGATCAGGTTGTCGTTGAGCGAGTTGTCGTCCTTGCGGATCACCATCTCGATGTGGTCTTTGGTTTTGCAGTCCTCCTCGCGCACGATCACGTCCTGGGCGACGTCGACCAGGCGCCGGGTCAGGTAACCCGAGTCGGCCGTACGCAGCGCCGTGTCGGCGAGTCCCTTTCGGGCGCCGTGCGTGGAGATGAAGTACTCGAGCACCGAGAGGCCCTCCATGAAGTTGGCCTTGATCGGCCGCTCGATGATTTCGCCCTTCGGATTGGCCATCAGGCCGCGCATCCCCGCCAGCTGGCGGATCTGCTTGAAGGAGCCACGAGCACCCGAGTTGGCCATCATGAAGATCGGGTTCAGCTCGTCGAGGTTGTCCTCCATCGCTTTCGCGACCTCGTCGGTGGCGTTGTTCCAGTGCGACGTGACCGCCTCATGGCGCTCCTCGGCGGTGATGTAGCCGTCGTCGTACTGGCCCTGGATCTCGGCCGTCTGCTTCTCGTAGCGTTCGAGGATCTGCTCCTTGTCCGGCGGCGAGACGACGTTGTTCTTGGACACGGTGATCCCCGCCTGGCTGGCGTAGTGGAAGCCGAGATCCTTGAACGCGTCGAGTATCTGCGAGACAGCCGGGGCGCCGTAGGCCTCGACCAGGTCGGAGACCATTTCGTTGATGTTCTTCTTCTTCAGCGAGAAGTTGACGAACTCGAACTGGTCCGGATCGAAGTCCTCACCGAGTGCTTCGGCAAGGGCGCGCTCGATCTTCTCGTTGAAGATGATCCGCCCCACCGTGGTCAGGAAGTGCCCGCGCCCGGCCCGCCGGTACTCGGCCTGGTCGTGCAGCTTGCAGCCGCCGTTCTCGTAAACGAGCTCGGCCTCCTGCGAGGAGCGGAACACCTTCGGCGATGAGCCATTGCGCTTGTTGGCCTGGCCCGCCTTGAGCTCCTCGTCTATCTTCGCCAGATCCTCGGCGTCGGGGCCGTAGGTCAGGTAGTAGATGCCGAGCACCATGTCCTGGGTCGGCGTCGCCAGGGGCGCGCCGTGCGCCGGCGAGAGGATGTTGTTCGCCGAGAGCATCAGGATCCGCGCCTCGGCTTGGGCCTCGGCGGAGAGCGGCACGTGGACCGCCATCTGGTCACCGTCGAAGTCGGCGTTGAAGGCTGAGCAAACCAGGGGGTGGACCTGAATCGCCTTGCCCTCGACCAGCACCGGCTCGAAGGCCTGGATGCCGAGGCGGTGCAGGGTCGGCGCGCGGTTGAGCAGCACCGGGTGCTCGTGGATGACTTCCTCGAGCACGTCCCAGACCTCGGGGATCATCGACTCGACCATCTTCTTGGCCGCCTTGATG
>DATMIH010000156.1:0-32320 GCA_035554595.1 Solirubrobacterales bacterium
GCCCCGGCTCGCCGATCGCGACCTCGGCCTGCTCGGGCTCGCTCTTCGGCACGGCCCTGCAGGGCGAACGCTCGGCTCCGCCACCCGCCTGCTCTCCCTCCTGTCTATACGTGCAGACCGCCCTCGGTGGGGCCTCCACCGCGACATCCTCACCCGGGGTGATCGTCCGCTGGCGGGTGCTGAACGGCAGCAGCGGCGCCTACCGAATCAATGTGCTGACCGATAACCCGGGAGGGAGCGGCGGGGCATTCCACGCTTACCACGTGCTCGGCTTCAGCGAAACCGGGACCGTGACCGCGCCCACCAACTCGGCGTTTTCGCAGATCTCAAGCTTCCCGACCCGGATGCCGATCCCGGCGGGCGCCTATGTTGGCTTGACGGTGCCGGGTGGCAGTGTCCCCGGCTTCCAATCGAGCGCCGGCGGCCAGGCGAAATATTCGCGCACGGAAGCGCCATTCCCCGGCATCACCGGTGTCGTCGGTGAATCCCACAACGGCGCGATCCTCTACGACGCCGACGTCGAGCCCGACGTCGATGGCGACGGTTACGGCGACGTCACTCAGGACTCGTGCCCGAGCTCAGCCTCGGTCCACGAAGGACCGTGCCCGTCGGCGGTAGCCGCGGGCGGGGGAGCGGCGGCTGGCGCTGGAAAGGCTCCTATCGCGTCGACACATTCCAACCGGGCCCAGCTGTCGACGATCGGGTCGCTGGCGGTCAAGCCGAAGAGCTTCCGCGCCAAGCCGCTCGGAAGGGTCACGGCGGGAGGCAAATCGGGGACCAAGGTGAAGCTCACCCTCTCCTCAGCGGCGACCGTGACGCTCGCGATTGAAGCTCGGCACGGCCGGCGCTTCCACGTCGTCACCCGCCTGGCCAAGAAGGCAGCCGCGGGGCGCACTTCAGTCGGCTTCAGCGGCCAGTACCGCCAAGCCGGCAAGCTCACCGACCTTCTCCCCGGCACCTACCGCCTCAGCGCCAGCGCCAAGACCAGCGCTGGCACGGGACCGGTCAAGCGCACGACCTTCACCGTCCTTCCTCCGGCCTGAGGCGCCCCCCGCCGTTCTAAGCGGCGCTTGCGAGGACCCCCGAAGCAGTCGCAATTGGCATGCCGTCAGTGTCGACCTCTTCGACGCTGGGAGCCTCATACGGCTCGGGACGGATCTCGCTCATCTCTCCTCCAGAAGTAGATCGCCAGTGTGGTGAGTCTAGCCCTATCGCTCTTAACCTCGAATCCATAGAGGCTGCTCATCCGGTCTTAGGGTATGGACGGATGAGCGAAGCCACGACAATCGAGGCCGGGACCACGTTGCGCCGCACCGACCGCGCCGTACACGGCGACCTGTCTGAGCAGACGCTCCTGCTCGACGTCGATGGCGGCACCGCGGTGCGGCTCAACTCGACCGGCGCCTGGATCTGGGAGCAGCTCGAGCAGCCGCGCCAGGTCGGCGAGTTGGCCGGCGGCTTGGCCCAGCGCTTCGAGATCGACGAGGCTCGGGCCCTCGGGGATGTTGTCGCCTTTGCTCGCGAGATGGCGCGGCGCGACCTGCTCGCCGCGAGCTAACCGGCCAGCGCGCGCTCGGGCAAATTCTGGTCCGCGTGGTAGCTGGAGCGCACCAGCGGGCCTGAGGCGACCGACTCGAAGCCGAGCTCATACGCCGCCTTCTCCAGCGCCGCGAACTCCTCCGGGTGCCAGTAGCGCACCACCGGCAGGTGGTTCTCGGTCGGCCGCAGGTACTGGCCAACGGTCAGCACCTGGACCCGGTGCTCGCGCAGGAGGCCGAAGGTCTCGACCATCTCCTCGAAGCTCTCGCCCAGCCCGACCATCAGCCCAGACTTGGTGACGACGTCGGCGCCACCCATCTCCTTCGCCATCTTCAGCACCCGCGCCGAGCGCAGGAATTTGGAGCCGCGCCGCGCCACCGGGTAGAGCCGCGGCACCGTCTCGACGTTGTGGTTGAAGACGTCGGGCTTCTCGTGGATCACCTTGGCCAGCGGCATCTCCTGGCCGCGGAAGTCGGGGGTGAGGATCTCGACCTTGCAGCCCGGCGCCTGCATGCGGATCGAGCGGATCACGCCGACGAAGGCGCTCGCTCCGTAATCGGGCAGGTCGTCGCGGTCGACCGAGGTGACGACAGCGTGGCGCAGGCCCATCTTCTTCACCTGGTTGGCGACCCGCAGCGGCTCCAGCGGATCGTTCCAAGTGGGCACCCCCGTCTTCACGTTGCAAAAGCCGCAGCGGCGGGTGCAGACGTCGCCGAGGATCATGAAGGTCGCCGTGCCGCGCTCCCAGCACTCGCCGACGTTGGGGCAGTTGGCCTCCTCGCAGACCGTGTGCAGGTTGTCGTCGCCGATCATCGACTTGAGCCGGCGGTAGGTCGGCCCACCCGGGGCCGGCACCTTCAGCCAGGGCGGCTTGCGGGCACGGTGGAAGGGGACCGTGCCATCGCTCTCGGCCGCGATGCCGCCTGGCTTGGCGCGCGAGCGGGTGACGTGGACGCGTTCCGTGACCCCAGCAGTTTTCGAGACTGCCCCGTTCAACTGCTCGGTCGCGGTGGCTTGCTCTCTCGTCGGCTCACTCATGCGACACCGAGCCTAGCGTTGTCGAGACCCAGCTCGGCCGGGTTGGCCTCTCGCGGCTCGCGCTCGTAGATTGCGGCGTAGCGCTCGGCGACCGTGTCGGCGAAGGGCGCCAGCTCTTGCTCGGCGCCGAGCTCGCGGCTCAGCGAGCTGACCTGGCAGCCCTCGATCCCACAGGGCACGACCCACTCGAACGGCTGCAGGTCGTTGCTGACGTTGACTGAGAGGCCGTGAGTGGTGATGCCGCGGCTGACGTGGACGCCGATCGAGCCGATCTTGCGCGCCTCCGGCGGTGGTGGGCCGATTCCGTCCGTGGTCTGCACGCTCTCCACTCTGGGGACCGAGCCACCCGGTGGCGCGCCCTCGGTCCAGACCCCGGTCAGGCCCTCGATCGTCTGCGCACCGACGCGGTGCGCGCCGAGCGCCGAGATCGCCACCTGCTCGAGCCGCCGCACGTACTCGTGGACGTCGTCGTTATAGGCGCCGAGGTCGACGATCGGGTAGGCGACCAGCTGCCCGGGCCCGTGGTAAGTGACGCGGCCGCCGCGGTCGGTGTCGTGGATCGCGATGCCCTGCATCTCGTACCACTCGGCTGCCATCGGCAGCTCCTCAGGCGTGGAGCGGCGGCCCCGGGTGTAGGTGGGCGGATGCTCGAGCAGCAGCAGCACGTCGGGGATCGAGCCGTCCTCGCGCGCGTCGCGCAGCCAGCGCTGGGCGACCAGCGCCTCGTCGTAGGCGACGAGACCGCAACGGACCACGAGGACTTCTGCGCTCATCACCGAAATCGTTGCATGGCGCCGCCTATCCTTGGTGCTCTCCCTAATGGTCCAGTCAAAGGCCCTCCGACCAGACTGGCTTCCGGCCGTCGCCCTCAGCTCCCTGCTCGCCCTGGCGATGCTGGTGTGGAACCCGCAGGTCGGCGACCTCGCCGCCCAGGTCTTCCGCACCGAGCTCTTCCAGCACGCGGGCCTGGCGATCTGGAACGGCAGCTGGTATGGCGGCCACTACACGCTCACCTACAGCTTCCTCTTCCCGCCGCTGGCCTCGCTGCTGGGTCCGCAGCTGGTCGGGACGATCTCCGTCGTCGCCTCCTCCTACTTCTTCGATCGCCTCGTGCGCGACCGCTGGGGTACGCCCGCCCGCTGGGCGACGCTCTGGTTCGCCGCTGGCGTGGTCACGCTGCTCGCCGACGGCCAGCTCACCTTCGCCCTCGGCGTCGCCTGCGGGCTGGCGGCGCTGCGTTGCCTGCAGCTGCGCCGCGACAAGCTCGCCTTCGCCGCGGCTGCCGCCTGCGCCCTCTCCAGCCCGGTCGCGGCCGCCTTTCTCGCCGGGATCGTTCTGGTCGGAGTAGCGGAGCGGGGGAGGCCGGTCAACCGAGTCCCCGTCGTTGCGGCGGCGATCGCGCTCTGCCTCGTCCTCCTGCCCAACCTCGCCTTCCCCGAATCGGGCCAGTTCCCCTTCGCCTTCTCCTCCTACGTCGCGATCCCGCTCTTCTGCGGCGGCGCGCTCTTCGTCACCCGCGGACTCGGCGAGGAGGAGCGCCAGCTGCGCTGGGCCCTGATCGGCTACGTCTTGGCGGCGACCGTGCTGCTGCTGGCGCCGAACCCGCTGGGCGGTAACGCCGTTCGCCTCGGCGCCCTCTTCGGCGGCCCGGTGCTGGCCGCGGTGATGCTCGCCCGGCGCCCGCGCCTCGGCACCTTCTCGGTCGTCGTCCTCTCGCTGGCGATGGCCGGCGGCCTCTACTGGCAGGTGACCGCCAGCGTCAGCCAGATCGCCCGCAGCGTCGGCGACCCCTCGACCTCGCCCGAGTACTTCCAGCCGCCGGCCCACTGGCTGCGCGCGCACGGCGGCACCGGTGTGCGGGTCGAGGTCCCGCCCACCGCGAACCACTGGGAGTCGGCTTACCTGGCGACCCAGTTCGAGCTCGCCCGCGGCTGGCTGCGCCAGCTCGACACCACCCGCGACGACATCTTCTACGACGACGCCGAAAGTGAGCTCACGCCAGCCGCCTATCAGCATTGGCTGCACCGCAACGCGATCTCCTACGTCGCTCTCCCTGACGCTCCGCTCGATTACTCCTCCGTCGCCGAGCGGCGCCTGATCCTCAGCGCACCGTCCTACCTCGACCTGCGCTGGAGCTCACCCCACTGGCGGATCTACGCGGTACGACATCCCCAGCCCTTGGTCGAGCCGATGGGGGCCGCCGCGGCCCACACGCTCTGGGTCGGGCGCCAGAGCTTCGGCCTCGACGTCAGCCGCCCGGGCGACTTCCTCGTCCGCGTCAACTTCACCCCCTACTGGTCGATCGCCCGCGGCGCCGGCTGCCTCGTCCGCCACGGCGAGTGGACGATCGCCCACGCGTCGCACCCCGGCATCCTCCGCGTCTCTGCCGATTTCTCGCTCGGTCGCGCCTGGAACGCGGTTACGGGCGCCCGCAAGACCTGCTGACGGCGGTCGAGCTAGGGCTGACCTGGCGGCAGGCCGGCGTCGCGCATCGCCAAGGCGAACTTGGCGAATTCATGCTGGAAGTCGTGCAGTTCGAAATCGTGCCCGGCGCCGTCGGCGGCGGGGGAGGGAACCCCTTTACCCGCCCGTCGCTCCACCCGCGCGTTGTGTCGCCACTCCGCCATCTCTTTGTGCAGGTCACCCCTTCCCGCGAGGTCCGTTCGCGGGTTCGCTGCCAGCAGCCACCCCAGGTGCTTTGCTTTTTGCGCCCTTTCGGGCATCGCTTGCAACGCGTGCGCGGGGTTTGCCGCAAAGCGCTGCAGGATCGTTGCGATCAGGCTGGTGTGTTCGAGCGTCTCGCTGAAAACTGCATTGCGCACTCGTGGACCCACCACCAGCGCCGGCACCCTCACTCCCAGGCTGGGGTAGCCGGAGCTGTCGCTCACCGGCGGAGGCTTGACGTGGTCGTAGAAACCGCCGTGCTCGTCGTAGACGATCACCAGCACAGTGTCTTCCCAGTTGGGGCTGCTGGCAAGCGCCTCGTAGATTTCCAACACCAGCGCCTGCCCCGCCTTGACGTCTGAGGGCGGGTGGTCGTCGTTGGAGTTGGGATCGAGGACGCTGAGGTCGATGAAGTTGGGATCGATCCATGAGACGTCGCGCAGCTCCCCCTTTGCCGCATCGTCGAGGAAGCTGTCATGGCTGACGATCGCGGCCTCCAGCGCCTGAGTCTCGAGGCTCAGCTTCTTGCGGTTGAAGTAAGCGAAGTTGTCCCGCTTGATGTGACGGAAATCGCGGTAGAGCTTGTCGGCGGCACGGAGCGTGGCCGGGTCGTGCGAGTACCAGCGCCACTGCGAGTCGTGCAGCTGGCGAGTGAAGGCCTCGACCTCGAAGATCGGGGCGCCGGCAATCCCGCCGATCAGCGGCAAACCCTTTATGTCTTTGATCAGCTCACCCAGCAGCCCGGGCTTGTGGCCGATTGACGGTCCCTCTCGTCCCGCCAGCGAGTACAGCCGGTTGGGCCAGGTGTCGCCGGGAATCGAGGAGTGCCAGGCGTCGCAGACACAGAAGTTGTGTGCCAGATGACGGTACACCGGCAGGTGGTTGGGGCCGAAGTAGCCCATCGGCACTTCGAGGAACTCCCGGTCCAATTTGACCGGATGGCCATGCTCGTCCTTGCGGGTTTCGGCGAAGTTCTTGACGAAGCCGGTGTTGTCTCCGGTGAGCTGCTCCCTCACACAGGCTGGGGAGTGGCAGGGGTCGAGGATCTTCGGCTTGTGCCCGGGGGGTGTTTTCGGCGTCGTCTGTCCGCGCGCCCATTCGAAGGAGTCGTAGGGTTCTTCGCCGATGTAGTTGGTTTTAGCTCTTTCTTTGCCTAGGCCGTTGACGTCCAAGTCGTCGTTCTCGAGGAAGCCGAGCATCTGGTCAAAGGACCGGTTCTCCATCATCAGCACGACGATGTGTTTGACCGAGCGCAGCCGGTCGAGTGCGTCCTTCTCGTCGACGGGTGGGGTGACTTCCTCGGGGGGCGGGCTCATACGGCCTGGCCCCCAGCGGTAGGGCGTGATATTCGGGCCGCTTCTTCCTCGCGTACTTCGTTTGCGGCGGCGTCGATCGCCTCCACGTCCTCAGGCCGCATCGTTTCCTTCGCCGTCTCTTTTATCTGGGCTACTTCGCGCTGGGCCACGTGAGCCTGATGTTCGGCGACCGCGGCGTTTTTCACCTCTTTGACGGCCTTGTCGGAGGTATCGCCGGTGATCTTGATGCCGAGGTAGGCGCCCACCACCGCGGAGATGATCCCGAAGGCCGAAGAGGTGACAGCAACGATCGAGTCCTTCTGTCCATGGCCGAGTTGGGTAAGTGTGACGATCGCCAGCGCGGTGACCGCGGTGATCCCCACTACCACCGCGATCAGGCCCCCCAGGCGCCTGATGGTTTCGGAATCGCCACCGCCGCCGTTGCCGTCCCCCATCGAGCCAACTGCGGCGGCGCCGAGCAAGAGCGCACCGGCGGCAAGCAGCACACCGCCAAGTGGTTGCAACTCGACCCCCAGGGCCGAGGTGTCGCTGTCCTTCAGGGCGAAGGCCATCACGGCTCCCACCAAAGCGAAGAGGATGCCGACGATCAGCCAGTACTTCGGCAGGGCGGCGGCTCGCTCGGCTTTCGCAGCGGCCTCCTTGGCTTCCTTCACCGCCTGAGTGAGTTCCTCGGTCTCGGCCATGGTGACTGGCCGCACCCTCTCAGATCAGAAAGTAATACGCAAGACTTAATTTAGTCAGTCATTTACTGAGTAAGAATTTGACTCAGAGCGCCAGCGAGAGCGGCTCTTCGAGCAGCGAGCGCACCCGGGCGAGGAATTCAGCGGCGGGGGCACCGTAGAGGATGCGGTGGTCGCAGGCGAGGTTGACCCGCATCAGGTGTGCAGTTGTGGTCTGGCCGTCGCGGACGACGGGGCGCTCGCTGATCGCGCCAACGGCGAGGATCGCCGCCTGCGGTGGGTTGATCACTGCGGCGAAGCTGTCGATGCCGAACATGCCCAGGTTGGAGACGGTGAAGGTAGCCCCCGAGAGCTCCGGCGGCGTGATCTGCCCGTCCCGCACCCGCTGCGCGAGCGCCCGCGAGTCCCCGGCGATCTGCCGCAAGTTCTTCTGGTCCGCATCGAAGATCGTAGGCACGACCAGGGCGTCGCGGGCGGCGACGGCGACCCCGACGTTCACCCGCGAGTAGAGCTCAAACCTCCCATCCCGATAAGCCCCATTGGCCCGCGGATGCTCCCGCAGCGCCAACGCACAGGCCTTGACGACCATGTCGTTGAACGAAGGCACCACATCGCCCTCCTTCGCCCCAGCTTTGATCTGCCCCCGAGCCGCAACCAACCGACTCATATCGATCTCGGCCTCCAAGTAGAAGTGCGGCGCGGTCGCCTTCGACTCGGACATCCGCCGCGCGACGGTCGACTGCAGCTTCGACGGGTCTTCGTAGCTGACGGTCCCCTTCGCCGTTTCGGGACCGGGCGCCGCTGACGAGGGACTGACCGCATCGGCTGCGGGTCCTGTCGCTACAGGGAACCCACCGGCCCCTGCGGTAGCTGAAGCTTCCTCGGGGCCGGTACCCCCTACAGCGCCACCCGCAGACGAAGCGGCACGTTCCACGTCCGCCTTGACGATCCGCCCGCCGGGACCGGAGCCCTCAAGCTGTGTGAGGTCAAGTTTCTGCTCCTGGGCAATCCGCCGAGCTACGGGGGACGCCTTCGGACGGCCGCCCCCGTTTGAAGCCGGCGGTGCATTGATCGCAGCGTCCGCGGGTGGCACCGTAGGGGGGCCCGCCCCCGAGGACGCTTTAGCGACCGGAGGGGGTGGGGGGTCCCCTGCGGTGACAGGACCCGCGGCAGTGCGGTCGGTCCCTCCGCCGTCCTGACCGGAGACCTCAGATGCATCCCCAACCATCGCAATCGGAGTCCCAATGGCGACGGTCTCACCCTCCTGCACCAAGATCTCGCTGAGCGTCCCCGCAACGTCAGATTCGTAGGCCATGTTGGCCTTATCGGTCTCAATCTCGACGAGCTCGTCCCCGACCGCAACCTCGTCCCCAACCTGCTTCAGCCACTGCAGGATCGTCCCCTCCTCCATCGAGTCCGAGAGCCGCGGCATCACCACCTCGGCCATCAGATCGACCCCTCCAACGCGGCCAAAGCCGCCTTCACTACATGCTCCTCATGCGGGATCGCCGCCTGCTCGAGCCGTCGCGAGTAGGGCATGTGGACGTCGGCCCCCGTGACCCGCTGCACCGGCGCATCGAGGTGGTCGAAGGCCTGCTCGGTGATCAGCGTCGCCAGGTTGGCGCCGACGCCGCCGTGCGGCCAACCCTCCTCGACGATTACCGCCCGGTTGGTCTTGCGCACCGAGGCGAGGATCGTGTCGAGGTCGAGCGGGCGCAGCGTGCGGGGGTCGATCACCTCGGCCTCGACGCCGTGTTTGTCGGCAAGCGTCTGGGCTGCGTCAGCGGCTGTGTGGGCCATTTTGAGGATGCCGATGATCGTCACGTCGTCGCCCTCGCGGCGCACCGCGGCCTCGCCGAAGCGCAGCACCTCATCGCCCTCGTCCGGGACCTCACCACGCGCCCCGTAGAGGCTCTCGTGCTCGATGAAGATCACCGGGTTGTCATCGCGGATCGCCGCCTTCAGCAGCGCCTTGCCGTCGGCCGGGGTCGAGGGACAGGCGACCAGCAGGCCCGGCACCTGCAGGAAGAGCGCCTCGAAGCTATGTGAGTGGGTGGGCCCGAGCTGGTGGCCGCCGCCGCCCGGCATGCGGATGACCATCGGCACCCGCGCCTGGCCGTTGAACATATAGGGGATCGCGGCGGCGTGGTTGATGATCTGGTCCAGCGCCAGCAGCGAGAAGTTGACCGTCATCAGCTCGACGACCGGCCGCAGGCCGCCCATCGCCGCGCCGACGCCGGCGCCGACGATCGTGTTCTCGGAGATCGGCGTGTCGCGCACGCGGCGCTCGCCGAACTCGTCGAGCAGGCCCTCGGTCACCTTGAAGGCGCCCTGGAAGACGGCGACATCCTCGCCCATCACCAGCACCGCCTCGTCGCGGCGCATCTCCTCCGCCATCGCGTCGCGCAGCGCCTCTCGCATCCGCAGCTCCGCCATCAGTCGGTCGCCTCCTCGACCTCTTCGGCGAGCTCTGGCTCGACGCCCTCCTGGGCGTCGCCGTGCGTTGCCGGGTTGGGTCGCGGGCCGTCGTCCTGCGTCGCGTAGGCGGCGCCGGCTTCGGCCAGCTCGCGCGCCGCGTCGGGCATCTCGCTCTCGTGCTCGCCACGGTGCAGCTCGGGGCTGCGCTCGTCGACCGCGTACCAGCCCTCGTCCTCGCCCAGCACGTAGAGGTTCTCGTAGAGCGTGTCGAGCGGTGGCTCATCTGAGGCCTCGGCGAACTCGACCGCCGCCAGCACGGTCTCCTCGGCCTTGTCGCGCACCTCCTGCAGCTCGCGCTCGCCGAGCACGCCGGCCTCGATGCAGCGCCGCGCGAAGCTCTCGATCGGGTCCTTCTGGCGCCACTCCTCGACCTCGTCGCGCTCACGGTAGACCTCGGGGTCGGCGGCGGAGTGGCCGCGGTAGCGGTAGGTGAAGGCCTCGATCAGGGTCGGGCGCCGCTCCTCGCGCGCCAGCCTCACGCCCTCGGCGACGCTCTCGCGCACCGCCATCACGTCCATGCCGTCGATCCGCCGGCCGGGGATGCCGTAGCCCTCGGCCTTCTTCGAGAGGTCGGTCTGGGCCGAGTGGCGCTCGACCGAGGTGCCCATGCCGTAGAGGTTGTTCTCGACCAGGAAGAGGATCGGCAAGCTCCAGAGCGCCGCCAGGTTCATCGTCTCGCCGAAGTTGCCGGCGTTGGAGGCGCCGTCGCCGAACATGCAGACGGTGACCGCGTCTTCGCCCTTGAAGTCCGAGGAGAGTGCCAGCCCGGCCGCGATCGGCAGGTTGCCGCCGACGATCCCGTAGCCGCCCATGAAGCGCCGCTCGGCGTCGAAGATGTGCATCGAGCCGCCGCGGCCGCCGCTGGTCCCGTCGACGCGGCCGAAGAGCTCGGCCATCACCCGCTTGGGGTCGGTGCCGCGGGCGATCGCGTGGCCGTGCGTGCGGTAGGTGCCGATCAGGTAGTCCTCGGCGCGCATCACCGAGGTGGTGCCGACGATCGTCGCCTCCTCGCCGATCGCCAGGTGCAGGAAGCCGCCGGCTTTGGCCCGCTGGTACTGGCGCCCCGCCTCCTCCTCGAAGCGGCGGATCAGCGCCATGCGGGCGAGGAGCTCGTAAGAGGTGGTGGCGTCAGGCGCAAAGTCAGCCATTGAGGCCACCTTAGCTAGCCGCGGCGACCGCCTCCTCGGCTTGGTCGTCCCCCCAGAAGACCTGGTCGCCGACGACCAGCGACGGGACGCCGCTGACGCCGCGCTCGGCGGCGCGATCGGTCGCCTCGCGCAGGGCGTTCTTCACGTGTTCTGTTTCCACCGCTTTGAGCAGCGCCTTGGGATGCAGCTCGCAGCCGGCGGCGGCGATCAGCACGTTGTCGGGCTCGCTCAGGTCACGCCCGGCGACGAAGGCCTGGCGGAAGGCGGCGAGGGCGAAGGAGACGGTGCGCCCGGTCTGCTTGGCGAAGGTCGCCGCCCGCATCGCCATCAGCATGTTGCCCGGCCACGGCTGCGGCCAGACCAGCGCCGGCAGCCCGTACGCGGCGGCGCGGCGCTCGACCTCGGCCATCCCCGCCTCGCGCTCGGCGCCGTTGCCCCAGGAGTCACGCTCGAAGTGCCGGAACAGGCCACCGAGCAGGATCGGCTGCCACTCCGGCTGCTCCAGTCCCGCTTCAGTGAAGAGCGCGCTGACCCGCTCCGCGGTCAGGTACGCGTAGGGCGAACCGAGGTCGAAGTAGAAGGTCGCGCGGGGGGGAGAGTCGGTCACGCCCAGACTCTATGCAACCCAAGATATGAGATCTTTTGTCTTCATGGACTCATTCCGCGTAAAACCTGACCGAGCTGGGAGGATCGCGATTCCCCCGTCCATTCGCTTGCGCTGGGCGACCGCTGTGGTCACATTCGAAGATCTAGGTGATCGCGTGGTAATCAGGCCCAATCGCGATGACCCAATCGAGTCTGCTGCCGGCGCGTTCGCAGGCCTTGGACCCGATCTCGATCTGGACAAGATCCGTCAGGAAGAACGCGAGGCGGAACGAGAAGCCGAAGAACGAAAGTTCGGCTTTTAGCGTCAGCGAAATGCGCTCAGGCGTGAATCGCCCCGCCGGCGACGGCTCGCGCGGCTTCCGGAATCGCCTCGGAAATTGTCGGGTGGGGGTGGACGATCTGGGCCAACTCCTGGTAGCCGCCCTCCAGCGCCATCGTCGCGATCAGCTCGGCGATCATGTCGCAGGCACGGTTGCCGACGATGTGGGCGCCGAGGATCTCGCCGTACTTGGAGTCAACGACTAGCTTAACCAGGCCGTCTTTGTCGTCGTAGACGGTGGCGCCGCCGACGCCGCCGAGCTTCTGCTTGCCGACCTTGACGTCGAACCCGGCCTCCTTGGCCGCCGCCTCGGTGAGGCCGACGCTGGCGACTTGCGGGTGGCAGAAAGTGGCCCCGGCGACGAGGTTCTGGTCGACCGGGTGGGCCGGCTCGCCGGCCGCGTGCTCGGCTGCGACGACGCCCTCCTCGGAGGCCTTGTGGGCGAGCGCCTTGGCGTTGACCAGGTCGCCGATCGCGTAGACCTTGGGATTCGAAGTGCGGTTGTACTCGTCGACCTTGACCTTGCCCTTCTCGGTCAGCTCGACCCCGGCGCCCTCGAGCCCAAGCCCCTCGACGTCGGGGGCGCGGCCGCCGGCGATGCAGAGGTAGTCGACCTCGATCTTCTCCTCGCCGTAGCTGAGCTTGACCGAGCTCTCGCCCGCCTCGACGTCGCTGACCGGAGTGCCGGTGGAGATCGTGATGTTCTGCTTCTTGAAGGCGCGCTCGACGACGCGGGCCATGTCCTTGTCCTCGGCGGGGAGGATCTGGTCGAGCATCTCGATCAGCACCACCTCGGTGCCGAAGCGGCCGTAGGCGGAGGCGATCTCACAGCCCGAGGCGCCGGCGCCGGCGACGGCGATCTTCTTTGGCTGCTCGGGCAGCGACCAGGCGCCCCAGGTGTCGACGACGCGCCCGCCGAACTCGACCCCGGGAATCGGCAGCGCGACCGAGCCGGTGGCGAGGATGACCGCGCCCGCCTCGTAGACCTCCTCGCCGACCTTGACGTTGCCCTCGGGCGTCAGCGAGCCGGAGCCCTCGATCAGCACGATCTTGTTCTTGTCCCAGAGCATCTTGACCCCGCTGGAGAGTGACTCCGAGACCGAGGCGCGGCGCTTGCCGAGCGCCTCCCAGTCGATCGAGATGTCCTTGGCGACGATGCCGAGCTCCGCTCCCTCGCGGGCCTGCTCGTAGATCTCCGCCGTGCGCAGCACGGTCTTGGCTGGGATGCAGGCGTAATTGAGGCAGCGCCCGCCCGCCTTGTCGCGCTCGACGACAGCCGTTTTCTTGCCCAGCTGGGCGGCGCGGATCGCGGCCACATAGCCGCCCGGGCCCCCGCCGATGACGATCACGTCGTAGGAATCTGCCACTGCACTCCAGCCTATAGAAGCTGTGTTCCGGTGCGCTTTATGTGGCCCACGGCCACATAAAGCGCACCGGAACGATGTTCACTCGCGCGTCGGCATCTGGATCCGCGCCATCGCCTTGACCATGAAGTAGAAGAAGGTGCCGGTGACGGCGAGCAGGCCCAGGGTGGCGAGGATCTGGCCGACCGTTGCCGCCTGCAGGGCGAGACCGTAGACGGCGCTGAAGATGAGGAAGACGAGGATCAGCTGGAAGCCGAGCACGGCCCAGTAGCGGGCTCGCCACATGCCGTAGGCCATCAGCCCCAGCAGCAGCGACGGCGCCAGAACCTGGACGAAGGGCGGTTTCTCGCCGTTGACCTCGGTCCCGGTGAGGTAGCCGATCACGATCGAGAGCACGATCAGGGCGGAAATAACCGCCCCGATCGTCACCACCAGCGGCCGCTCGCCCTCCTCAAGCGGCTCGAGCGCTTCGCGCGCCTCCTGGTTGCGCTCCTCGGCGCGGGCGTAGCCGCGCTCCATCCGCTCACGCGGGGTCGGCGAGGCGCCGCGCGGCTTGCGCTTGCGCGGGTGCTCAGCCACCGGGTGCCTCCTCGCCAAGCGGCGCGAAGGCGGCGCGCAGCTCTTCGGCGGCAGCGGTCGGGTTCTCGGCGTCGCGGATCGCCCGCACGACGCAGAGCCGCCGCGCTCCCGCCTCGGTCACGGCGGAGACGTTCGACGAGTCGATGCCGCCGATCGCGAAGAAAGGGTGGGGGGCGCTAGCGGCGGCGTGGGAGACCAGCTCCAGGCCCACCGCGGGCCGCCCCTGCTTCGTCGGCGTCTCCCAAATCGGCCCAACGCTGATGTAGTCCGGTGACGCGCCTGCGTCACCGGAAGCCGCAATTTGCTCTTTTGAATGCGTGGATAGCCCGACTATGGCGTCGGGGCCAAGGAGCGCTCGTGCTTCAGCGACGGACATGTCGTCCTGTCCCAAGTGGACCCCGTCGGCGTCGCAGGCGCGGGCCAGATCGGGATCGTCGTTGACGATGAAGAGGGCGCTGTGGTTGTCGCAGAGGCGGCGGAAGGTCTGGGCGGCGAGCTCGATCTCGCGCCGCGGTAGTGACTTCTCGCGCAGCTGCACGATGTCGACGCCGCCGCGCAGCGCCGCCGCCAGCAGCGGCTCGGGATCCTCGCCGTGGGGTCGCGCCTCGCAGCAGAGATAGAGCCGCGCCGTGCGCAGCCGCTCGCGTCGCAGCGGTCCCTCGGCCTCGGGTGGTGCCAGGCTCACCGCCCCATTATCGCTTGCTTGCCTCGCAGGCCGGGTAGCATCGGAGAGGTACGGGAGCCGAAGAGGCTGAGAGGGTGGCAACGAGGCCACCGACCGTCTGAACCTGATCCGGGTAATGCCGGCGGAGGCAAAGGCTTGAGCGACAGAAGTACCTATGACGTAGTTGTTGTCGGCGGCGGAGCGATCGGCCTCTGCTGTGCCTGGCGGCTCGCCCAGGCTGGTGCCAGGACAGTCGTCCTCGATCGCGCCGAGCCGCCGGCCGGCGCCACCCGCGTCGCCGCCGGCATGCTGGCGCCGATCGGGGAGCTCGCTTTCGGCGAGCCCGAGCTGCTGCGGATGACGATCGCCGCTGCCGAGGTCTATCCGGGCTTCGTCGCCGAGCTCGAGGCGGCAACTGGGCTCGATAGCAGCTACGCCCGCCACGGTGCCCTCCACGTCGCCCTCGACCGCGACGAGGCGTCGGAACTGCGCCGCGTCCACGACCTGCAGCGCTCGCTCGGCCTCGGCGCCGAGTGGTTGCCGCCGCGCCGCTGCCGCGAGCTGGAGCCCGGCCTCACCCCTTCCTTCAACGGCGGTGTCCACGCCCCCGATGAGGCAGCGATCGACCCGCGGCGGATGACCCTGGGGCTGCTCGCGGCTCTGGCGGGGGAGGGCGTAGAGGTGCGCGGCGGCACCGACGTGGTCGCGCCCATCCTCGACGGCGAGCGGCTGGAAGGCGTGCGCACGGGGACGGGCGAGGAGCTGCGGGCCGGGCATGTCGTCCTCGCCACCGGGGCCTGGGCGGGGGCGGAGAGTTGGCTGCCAGAGGCGGCGCGTCCACCGGTGCGGCCGGTCAAGGGCGAGATCCTCGAGCTGCGCTCGCCGGACGGCGCGCCGCCCTGCGAGCGGATCGTCGCCTCCGAGCGTGTCTACCTGGTGCCGCGTCCCGACGGCCGCCTGATCGTCGGCGCGACGACTGAGGAGCGCGGCTTCGACACCACCGTCACCGCCGGTGGTGTGCACGAGCTGCTGCGCGAGGCCTACCGCCTGCTGCCCGACGTCGCCGAGATGGAGCTGGTCGAAGCGATGGCCGGCCTGCGCCCGGGCACGCCGGACAACCTGCCGCTGATCGGTCCCGGCGCTCTCGACGGATTGATCCTCGCCTGTGGCCACTACCGCAACGGCATCCTGCTGGCGCCGATCACCGGCGAAGCCATCGCGGGCATGTTGGCCAACGAGCCTTTTCCAGAGCCCCTAACCGCCGCCCAGCCGCTGAGTTCGCGTTTCTCCGCGCCTATCGCGGATAAGTACGAAGTCACGACGGGGGGTGGGGGGTGAGGATCGAGCTGAACGGGGAGGCGCAGGAGCTCGCTGAGGGGGCGACGCTGGCCGATGCCGCTCGTGCCGCCGGGGCTGAGGACGCTCGTGGCGTTGCCGTAGCCCTCGACGGGGAGGTCGCTCCGCGTGGCGAGTGGGGGCGAATGCTGCTGGCGGAGGGAAGCAAGGTCGAGGTGCTGGCGGCGATCCAGGGTGGCGCCGAGGGCTGGGAGCTTGGTGGGGGGGCGTGGAATTCACGGCTGATCGCTGGCACAGGCGGCTTTCGCTCGCTGGAGCAGATGGAGAGCGCGCTGGCGGCTTCCGGAGCGGAGATAGTCACCGTCGCCCTGCGCCGCATCGACCCCGATGCCAAGGGCTCGGTCCTCGACGTGCTCGACAAGCTCGGCCTCGCCGTCCTGCCCAACACTGCCGGCTGCTACACCGCCCGCGACGCCGTCCGCACCGCGCGGCTTGCCCGCGAGGCCTTCGAGACCGACTGGATCAAGCTCGAGGTGATCGGCGACGATCGCACCCTTTTCCCCGACGCGGTTGAGCTGCTCGACGCGGCCGAGACCTTGGTCGGCGAGGGCTTCACGGTCCTCCCCTACACCAACGACGATCCGATCCTCGCCCGCCGCCTCGAGGAGGCGGGCTGCGACGCAGTGATGCCGCTCGGCTCACCGATCGGCTCCGGCGCCGGCATCCGCAACCCGTACAACATCGCGATCATCGCCGAGCGCGCAGGCGTGCCGGTGATCCTCGACGCCGGCATCGGCACCGCCTCCGACGCCGCCCTGGCGATGGAGCTGGGCTGCTCCGCGGTGATGGCGGCCAGCTCGATCTTCGGTGCCGCCGACCCCGTGGCGATGGCCACCGCGCTGCGCCTCGGGGTCGAGGCGGGCCACGCCGCCCGCGGCGCCGGTCGCATTCCCCGCCGCACCCACGCCGAGGCCTCGACCCCCGAGCAGGGTCTGCCCGAACTTTCCTGACCGCAAGCCCGAGTCCCCCGCCCCCCGTCTACCATGAGCGACCACGCCCCCGTAGCTCAGTTGGTTAGAGCGGCGGCCTTTTAAGCGTTGAGGCTAACCGCGCTTTTGGCTCTGGCAGCGGCATCGAGTCGCTTCGGCGGGTTTCGGATTCGAGCGGATTCGGATGGTTTCGGAGGGGTTTGGGCAGCGAGACGGTTTCGCTGCCCAATGACCTCCAAGCGAAGGCCGACCCACCCCCCATTCTCGGAGAGAAAAGCGCCCCCCTCCCCGGCAACTACAACAGACCCGCGCGCACGCTACACCCCAAAAATCAGAAGTCTGAACGCGCGTTACGTTTTTCTACAGCCCCGGCGCAGTTTTCCGGGGAGCTTGTAAATGCAGCACCGGGGGACGCGGAAAGAGCGGCGAGGGAAAAGGCCCGAAACTCGGACCTAGTGGCGCGCGAGCTTGGTCACGAACGGGCGCAGCGGCGACCAAAGCCGTGCGTAACCACGGGACAGTCCCACCGGAACTGATGCAAGCTCGGAACCTGACGGATTGGCTCTGTCAAGCCGTTTCTCCGCGATCCCGCAAGAACGACATAAGGAGCGCTGAGATTCGGTGGCTGCACCGCCCCGGCGGGAGAGAGAGCTAACACCGGGGCGGTGCGGTGATGAAGTTGGTCACCCCCGCCCGCCGGGTCCGGGCCGTAAAAGCCGTACCGGCGGGATCGCCGGGCGAATGGCGGCGATGATCTGGCTTTGATCGTCGCCATTGTCGGGGACGCTGATCGCGCGACCGCCGATGCCGGACTGCCAGTTGACCTTGCAACCTTTGCTCTTGGTCCGAAACCAGCGCCCGACTATCACGCCGTTAACGGCGACCTCGAAAGCGGCTGTCTCATACCCCCCGTCGAACAAATCGACTGGCACAAGCGCGACCGTTGCAGCTCGTCGCGCCTGCCGCAACGATTCTGCCTGCCACCCCTTGACATTCAGTTCATTCATCGCGGCTCCCAAGGGCATGGGGGAGGGAGAGAACGCTTATCCGCCGTTGGTGTGCGAACCCCCCTGGCTACTTTTTAAGAACGGACCTGCGGAAGAAGTAGAAATGCTCGTCTGCTCCGCGAACTTTCTTGATTTTGACTTTTTCAATGACCTTCAGTGTCGCTAGTGAGTTGACGTGATACGAAAGCTGCGAGAGTTTTTTCTCCTGGTCTAGAACCTTTGTTAGCTCGGTAGCAGACATTGGCCGGTTGATCCAGTCCAGGGCCTCAATGATGCTCACCTTTGACGGGTGGAGGACGTGGGGGACGAGCGCGACCCAGTCCAGGCGTAACTCGTCCCCCATTGGGGTCCTACACGTCCTCACTCCCCATGACTGCGAGCGCCGTAGATAGGAGCAAAACGGCATCAGCCGTGGGAAGCACGGGAAAAGCGACTGGGTGGCTGACTGGTCTCTGCATGGGAAGTGTTTGGGTGGTTCAGAGGTGGACCACCCCCCCGAGGTGTACCTCTCTTCTCCAAACCAGCAGGGACGGAGTCGTCAGCCTTGCCTGGAGGGGTGGTCCATTCAAGGTCAGGTGGGCAAATGACAACTCGGAACCACTGCACTTTCCTGACCTTGAGTGCTGAACGCTTTCAGACCAAAATGACTGTGTCAACCAACCATCACCGACCAGTCGGGCATCTTCGCCGATGCGACCTGACCCGGTTAGGTGTCGCCTGTAGCAAGTGCTGCTCGTACGTTTCTGCTTCGCCTGAATCCCAGAACCGCGATAATTATTGAGACGCCCCTCTCGCCAGTCTCGGTCATGCGCTTGGCGGCCCTCGCCTCGATGTTGTCTAGGCGTTCGAGGTGTTCTCGCTGCTCGTCCGCTGCTTCCTGCCGGCCCTGTGCGTCGAGGTGTGTGGGTTTCCAGCTCAATCGCACTTGGTTGTCGGTAGTCACCCTCCCGGCTCGAAGCGAACTCATGAACTCGGCCGTCAGATTGCGGAAGACCGCTGCGACGATTTTTCGCCTTTGTGGTTCCGGTGTGGCTTCCCATTCCTCGTCGTTGAGTTTGGGTCGCTTCACGGCGCGGTAGAAGTGTTCGGCTGACCCGCCCCTCGGCTCGATTCTTACAAGCTCAATGCACCCCTCATCGCGCAGGATGCTGATGTGGTGGCTGGCTGTCTTCAGCTCGATCCCTAGCTCCGTAGCTACGTCTTTGGGGCTTGAGACCCCTTCGCTGAAGATCGTCAGCGCCTCGATCCGAACCTCATGGCCGACGGCGAAAGCTAGCTTCTCCTCTAGCGTCTTCCCTTTGGTCTTCACGTGCCTCCTCTCAGTCTGAATTAGCTGGCCACTAAGGCTGTCTGGAGCATAGACGTGGCCGATCGTCCTACGAACGTAGGGCTGGTCTAAGTTGCTCGGAAGCTCAAGCTTTTCGGAGTAACTTCGCCTCCCCGCCCCGGCACAGGGCCGGGCGCTGACGAGCGGGAGGGAGGTGAGGGTCTGATGAAGATCAACCCCGTGGGTACGGTCGTTCCCGTACTCAAAATTGTGAAGAACAGCTAGCCCTTGGCTAGTAGCTGGTCCCGGTCTTCTCAATCGGGGGCCGGGACCAGCCCATGTCAGCCTAGGTCTCTCAGATAGCGGCTCGCTCATCCCACTTTCCTTGGGTGGGGGAGCAGGGCAGGCCACAGTTCACGGGATGGAGTTGAATTCAAGCTCGCGCTCGATGCGTTCTGCTCCCGGTTGGTCGCATGATCCGTTGCCAAGATCGGCGGCGGCATCGAGCATTACGAGCTTCATTGGCCCTCCTTCGTACCTCGCATTCGGATGCGCGCGGTAGATCCGAACGAGATGATCTATGTCTTCTTCTTCCACAAGCGCCCCGTAGACGGACTGGTTGATGGCTCCTTCGGTTGCGCGCTTGACGTTGCCGTTGCCGACGCCGCTCACGCCCATTTCTGCCCCAGCGACTTCGGCTTCCCTAGCCCCGCCGCACGCGAGATGAATATCCGCCAGAGCTTCGCGCACCCAATACACGTCACTCGCGATTCCAGTGCTGAGATGTTCCGACTGGCTCGGCTTGGCCGCCAGTTCTCCGGAGTTGGCGTCGGGGGAAGGCTGAACGCCGCTTCCGCTGAGTGGCTCGGGGCGGCCCTCGGTAGTCCGTCCGCGACCATGCTGACTCAAGGCAAGTGCCGCAACCGCGACCACTATTCCGCCGGCAACCAGCAAGGGCCAGCGAGCGAATAGCCCAGCCTCCACACCATTGCCCTTTGATCTCAAGGAGATGCGCGAATCGTCGGCAACGGGGTCTGTATGGACGTGATCCGTCCAGAGTCCGCCATCCCACCAGCGGAGCCCAGGTCCGTTGGGGTCTGGGTACCAACCGGCCGTGGGCTGTTGGGGGGGCGGGTCTAGCGGTGCCACTTCGGGGTCTCCTTTCGGTCCATCTCAGGTCGTAAGCCCGACGCGGAACCGTATCGGCAGGAACACGCTCAGGCTGTAGAGCTATTCCGCCTGGGCTGAAACCGTCAGCGGTCGTGACGCAGCCTGATCGTGTCTTGCAGGGGCTTGGAGAGGCGCTACACGCGGTGCGCTCGAAACGCGGCGTGTCGCAGGAGACGCTGAGCCTTGAAACCGGGGTCCACCGGAACTACATAGGCGGGATCGAGCGCGGCGAGCGAAGCCCCAGCGTCGCCGCTGTCGCCAAGCTGGCAGACGCCTTGGAAATCTCGCTGGCCGATCTGTTTCGCAAGGCCGAACGCAGCGTCAGCTAAGTAGAACTCTCGCACCTAGGCGCACGCGGAGAGGTTGCAGCAACGCCTCCGATGCTCGAAGGAGCCGTGCGTAGGAGTGGGGGAGTCCTCCTAGGACTCCCCCATGCGAAATCACGCTGAAACCTAGCACCAGAGCCAATTCCGAAAGGACGAAGTGAAGCGACGGGTTTCCGTCCGCTGGCATCCGCAAAATGCGGTCTAGAGCTTCCAAGCTCAACACACTTGACGGGCCACCTTTGGGTGGCCCGTCTTTTTTTCCGTCTGAATGGCTGCTTACGGTTTTCTTAGTGTGTTGATGCAAGGAGATAGCTCGAATGTCTGCCCACGCTGATCGTAAACGGCACGAGTGGGTCGCGACTGACGACCAAAAGCGTCAGCCGGAAATGCTGACGAACGGCTACGCCGATGAGCTTCGAGCAGCGCTCGGCGTGCCTCGCCCGAAAGGGTCTCTCCGTCCTCTCCGTCGAGCCGCTCCGCGTCCAGCGGCGGGATGCTCCCGCCCGCGCGCTCGGCGGGGTCGAGCATCTGCGCGGCGAGGTGCACATCGCACACGTCGAGCCGCTCGGTGCAGGTCGAGCGGCTCAGACGATGACGGAGAATCGTCTAGTCCCATAGCGCGCACCGCGCTGATCGCCGGAAGTGCAAGGCGATGAGCGGCGGACGTGAAGCCAATCCTGTCGAGTGGCCGGAGCCGATGGACGGGGCTGCCCATTATGGCATCGCGGGTGAAGTGGTCCGCAAGATTGATCCCCATACCGAGGCAGATCGAGCGGCGGTACTAGTTCAGTTCCTTATCGCCGTTGGCAGCGCCATCGGTCGAGCGGCGGGGTTTGAGGCCGAGTCCACTCGCCACGCCACGAACCTTTATGGGCTGATCGTCGGCAGAACGTCGAAGGGGCGGAAGGGGTCGAGTTGGCAACAGGCTCGGCGACCCGTTGAGCTTGCCGATCCGGGTTGGGCCGAGCGGATCGTTTCGGGTATTTCAAGCGGAGAGGGTCTAATTCACGCTGTACGCGATCCGGTCGAGAGACGGCGTAAGGCGAAGCAAGCCGAGCGTGACCAAGCCGACGAAAACGGTTACGTCACCGATACAGAAGACGCGGGCGAGGCAGATAAGCGCGTCCTCGCCTATGAGTCGGAGTTTGCCTCTGTGCTTCGAGTAATGAGGCGGGATGGTTCTACGACTGGCATGGTAATTAGGCAAGCGTGGGAGTCAGGCGATCTGCGAACACTGACTCGTAACAGTCCGCTCAGGGCCAGCGAAACTCACGTATCGGTGGTAGGTCACATTTCACAGGAGGAGCTACGCCGCGAGCTGCTTACGACAGATGCAGCGTCCGGTTTTGGAAATCGGTTCCTATTTGTGTGCGCGCGTCGGTCGAAGTTGCTTCCCGAGGGCGGTTCCCTGACCGATGAGGATTGGGCGGACACCGTTCCCGATCTGCGTAGTGCAATCCGCTACGGAGGGACGGCGGAAGCGTTGAATCGAGACGCGGACGCGCGAAAGCTATGGGTTGAGGAATACGAGCGGCTGTCAGAAGGTTCACCCGGACTGTACGGAGCGGTCACTTCACGGGCCGAGGCCCAGGTTATGCGGCTAGCTGTGGTCTATGCAGTACTCGACTGTTCAGCCGAGGTTCGTGTCGAGCATCTGCGTGCCGCCTTGGCTGTGTGGGACTACTGCGAGCGGAGCGCCCGATACATCTTCGGGGAGAGGCTGGGTGACGAGACAACCGATTCCATACTTGCCAAGCTCCGAGTGGCAGGGCCGGCGGGACTCTCTCGAACTGAAATCCGTGACCTGTTCAAGCGGCACAAAGCAGGTAGCGAGATCGAGAGCGCCCTTTCAACGCTTGCCTCTCTCGGCCTCGCGATGCAGGGCACTAGGCAGACGGATGGCAGACCGGCAGAGACGTGGGTTGCTTTGGAGTGGGCTGGCGACGAAAGCGACCGAAGCGACCAAAGTTCCGGCTTCGTCTCCATTTCGTCGCATCGGTCGCATCGGTCGCACCCTTGGGAAGACGGCGAGGACTGCTCAAGCGACGCTTTGTCAGATGGGCCGGATGCTGGAGGTTCAACGTGAGGTCCGCTGTTCACCTTGGCGATAGCGGGCTGGTTACTGTTGCGGAACTAGCTCGAATGCTGGGTGTGAGTTCTGACTATGTGTACAGACACGCTGACGATCTGGGAGTGGTGAGATTGGGCCTTGGGCCAAAGGCCCGCCTTCGGTTCGACCCGGCGATAGTGGCCGAGCGTCTGAGCGCATTATCAAGCAAAGAGAGTAAAAAACCAAAACGGCACAACCCGGGTGCCGTTCGCCGTGCGCCAGTAGCACTGTTACCTATCAAAGGTAAAGTACGGTGACTCACCGCCAACGGAGCCACTCCCCAAGGAACTCAACGAATAGTTGGGTTGCGGATGCGGGAGTGTACGTGTACCGTGCTCGCAAATAAGTGGGGCCGCGTGCTGGAACACCGGCCCCGTGGCGCTCGGCCTAGTCTCCAGGGTCCGAACGCAACGGGAAAGGGTATCGACGTACCCGGCCTCAGAGAAGCGGCGACCCGCCGCGCGTCAACGCGAGCGGGCCACCTGACCACAAGGAGGGCTTGCTCCTTATGACTACAAACGATCCTACGGGTCGCGGTGCTACTGCTGCGGGGGGTGAAGGCTGATGGCGCGGAAGCCCACCGGCAGCATCATCGAGCCGAAGGACGGGCGCGGCTGGGCGATCCGCTTCCGCGCCTATGGCAAGCGCAGGCTGGTCACGCTCGGCACGTCTGAGCAAGGCTGGGACTACCTGAAAGCCGATGAACGGCTACGCCACGTCCTGGCGGACGTTGAGCGGGGCATCTGGCAGCCGTATGAACCGGCGGCGGTCGAGGCTCCGGCGGATGTGCCGACCTTCCACGAGTTTGCATCGGAGTGGATGGCCGCTCGAAAGCCGGAGCTACGACCGCGAACGATCAAGGACTACGAATGGGCGCTCAGCTACCACCTGCTGCCCTTCTTCAAGGATCACCGACTGCCAGCGATCACCGTGGCCGAGGTGGACCGCTACAAGCAGGCGAAGGTGCGAGAGGGGAAGCTCGCACCCCCTCAGATCAACAAGTCGCTCAAGCGCCTGTCTCAGATTCTCGATGTTGCCGTTGACTATGGCCACCTGCCGAGCAATCCGGCGGCGTCGAAGGGCGGGCGGCGACGGGTCAAGGAGCCTGCGCCCCGCCGGACCTGGGTGGAGCCCGAGCAGCTAATGACGCTGCTCGATGCTGCGCCCAAGAGGCACCGCGCCGTGCTTGCCACCCTGGCCGGTGCGGGCCTGCGAGTGGGCGAGTTGTGCGCTCTCGATTGGAGAGATATCGACCTCGCCACCGGCACGCTGACCGTGCAGGAGTCGAAGACCCCGGCCGGGCGGCGGGAGGTCGATATGCCCTCTGGGTTGGTCACCGAGCTTTGGACCCTGGCGGCGACCGGCACGCGCACCGCCGCTGACGATCCGGTCTTCATCGGCAGGCGCGGAACGCGGCAGACGCCCGACAACGTGGGGCGGCGGCTCAAGTCAGCGATCACGAAAGCCAACGCCGAGCTTGAGGCGGTTGGCATCGCGCCGATCAGCGAGCGCGTCTCGCCTCACTCGCTGCGTCGCACCTACGCCTCCCTGCGCTATGCGTGCGGTGACGATCCGGTCTACGTTGCTGAGCAGGGCGGATGGGCAGACCCCAGCTTCCCGATCAAGGTCTACGCGAAGGCGGTTAGACGGCGCGAGAGGCTGTCTGGTTCTCACCGCGAAGCCTTCGACGCCGCCCTTGAATGGGCAGCAATGGGCAGCGGAGCCGACGCCGACCTATCCCGAAGCTCTACCCTGATGAGCAGCAAGGCCGGGGAGGCAGCCGCTAGAGCCGAATCCCCGACTTCTGCCCCCGTAGCTCAGTTGGTTAGAGCGGCGGCCTTTTAAGCCGCGCGGCGCGGGTTCGAATCCCGCCGGGGGCACTTTGGCGGCAATCGCACTTGCCTACTAGGCCGGCTGGGGCGCGGGCGTATCGGGGAAACGCCGCTTGAGGCGGCGGTTGACGAGGAAGCCGACCAACAGGCCTGGCACGCCAGCGAAGAGCAGCTTGACGACTGTCCACGCGGTGAGGTCGCTGACCGCGCCGTATATCGAGGTCCGCCCAATCCAACCTGCGATTTCCAGGTGGAGGACGCGCCGGTCAGCGTTGTCTTCGAGGCCGTCGAGTTCGACGGTGAGGATGTCCTTGCCGCCAAACTGCCGGCGTTCGGCGGGAGGATCGGTCTCCCTCACCAAGTTCGAGGGCGCATGAATGTCGATCTTCGAGCCATTACTCGGTACCAGGATGACCGCGAGCGAGCGGGAGGCGATCGTCCCGATCCCGACCGCGGTTTCGCGCGTCGGTGGCCAGAAGGGCTCGTCGATCGGCAGGTCGCGGACGCGATGGTAGGCGACGACACGCCCCCCTGCGCGGTCTCCCGCGAAGGTCCATTTTGGCCCGAGCGCTGCGCGCACCGCCACTGGCTCAGATGCGCTCAAAGGGTGCGACAAGATGGTTGTTGCGGCAAGCTTCCCAGCGCTCATCTGGGCGAACCGCGCGCGGACGACCCGAACTGTCTCTTCGACATGCCAATGTGGTCCGCCCTCGCCCTCGTACTCGAAATCGCCTTCGTAGGGAACCGCCGCTACCGACCTTTCCAGCCGATGGGAGGTGGGAGGGCTCTGAGAGCCGCCACTGCCATTGGGATAGGGACCCGCTTCGGTGTTGCCTTCTTCGAGGAACCGGTGGTGGCGAGGCGCGTGGAGCCTCGGCAGTGGAGCCAGTTCCACCGATTCGGCGCCCTTGGGTGTTGTGGTGGTCTTCAGCACGACGCTGAGGACCGCGATCAGCGCCACTGGGACGAGGATGAGCGCCAGCAGGAGGATTCGCGAGGACCGTCGCCTGGCGGTCTTGGTAGGGGGAGCCTTGGCAGCGGAGGGGCGAGGGGGGGCGTCGGCGGTGAGCGGCGACTCGGGAGGGGGCGCTGCGCTTCGGCGCGACTCGTAGAAGACGGCAAGCGCGCCGGTGCCACCGATTACCGCACCCACCAGGGCTATGAGGAAGAGCTCAGGCTGGACGGCCAGCAGTCCGAGGGCAAGCAGAACACCGAGTGCTGATGCCACGTATCGCTTCATCTAATGCAAATATTCTTGTGTAAATAGGAGCTAGACGCCTTGCGGCTGACGAACCTGTAGGGACAGGTTCGTCTTGTGTTCTACTGGGGGGCACTTTGGCGGGGCCGAACGGAATCACAGGGGCGAGGCGCGACGAGCTGCTGCTGCGCACTCCCTGTGACGTCGAGGAGCAGGATGATCTGCGCCTCGGGCGCATCCACGACGAGATCGAGCGCGGCTTCGACGCCCTGCGTGACATCGACGACGGGGTAACGATCTTCGGCTCGGCCCGGATCGGCGAGGGCCATCGCTGGTATGAGCTCTGCCGCGAGATCTCGGCCTGTCTGGTCGACCACGGCTTCTCGGTGATCACCGGCGGCGGTCCCGGCCTGATGGAGGCGGCAAACCGCGGTGCCGCCGAGGCCGGCGGCCTCTCGGTCGGCCTCAACATCCAGCTGCCGCACGAGCAGCAGACGAACCCCTACGTCAACCGCGCGCTCGAGTTCCACTACTTCTTCGCCCGCAAGCTGATGTTCGTTCGCTACGCCCGCGCCTTCGTGATCATGCCCGGCGGCTTCGGCACCCTCGACGAGATGTTCGAGTGCCTGACCCTGATCCAGACCACCCGGATCAAGCACTTCCCAACGATCCTGGTCGACTCCAAGCACTGGACGCCACTGCTCGAGTGGATCGACGACAGCCTCGAGGACGACGGCATGATCGGCCCAGAGGACAAGGAGCTGCTGGTCGTCGTTGACACTCCCGACGAGGTCTGCGAGCACGTCCAGCGAGCGAGCTCGAGGCAGAAGGAGCTGGCCGCTTCCTAAACGCGAACGGCCCGCCTAAGCGGGCCGTTGCGAAAACAAGGTTGCCGCCGAACTTCAACGGCCTCGCCCTCACGTATTGGACATCTTAGCGCCCCGGGCGGGATTCGAACCCGCCAACCTCGCTTAGTGAGGGCGAGACCCGCATCCGACGGCCGGGGCGTCGCCGCTCTCGCGGCTCAAGTGACGCTAGCCCCGATGAGCACGCGTATTGCGCTGCAAATCGAACAAAATGCGCGCGAGTAGGGATACGGAGGCGTTAGTGGCGGAAGTGGCGGTGCTTGGTGAAGACCATCGTCACGCCGGCCTCTTCGCAGGCGGCGATCACCTCGCCGTCGCGCTTGGAGCCGCCGGGCTGGATCACGGCGGTTGAGCCGGCTTGGAGGGCCAGCTCGGGGCCGTCGGCGAAGGGGAAGAAGGCGTCTGAGGCGACGGCGGAGTCGGCGAGCAGGGCGTCGGCGTCCTCGCCGCGGGCGTCGCGGCACTTCTCGACCGCGAGGCGGACCGAGTCGACGCGGCTCATCTGGCCGGCGCCGATGCCGAGCGTGGCGCCGTCCTTGGCGATCACGATCGCGTTGGAGCGGACGTGGCGGACGACGGTCCAGGCGAAGCACATGTCGTCCCACTGCTGATCGCTCGGCTCGGACTTGGTGACGACCTCCATGATCTCGCGCGGCTCGGGGTCACCGTCGCGGTCCTGGATCAGCAGGCCGCCCATCACCCGTTTGACGTCGCGTTCGCCGGGTTCGCGCTGGCGGCGCTCCTCCTCGCAGAGGATGCGGATCGCCTCCTTCTGCTGCAGGACGGCGAGGGCGCCGTGCTCGTAGTCGGGCGCGATCAGCACCTCGACGAAGTTCTCGTGCAGCCGTTTGGCGAGCTCCTCGGAGACCGGCCGGTTGAAGGCGATGACGCCGCCGAAGGCCGACATCGGGTCGCAGGCCAGCGCCTTCTCGTAGGCCTCGAGCGCGTCCTTGCCGATCGCCACCCCGCAGGGGTTGTTGTGCTTGACGATCGTGCAGGCGGGCTGCTTGAAGTCCTCGACCAGGCGGCGAGCCGAGTCGAGGTCGAGCACGTTGTTGAAGGAGAGGGCGCGGCCGTGCAGCTTGGCGACGCGCGAGAGCACGTGGCTGCGCACTCCCGCTTCCGAGTAGAGCGCCGCCCGCTGGTGCGGGTTCTCGCCGTAGGAGAGGTCGAGCACCTTCTCGTAGGCGACGGCCAGGTGTTCGGGGTAGTCCTCGTACTCGGCCGAGAACCAGCGGCTGATCGCGGCGTCGTAGCGGGCGGTCTGGGCGAAGGCCTCGTTGGCGAGCCAGTGCCGGGTCGTGGCGGAGACCTCGCCGCCTGACTCCTCCAGCTCGGCCAGCACCGCGTCGTATGACTCGGGCTTGACCACGACCGCGACTCCGCCGTGGTTCTTGGCGGCGGCGCGGATCATCGTCGGCCCGCCGATGTCGATGTTCTCGACCACGACGCCCGCCTCGACGTCCTGGATGGCGACGGTCTGCTCGAAGGGGTAGAGGTTGACGCAGACCAGGTCGATCGGCACGATCGCCTCGCGTTCGAGCGTTGCCATGTGCTCGGGGTCGTCGCGGCGGGCGAGCAGCGCCGCGTGCAGCCGCGGGTGCAGGGTCTTGACCCGGCCGCCGAGGATCTCCTCCTGGCCGGTGAACTCGGCGACGTCGGTTACCTCGAGCCCGGCCTCGCGCAGCGCCGTCGCGGTGCCGCCGGTGGAGAGGATCTCGACCCCGAGACCGGCCAGGCCGCGGGCGAAATCGGCGACCCCGGTCTTGTCGGAGACCGAGACGAGCGCCCGGCGCACCCTGATCGCGCCGTCACTGGCGGTCTCGTTTTGGGTGTCTGCGGCGGCTTCAGTCATCGATCACGACCCGGCGCGGGTCGTCGGCGTCGATCCTAACCGTGCCCGCCGCGATCATGCGGATCGCCTCCGAGTAGAGCTGGTGCTCGACGGTGTGGATCGCCAGTTCGAGCGCCTCGCGGTCGCGATCGGGCGGCACATCGACCTCGCGCTGCAGGATCGTTGGCCCGGTGTCGACTCCCTCGTCGACGAAATGGACGGTGACACCGGTGACGTTGGCACCGGCCGCGAGCGCCTGGCCGATCGCGTCGAGGCCGGGGAAGGCGGGCAGCAGGGCGGGGTGGACGTTGACGATGCGGTTGCGAAAGCGCGCGACGAAGGCCGGGCTGAGCAGCTGCATGTAGCCGGCGAGGACGATCAGATCGGCACCGCGCTCCTCGATCCACGCAGCCATCGCCGCATCGCGCTCCTGGCGGTCGCCAAAATTCTCGCGGGGGAAGAGGCCGACGGCGATATGCGCGGCCCGCGCCCGTTCGATCGCCGGCGCCGCGGACTTGTCGGAGCCGACGCCGACCACCTCAATCCCCTCGCGCATGTGCAGCCGGTCGAGGATCGCCTGCAGGTTGCTGCCCGTCCCGCTGGCCAGGACCACCAGGCGGAATGTGGCGCTACGCATCTCGGCGTCCTCGGTCGCTCGCGTGCAGAGCACGCCACGCTCCCTGCGTCCTTGATCTGCTTGACCACATTCCGCCTGGGAGCGAGGTCATTGACCCACTGCGGGAACGACTGCAACATCCTCCAACGCAAACTTTCCATTCGCGTCTTCGGGATCACCCAGCGGATAGCGGCCGCTGAAGCAGGCGTCGCAGTGGTCCTCGGGGGCGGTGCCGATCGCCTCGTAGACGCCGTCGAGCGAGAGGTAGGCGAGCGAGTCGGCGTCGAGCTCGTCGGCGATCTCCTGCACCGTGCGTTTGTGGGCGATCATCTCCTCACGGGTCGACATGTCGACGCCGTAGTGGCAGGGGTTGCGGATCGGCGGCGCCGAGATCCGCAGGTGGACCTCGCGGGCGCCGGCGTCGCGCAGCATGCCGACGATCTGGCGGGTCGTGTTGCCGCGCACGATCGAGTCGTCGACGACGACGATGCGCTGGCCGGAGACGATCTCCGGCAGCGGGTTGAACTTGAGCCGCAGGCCGTGCTTGCGCAGCTCCTGACCGGGCTGGATGAAGGTTCGCGCTACGTAGCGATTCTTGATCAGGCCGTCGTCGCGGGGCAGTCCCGAGGCGCGGGCAAAGCCGGCGGCGGCGGGGTTTCCCGAGTCGGGCACCGAGATCACCAGGTCGGCCTCGACCGGGGACTGGCGCCAGAGGATCTCGCCCATGCGGCCGCGCACCTGCTGCAGCACCTTGCCCTCGAGCCGGCTGTCGGGGCGGGAGAAGTAGATGTGCTCGAAGACGCACATCGCCGGCCGCTCGGCCTTGACCACCTGACGCGTCTCCAGCCCGCGCTCGGTCAGCGAGACCATCTCGCCCGGGTGCACTTCGCGCATCAGCTCGGCGCCGATGATGTCGAAGGCGCAGCTCTCCGAGGCGACGACGAAGCGATCGTCGAGGCGTCCGAGCGAGAGCGGCCGCACGCCGTGCGGGTCGCGGAATGCGACGATCGCGCGCTTGGTCATCACCACGGTCGAGTAGGCGCCCTCGAGCCGCGGCATCACGTCGCAGACCGCGTCCTCGATCAGCTTGCCGTCGTGGGAGGAGAGCAGGGCCGCGATGATCTCCGAGTCCGAGCTGCCGCGGAAGGCGATGCCGCGCTCCTTCAGCTCCCCCCAAAGCTCCACCGCGTTGGTCAGGTTGCCGTTGTGGGCGAGCGCCAGCTCGCGGCCGTCGTCGCGCCAGACCGGCTGCGCGTTCTCCCAGGAGCCGCCGCCGGTGGTCGAGTAGCGCACGTGGCCGATTGCCATATCGCCCTCCAGCGCCTTCAGCTTCTCCTCGTCGAAGACCTGGGAAACGAGGCCTGAGTCGCGCATCGTGGTGATGTGGCCGCCGACGCAGGTAGCGATCCCGGCCGACTCCTGGCCGCGGTGCTGCAGCGCGTAGAGGCTGAAGTAGGCGAGGCGCGAGACATCGTGCCCGGGTGCGTATACGCCGAACACCCCGCATTCATCGCGCGGGCCGTCGCGGTCTATGAACTGCCCCTGGGGCGGAGTCAAGCGCGCTTTCCTCGCGGTTGGGGAAGGACGTGACGCGCAGGCGGACTGCCTACCCCGGCAGGGTAGCAACGGCCTGCGGCGGCTCGCCGATCCGCAGGCCGAAACGCTCGAGTAGCTCCGGGATGCTCTCGGGCCGCATCTCCAGCTCGTAGCGGGCTGTCAGCTCCACCAGCTTCTCCGGATCCACCTCTCCCGTGCCGATGATCGCGGCCAGCTCGGCAAAGTAGTGCTCGAAGCCGGCGGGGGAGATGACCTCGAGGATGCGGGCGGGCTTCTCGCCTGCGTTCCAGAAGGTGTGCCACTGGTTGCGCGGCTTGACCACCAGGTCGCCGGGGCCCGCCTCCACCACCTCGTCGCCGAGCAGCGCGCCCATTCGCCCCTCGAGCACGTAGCTGTACTCGTCCTCGTTGGTGTGCCGGTGCAGCGGCGCGGCAAGGGCGCGCGGCGCCATCGGGTGTTCGACAAGGGAGAAGCCCTTGCCCGTCTCCTCCCCGTCGAGCATGAACCTGACCCCGATGCTGCCGAGGAACCCCATCTTTCCGTCGTTGGGTCCGATCACCTTCGCCATCGTCCTTCTCCTTTCGTTGAACACTACTGTCGCGCGAAAGCGTAGGGAACGCCGGCGAATCTGTCAAGATTCATCGAACATCAATGTCCGATCAAAAGCGCCCCTACAAGATGAAGCGCCGCGCCGAGCGGGAGGAGGAGACCCGCCTGCGCATCACCGAGAGCGCCATGGAGCTGCACGGCACGGTCGGTCCGGCGCGCACCTCGATCAGCGCCGTCGCCGAGCGAGCGGGGGTGAGGCGCTCGACCGTCTACCGCCACTTCCCCGACGAGGCGGCGCTGTTCAGCGCCTGCTCAACCCACTGGATGGCGCTGAACCCACCCCCCGACCTCGGGGAGTGGGCGGCAATCGAGGACCCCGAAGAGCGCTTCGCCACGGCGCTGGACGAGCTCTACGCCTACTACGAACGCACCGAGGGAATGTTCGACAAGCTGCTGCGCGACGCCGCCACGGTGCCGATCGTCGACGAGCTGATCGGCGCCTTCCGCGCTTTCCTTGAGGCCACAGCCGAGGCGCTGATCAAGGGTCGCAAAAGTCGCGGCAACGCCCGCCGGCGCCAGCGCGCGGCGATCGGCCACGCCCTTGCCTTCGGCACCTGGCAGGACCTCTGCCGGACCCAGGGACTCGACCGTCGCCGCGCTGCCGAGCTGATGGAGCGGCTCGCCGCCGTGGCCGGCTGAGCCGGCGCGCTGCCTCAGGGACCGGCGTGACGCCTCAGGAGGCGCGCGCTTTTCGGCCGTGGAGCCGGATCGTGATCGTGTGTTCGGTCACCCTGCCGGCGAGGTCGGTGGTTCGCGCCGTGATCGTCCCCTTCACCACCTGTTTGGACGAGATATCGCTGAGATGGCGAATCACAGATTTGGGCAGCTTGACGTTGTAGGGCGTGACTTCACCCGTTTTCACCAGCGTGGTGCCGCCGCTGAGACCGACGATCACCCCGGTGCTGATGTGGTCGCCGGGTTTGTCGGGTGTCTTCGAGGCCAGGGCTCCGCCCTTGTGGCGGGGTTTCCAGCCAACCTGGCCGAAGACCTGGACCGAGGAGGTTTCGCTGGCGCCGACGAGGACGAGGATCGAGCGCTTGAGCACGACCGGGAAGGTGTCGAGGGTGATCGTCGGGCACGGCCCTTGGTAGGCGGCGCTCTGCGGGCAGCCGTCCTGGGTCTCGTCGCCGTAGCCATCGCCGTCGCGGTCGGGCTCGATCACGGCGACCAGCGGCACACGGGTGGTGACCCCCGCGGCGTAGGTGTGGACCGAGCCGACACCGACGCTGCCTGGGAAGGACCAGGCCC
>DATMIH010000157.1:0-13365 GCA_035554595.1 Solirubrobacterales bacterium
AGGTCTTCCGGCCGATCTCGCGCAAGTACGACGAGGCCGAGCACTCCTACCCCAAGGAGCTCGACATGCTGGCCTCGCTGATCGACGGCATGAACGAGGGCTCCGACATTGGCGGCGCCGGTGCCGCCGGCGTCCGCCGCGAGTCCAACGACGGCGGCGAGAACCGCAACGGCTCCAACCTCTCGACCGTGCTCGGGGTCATCGAGCTCTGCTGGGGCGACGTCGGCCTGCTGCTCTCGATGCCGCGCCAGGGCCTCGGCAACTCAGCGATCGCCTCGGTGGCGACCCCGGAGCAGCTCGACTACTACGGCGGGCATTGGGCGGCGATGGCGATCACCGAGCCCGAAGCGGGCTCCGACTCGGCCGCGATCCGCACCACCGCCGAGCTCGACGGCGACGAGTACGTGCTCAACGGCGAGAAGATCTTCGTCACCTCGGGCGACCGGGCGGACCTGATCGTGGTCTGGGCCTCGCTCGACCGCGACAAGGGCCGGGCGGCGATCAAGTCGTTCATCGTCGAGCGCGACAACCCCGGCCTGAAGCTCGACCGGCTCGAGCACAAGCTCGGGATCCGGGCCTCCGATACCGCCAACTTCACCCTGCAGGACTGCCGGGTGCCGAAGGAGGCGCTGCTCGGCAGCCCCGAGGTCAACGTCAAGGAGGGCTTCGCCGGGGCGATGCAGACGTTCGACAACACGCGGCCGCTGGTCGCGGCGATGGCGGTCGGCGTCGCCCGCGCCTCGCTGGAGGAGACGCGCAAGCAGCTCGCCGAGGCGAGTGTCGAGATCGACTACGACACGCCGGCGCTCTCGCAGTCGGCAGCCGCGGCCCGTTACCTCGAGATGGAGTCCGACTACGAGGCGTCGCTGCTGCTCACCCTGCAGGCGGCCTGGATGGCCGACAACGGCAAGCCGAACTCGCTGCAGGCCTCGATGGCCAAGGCGAAGGCGGGGCGCACCTGCGTCGACGTCGCGCTCGGCTGCGTCGAGCTGTGTGGCTCGGTCGGCTACGGCGAGAACGAGCTGCTCGAGAAGTGGGCGAGGGACGCGAAGATCCTCGACATCTTTGAGGGGACTCAACAGATTCAGCTGCTGATTGTGGCTCGGCAGTTGCTGGGGAAGAGCTCTAGCGAACTGCGGTAGCGCTGGGAGGGCCGGTGCCCCTCCCGCTGAGACCGTTGCGCAGCAGGTCGTGGCAGGAGGCTCAGGCGTGGTCTCTAAGCCTCATCGGGAGGGGCACCGGCCCTCCCGACCCATCCTCAGGTTCACCGCGTGGCCTCCTAGGGCAGACTGCGGGCCTTGAACTTCATTGAGGACGTCATGGAGCGATCGCCGGCTTCGCGGCTTGGGATAGTTGCCGTTGATTCGGAAGGGAATCGGCGGGACTGGTACTTCGGCGAATTGATTGCCCAATCGGCGGGGCTCTCGGGGGCGTTTGCTGCTCGTGGGGTCAAGCGGGGCGACGTGGTGATGACTCTCGTTGGGAACCGGATTGAGTGGGTGCTCTCGTTGCTGGCCTGCTGGCGGATGGGGGCGGTGGCGCTGCCCTGCAGCACGATGTTGCGGCGGCAGGATTTGGCCTTGCGGGTGGCTGCGGCTGATCCGAAGCTTTGTGTGGGTGAGGACTCGTTGTTGGCTGAACTGCCGGATGGGGTGGCGACGATGACCATGGGTGAGGTCGCGGCGGCGCTCGATGAGGATCTGCCGCAGGAGACGCCGGCGCCGGTTGAAGACATGGGCGCGGAGGATCCGGCGCTGATCGTCTTTACCTCAGGCACCACCGGCGAGCCGCGTGGGGTCGTGCATGGCTATCGCTACCTGCTTGGCCAGCAGGGGCAGGCCGAGCACTGGTTTGGCGCGCGCAAGGGGGAGTTGGCCTGGTGCACCACGGCGACTGGGTGGTCGAAGTCAGCTCGTAATGTCTTCCTTGCCCCTTGGCTAACTGGGGCTGCGGCAGTGATCCACGACGGGCGCTTCGACCCGGCGGAGCGGCTCGACTTCGTTGAGGCGCTCGGCGTCAACGTGCTCTGCCAGGCACCGACCGAGTACCGGATGATCGCCAAGCGCACCACCCTGCGTCCCCTCCCCGCCTTGCGCCGCATGGTCTCCGCCGGCGAGCCGCTGGAGGCGGAGACGATCGCCGCCTGGCGCGCGGCGACGGGGCTGGAGGCCGCCGACGGCTACGGCCAGACCGAGACCGGCCACGTCAGCGGCAACCATGTCGGCGTGCCGGTCCGCGAGGGCTCGATGGGCAAGCCGCTGCCCGGCCTGGAGACCCAAATCGTCCCCGCCGAGGGAACAGAAGGCGGCGGCCCGGCCGCGGGCGAACTCCAGCTGCGCGCCGCCTCCTCCCCCACCTTCTTCTCGCGCTACCTCGACGGCGAGCGCTTCGAGGGCGAGTGGTGGGCGACCGGCGACCTGGTTCGCGAAGACGAGGACGGCTACCTCTTCTTCGAGGGCCGCAACGACGACATCATCCTCTCCTCCGGCTACCGGATCGGGCCCTTCGAGGTGGAGTCAGCGCTTCTCTCTCACCCGGCCGTAGCCGAAGCCGCCGCGGTCGCCGCGCCGGACCCCGAGCGCGGCGCGGTCGTGCGGGCAATCGTCGTGCCCAACGGGCGCGAGCCGAGCGAGGAGCTGGCTCGCGAGCTGCAAGAGCACTGCAAGCGCGAGACCGCCCCCTACAAGTTCCCCCGCATCGTCGAGTTCGCCGCCGAGCTGCCAAAGACGAGCAGCGGCAAGGTCAAGCGGGCGCAGCTGCGCCAGGGGTAACCTGACCGAGTGACCGCCAGCAGCCAGTCAACCGACGCCGCTACCGTCGGCCGCGCCTACTTCGAGGCGGTAGGCCGACGCGACCTCGACGCGATGACCGCCTTCTACGAGCCAGGTGGGACCGGCGAGATCCACGGCCTGGTCGAGCTCCATGTGCCGGGCTCCTACCGCGCCTGGTT
The DNA here is from genome assembly GCA_035554595.1 of Solirubrobacterales bacterium. Classification (GTDB taxonomy): domain Bacteria; phylum Actinomycetota; class Thermoleophilia; order Solirubrobacterales; family 70-9; genus VRUE01. Next base: position 2,951 of record DATMIH010000157.1, read on the forward strand.
CGGCGACCTCTTCGCCGCCTTTCCGGACTTCGAGCTGGAGATCGTCGAGGTGGTCGCCGAGGGGAACAAGGCCGTCGTCCGCTGGAGCGCAACCGGCAACTTCAACGGCTCAACTCGCTTCGAAGGGCTCGACCCCAACGGCGCCCGGGTCGAGATTCAGGGATGCGACGTGCTCACCATCCGCAACGGCCGCATTCAGCGCAACGACGCCTACCTGAACGCCGCCGACCTCGCCCGTCAGCTCGGCGCCCTACCCCCGTCCGGCTCACCGGTTGAGCGGGCAATGACCGCCGCGCTCAACATCAAGACCCATCTCGCCGACGCGATCCACCAGCGCAACTAGCGGAAACGCGCGAACCGCGCGACGGCATTAGAGCGCCTCGGCGACGTCAATCGGGCGCCCCAGGTGGTAACCCTGAGCCATGTCGACGCCGTACTCGCGCAGCATCTGCGCCGTGACATCGTCCTGCACGTACTCGGCGATCGTCGTCTTGCCGAGGCCGCGGGCGATCTGCACGATCGCCTGGACCGTGAGCTGATCGGCGTCGCTGTTGGGCATGTCGCGAATGAAGGAGCCGTCGATCTTGATCAGGTCGAAGGGGATGCTCTTCAGGTAGTGGAAGGGCCCGAAGCCGGCGCCGTAGTCGTCGATCGCGACCTGGCAGCCGAACTCGGTGATGCGATCGGCGAAGCCCGCCGCCGCTTCGTAGTCGTGGACGGGCGCGGTCTCGGTGATCTCGAAGGTGCAGCGCGCCGGGTCGGCCTCGCCTTCGTCGAGCTGCCGCTCGATGTATTCGAGCACCGAGCGGTCGGCGACAGAGGCGCCGGAGAGGTTGACGTGCAGCGAAACCGGATCGCCGTCCTGCTCGCGCTGGGCGAGCAGCCCCAGCGCCTGTCCAACCACCCAGCGATCGAGCTCCTGCACCATGCCGGAGCGCTCGGCAGCCTCGATAAAAGATGCGGCGGGCAGTAGTTCACCGTTCTCCCCGGTCATCCGCAGCAGCAGCTCGTAGCGCTCAATCCCGCCCGAGGCGAGCGAACGGATCGGCTGCGTGTGCAGGCTGAGTCGGTCCTGGGTGAGCGCGTCGCGGATCCGCGCACTGGTCGTCTGCCGGCGCAGCTGCTGGCGCTGCGGCTCGCTCGGGTCCTGAAAGAGAGCGATCTGGTTGCGCCCGTCCTCCTTCGCCCTATACATCGCCTGGTCGGCGGCGACCAGGACCGCCTCGGCGCCGATTCCGCGTTCGCCGCCGAACATCGTGATGCCGACACTGATCGTCGCCTGCTCGATATCGACGCCCGCCGCAGCTTTCTCCGCGACCTGGGCCCGCAGGTCCTCGCCCAGCTGCAGCGCCCCGGCGGTTTCGGCCTGCGGCATCAGCACCGCGAACTCATCGCCGGAGAGCCGCGCGACGATGTCGGTGGCCCGCACCCGCTCCCGCATGATCGCGGCGACATGGCGAATCAGGTTGTCGCCGGCGTGATGGCCGAGCGCGTCGTTGATCCCCTTGAGGCCGTCGATGTCGATGATCATCACCGCGCCTTGGCCGCCGTAACGGGCGGTGAAGGAGACGTACTGGTCGAGCTCAGCGCGGAAGCGGCGGCGATCGAGCAGGCCGGTCAGCGAGTCGTGATCGGCCAGGTAGCGCAGCTCAGCCTCGGTCTTCTCGGCCTTGGCAAGCGCCTCATCGATGACCCTGCGGTCCTCGGAATCTAGCTTGGCAAGCACCGACTCAATCACCGGATCGCTTTGGATTGGGGGATCTTCGCGGGTCAACTCACTGAAGTTAGAACTTTCCGCGGCGGTTCGGATCGGGGCTCACGCACTAGCACCAAGAATGCATACGAATTTCATCTACTCGGTATTGCCAATCGTCCGCAGTCATACGTCCACGATGGCCTCTCAGGCGTGCCGGGTAATGTGAGCGCATGGCCAACCGCTTGGCGCAGGAGACCAGCCCCTACCTGCTGCAGCACCGCGAGAATCCGGTCGATTGGTACCCATGGGGCGAGGATGCCCTGTCGCGGGCCCGTGAGGACGACCGCCCGATCCTGCTCTCGGTCGGCTACTCGGCCTGCCACTGGTGCCACGTGATGGCGCACGAGTCTTTCGAGGACCCCGAGACCGCCGTCTACATGAACGAGCACTTCGTCAACGTCAAGGTCGATCGCGAGGAGCGCCCCGACGTCGACGCCCTCTACATGGAGGCGGTGCAGGCGATCAGCGGCCAGGGCGGCTGGCCGATGACCGTCTTCCTCGACCCCGAGGGCGTCCCGTTTTACGGCGGCACCTACTTCCCACCGGACGACAGTCGCGGCATGCCGAGCTTCCGCATGGTGATGGAGGCCGTGGTCGACGCCTTCGAGAGCAAGCGTGGCGAAATCGAGCAACGCGCCCCACAGATGCGCGCCCGTCTTGCCGCGATCGGCCAGGTCGAGCCCGCCGATTCGCCGCAAGCGGCGATGCTGGATGAGGCGGTCGAGCGCCTGCTGATGGCCGCCGACCGCGCCCGCGGCGGCTTCGGCGGCGCCCCCAAGTTTCCCCCCGCCTCGGCGATCGAGCTGCTGCTCGCCCGCGGTGAGACCGAGATTCCCGAGCTGACGCTGGACGCGATGCTGGCCGGCGGCATCTACGACCAGATCGGCGGCGGCTTCGCCCGCTACTCCGTCGACGCCGCCTGGCAAGTCCCCCACTTCGAGAAGATGCTCTACGACAACGCCCTCCTGTCCCGTGCCTACCTGCACGGCTGGCAGCAGCTGGGGCACGAGCGCTATCGGCGGATCTGCGAGGAGACGCTCGACTGGGCGCTGCGCGAGATGCGCGGTCCCGAGGGGGGCTTCTACTCGGCGCTCGACGCCGACTCCGAGGGCGAGGAGGGCCGCTTCTACGTCTGGAGCCCGGAGGAGATAAGCGCCGTGCTCAGCGATCGGTTTCCGGACGACCCCAACTGCATCAAATTCTCACCCCAGCAGGTAGAGAATTTGATGCAGTTCTACGGGGTCAGCGAGGGTGGCAACTTCGAGGGGCGGAATATCCTGCACCTGGTCGAGGCTGACGCGGTGGCACCGGAGGGCCTGGGCGCGATGCGGCAGCAGCTCTACGAGGCGCGCGCGAAGCGCGTCTGGCCGGGGCTCGACGACAAGCGCCTCACCGCCTGGAACGCGCTGATGATCGCCGCCCTGGCCGAGGCCGGCGCCGTGCTCGAGCGCGAGGACTATATGGAGGCGGCGCGCTCCTGCGCCGAGTTCGTCTGGTGTGAGCTGCGCGACGACAAAGGAGCCCTGCTGCGCACCTACAAGGACGGCCGCGCGCACCTCAAGGCCTACCTGGAGGACCACGCCTTCTTGCTCGAGGCCCTGCTCACCCTCTACGAAGCGAGCTTCGAGACCGTCTGGTTCGAGCGCGCCCGCGAGCTCGCCAACACCCTGCTCGCCCGCTTCGCCGACAGCGAGCGCGGCGGCTTCTTCTCCACCGCCGATGATCATGAATCGCTGATCGCCCGGCGCAAGGAGATCGGTGACCACCCGATCCCCTCCGGCAACTCCGCCGCCGCCTTCGGCCTGCTGCGCCTCAGCGCCCTAACCGGAGAGCGCACTTACGAACAGGCTGCCGAGGGCGTCTTCCGCCTCTTCTCCGACTCGGCCGGCAAGCACCCCGAGGCCTTCGCCCACCTGCTCAGAGCGATCGACTTCCAGCTCTCCCCAACCAAGGAGGTGGCCCTGATCGGCGAGGACCTGAACGAGCTCGCCGCTGTGATTCGCAGTGAGATCCGACCTCACCTCGTGCTGGCCGGCGGCGCTGAGGGCAGCAACACGCCACCGCTGCTGAGAGACCGAAGTGAGCTCGACGGCAAGTCGGCTGCCTACGTCTGCGAGCACTTCACCTGCCGGCAACCGGTAGCCGACCCGGCGGCGCTGCGCAGGATGCTGGATTAGTTAAAGATTGTCGGACTGATGAGAGGCTCGCTGCTCACCTTCGCTGCCGGTCGTCGAGCCAAGTGGATCGTCTTCGCGGTCTGGCTCGTGGCGATCTTGATCGCCGCCGGCCCGGCAAATCTGCCAGGCAAGTTCGAAGACGCCGAAAGCAACGAGGCGACCTCCTACCTGCCAGGCGACGCCGAATCGACCGCGGCGCTGAAGGCGACCGAAGCGCTGCAAAAAGGCGAACTCGCCCCGGCGGTCGTCGTCTTTCGGCGCGACTCCGGACTCACCGCCGCCGACCGCCAAACGATTGTCAAAGACGTCGGCAAGATGACGGCGAAGCGGTTCCCCGGCGTGGTCCCAGACGGAGTGACCGCTGCCGCTGGTGGCAACCCCGAAGGATCGACGCCGGTCCCACCCCCCGTGGAAACCAAGGGCTGCGGGAGCCCTACCACCGAGGTCCCCGGCCAGCCCGCCGGCTACGCACCCTTTGTCGGCCCCACCTGCTCGGCCGACGGCAAGGCGGCGATCGTCACCGCCTACATCAAGGGCAACGGCGAGGGCGAACGGATCGTCGACCCGGTCAAGTACTGGCGCGAAGTCCTGCCCGCCGACGACGGCGAGCTGCAGGCCAGGATCACCGGGGGCGCCGGCTTCTCCGCCGACGCGATCGAAGTCTTCGAAGGCATCAACGGGACGCTACTGCTGGCGGCGCTCAGCCTGGTGATCTTCCTGCTGATCGCGATCTACCGCTCGCCGATGTTCTTCCTAATTCCCCTGCTGGCGGTGGTGTTCGCGGAGACGTTGTCGCGCTCGCTGGGCTATGGGCTGACCGAGCTCGGCGTCACTGTCAACGGTCAGTCGAGCTCGATCATGTCGGTCCTCGTCCTCGGCGCGGGCACCGACTACGCCCTATTGCTCGTCTCCAGATACCGCGAGGAGCTGCACCACACAGTCGACAAGCACGAGGCGATGCGTACCGCGCTGGCCTCGGCCGGTCCGGCGATTCTCGCCTCGGCGGCAACTGTGATCGCGGCCCTCTTCTGCCTGCTGCTGGCGAGGGTGAATGGAACCGCGGGCCTGGGCCCGATCGCGGCGATGGGAATCGCTTGCGCGGCGCTCTCGATGCTGACTCTGCTGCCAGCGCTACTGACGATCTTCGGCCGCCGCGCCTTCTGGCCCTTCGTCCCTCACACGCCGGAGACCGCACCCACCGCGGATCGAGCTTCCGAGCGAGCACAGCAGAAGATCATCAACGGCTCGGGGGCCGGTGCCCTGGTGCGGGTCATCTTGGCCAGCCTCATGGTCCTCGTGCTGCTGCCCCTGGTGCTGCTCAACTGGCTCCTGCGCGTCCCCACTCGCAGACATATTCCCTCGCTCATCGTCGGGCCGCTCGACAAAGCGGTGTTCACCCCCTACGAGATCCGCCGCCACCGGCTCGAGCACGCCGCCGATGCAACGCACGGCTTCTGGAAACGGGTCGGCGACCGGATCAAGGGTTCGCCCAGCCGGATCATGGGGGGCTCGATCGCCACTCTGCTGGTCCTCTGCTGCGGCCTCGCCTTCTTCTCGACTGACCTGACCAGCGAAGACACTTACCGCACCGAAGTCGAATCGGTCGAAGGCCAGCACCTGCTCGACAAGAGCTTCCCCTCGGGCACCACCGGCGTCACTGACGTCATCGCCCGGGCAAAGGAAGAAGGCACTGTGCGGGTTGCGCTGGAAGGGGTGAAAGGCGTCGAGTCGGTCACGGCAACGGTCGCGCAAGGCCCAATCGAATCGGGCGGCCCGGAAAAGGTGTTGGTCCAAGCGACCCTCGAACCCAACCCCTACTCAACCGAGGCCTTCGACCTGATCGAACCGATCCGCGATGAAGTCCACCACTTCGAACCCCAGGCTTTGGTCGGTGGCCCGACGGCGGTCGAATTCGACGTTCGCGACGCGGCTGGCTGGGACTCGACCGTGATCCCACCGCTGATCCTCCTCGTCGTTTTCTTGATCCTGGTCGCCCTCCTGCGCGCCGTCGTCGCACCATTGGTCCTAATCGGCACGGTCATCCTCAGCTACCTCGCAGCGCTCGGAGTGGGCTACTTCTTCATCGACGTGATCTTCGGCTTCCCCGGCTCCGACCCCTCACTACCCCTCTTCGCCTTCGTCTTCCTGGTTGCTCTGGGAGTCGACTACAACATCTTCCTGATCGCCCGTGCCCGCGAGGAGACGATCAAACACGGTCCGGAACAGGGCATCCTGCGCGCTCTCGCGGTCACCGGAGCCGTAATCACCAGCGCCGGCATCGTCCTCGCCGGCACCTTCTCGGTGCTCGCCGTGCTGCCGCTCACCTTCCTCACCGAGCTCGGCTTCGTCGTCGCCTTCGGCGTCCTGCTCGACACCTTCCTGGTCCGCAGCATCCTCGTCCCCGCCATCGCCCTAAAGCTCGGCGACAACTTCTGGTGGCCCTCCGCGCTATCGCGGCCCGGGGGCGACGAGCCGCCTAGAGAACCGGCAGGAACTGCTCAATCTCAAACGGGGTGACCTGGACGCGGTAGTCATCCCACTCCTGGCGCTTGATCTCGACGAAGCGGCGGAAGGTGTGCTCGCCCAGCGTGCGCAGGACCAGCTCCGAGTCGGCGGCGACCTCGATCGCCTCGCCCAGCGTCGCCGGCAACTGCTCGATCCCCTGGTGGGAAAGCTCCTCGGGCGAGAGGTGGTAGAGGTTCTGCTCCATCGGCTCGGGCAACTCGTAGCCCTTCTCGATCCCTTCCAGACCCGCCTGCAGCATGCCGGCGAAGCAGAGGTAGGGGTTGCAGGCGGGGTCGGGGCAGCGCAGCTCGGCTCGGGTCGCCCCCTCCTTGCCGGGGTGGTAGAGAGGCACCCGGATCAGTGCCGAGCGGTTGCGGCGCGACCAGGCGAGGTAGACCGGCGCCTCGTAGCCGGGGACGAGCCGCTTGTAGGAGTTGACCCACTGGGCGAAGAGCGGTGAAATCTCGCGCGCGTGCTTGAGCTGGCCGGCGATGAAGGCCTTCGCCGTGGCCGAGAGGAAGAACTGGTCGTCGGGATCGAAGAAGGCGTTCTTGCCGTCCTTGGTCAGCGACTGGTGCACGTGCATGCCGGAGCCGTTCTCGCCGAAGAGCGGCTTGGGCATGAAGGTCGCGTGCCAGCCGTACTTCATCGCGTACTCCTTGACCACGATGCGGTAGGTCATGCAGTCGTCGGCCATCGCCAGCGCGTCCTTGTAGCGCATGTCGACCTCGTGCTGGGAGGGGCCGACCTCGTGATGGGTGTACTCGACGTGGATGCCCATCTTCTCCAGGGCGAGGACGGTGTCGCGGCGCACGTCGGAGCCGGCGTCGAGCGTGGTCAGGTCGAAGTAGCCGCCCTCGTCGAGGACTTCCGGCACGCCGCCCTCGGGTTTGGCCGAGCGGAAGTAGAAGAACTCGAGCTCGGGGCCGATGTTGAAGGCGTCGAAGCCCATCTCCTCGGCCCGCTTGAGCGCCCGCTTCATGATCCATCGTGGGTCGCCCTCATACGGTTCGCCGCCGGGCACCTGGACGTCGCAGAACATCCGCGCCACCGCGTTCTCGCCCTCCGGCCGCCAGGGGATCAGGGCGAAGGTCGCCGGGTCGGGCATAGCGATCATGTCGGACTCCTCGATCGGGTTGAAGCCGGTGATCGAGGAGCCGTCGAAGCCCATGCCGCCCTCGAAGGCGTCCTCCAGCTCAGAGGCATTGATCGAGAAGCTCTTCAGCTGGCCCAGCACATCGGTGAACCAGAGTCGGACGAAGCGGACGTCGGCCTCCTTGACCAGCTCGATGACGTCAGCGGCACTCTTCGGTTGATCTGCCATGTTCGGGGTCCTCCTGGGCTCGCGCTTGTCCGCTTCGAGCGCGCAACGATAGGCCAAAGCCCCGTCGAGAACCGGCCCGTGCCGAGGGGCAGTGAACCGCTTGGGTAGAAGCACTCGTATGCGGGTAGAGAGCGGTTGCTTTCAGGCGGCTTGCAGGGTGACATAAAACCAGGTATAACTTACGAGACGTAAGTAGACGGCTGAAAGTAAAGTAAAGGCCAATTAAAGGCTCTGTAAAGCGGAATTCCCCCAAACAGAGCCGGAGGCGGATGCCAAGTGACAGTTAAAACAGATGTCAGCAGGTTCCAGATCCACGACGAGTTGACGGCACCTGACGAGAGCGCTCCCTTGATCAAAACGATCCAGGCCACGGGTGGCGCGGTTACGAAGTTCGTCGGCGTGCTCGCCGGTGCGCCGGCGGTTCTGCGGGCATACACGCGGATGCGCTCGGAGCTTCGCGGTGGAGTCCTGCCGCGGGCGACGCGTGAGCGGATCGCCCTCGCGGTCGCCGAGTACCGCGACGACACCTACAGCATCGCCCAGCACGCCAAGTCAGCGCGCAGCGCCGGCCTCGGGCTGGACGAGGTCTCCAGAGCCCGTAGCTTCAACTCGGCTGATCCGAAAGAGGCGGCGCTACTCGAGTACCTCCACGGAGCGCTCGAGGCCAACAGCCACCCCCCGCTCCACCTCCACGAGGAGGCCAGGGAGATTGGTTGGACGGACGAGGAGCTGCTCGAGGCGGTCGCCCACCTGGTGCTCAATGAGTTCCAGAGTCTCATTGCTGGCGCGGCTGAGCTGCCCAAAGACCAAAGCGGTCCGCGGGTGTTGCCCTCGGTGGCGTAGGGACGCCGGCCACCCCTCCCAAAACGCGCGGCAGGAGCCGCGCTTGAGTGTTTTGGGAGGGGCGCCCGACGTCCCTTCCCAGAGACGGCAAGCCCCCGACCCGACTGGTAGAGCTAGCTAGTCCTCTACAACGGTGACCGTGTACAGCAGTCGGGCCGTGGCGTAGCGGCAGCCGTATTCAGCGCGGGTGCCTACCTTTTCCTGCGGTTCTCCCTGCCTCACGTCGGTTGAGTTGACGCACTTGCCTACTTCACGACTGGCGCGCCAAGCGTTGTCGGAGGGCTGGCCCTGGGCAAATGCGGGGGCCCAAGTCGGGACGGTGACGCCGATGATGTCGCCTGCTTTGACTCGCAAAGAAGCTCCGAATTTGACGGTCTGCCCTAGGTAAGGGCTGAGGACGTGGACTGAGCCTTGGGCGCGGAGGGCGTAGCGGGGCGGGTTAGTGCCGGCCACACGGCGCAGGATCGCGAGGCGCGCCTCGGGGGGCGTGCCGAAAAAGCCGTTGAAGAACGAGCGCTGACTGCTGGTCGGCTGCGAGAGGGTCAACGTCCAGGACTTGATCCTGCCGTCCTTACGGACGCGGAAGGGAAGTTCGCCCTGGCTGGTGCTGACCTGGAAGCCGGTGACGCTGCCGATCGCCTGGCAAGGCGACTCGGGACAGGACGGATCGGGCATGGTCGCTGTTTCGCCGAGCACGACCGTGGTCTGAGCGGTTTCACTTTCGCCCGTTGCCGCACCGGCGCTACCGGCGAAAACGACGAGGAGCATCAGCAGCCCGGCGTAGATAGCTGCCAGCAAAGACCTCGACATACAAAAGCTCCTCTCGTTGGAAACCTGCCCGTTCCGGGGCAGATTTACCATCAAACCGAGAAATCCTGCTTAGTCGCGCTAGCCGGAGGAGCCGACGGCGACGGCGTAGCGAACCTGCCCCACACCTTGGAAGTCAAGGGCGAGGCGGGCGCCGTTGGTGAGATCGAAGTCGTTGCCCTTCGTATAGGGCCCGCGGTCGATCACCTTGGTGACCAGGGAGTGCCCGTGGTAGTTGATCTTGAGCGTGGTGCCACAGGGCAGCGTGCGGTGGGCGACGCCAATCGTGCCCGGCCGCAGGGTCTCGCCACAGGCGGTGCCGTTGCCGTAGAGCCCAGGTCCGTACCAGGTGGCGCCGGCTGAGCGCATCGGGCTGCTGAAGACAAGGCCAGCCCCGCCGGAAGTGCTCGTTTCTCCGGTGGGCGCACCGGCGCCGCCGGTCTGTGCCTCGGCCGCGAGGGGTGCCAGAGCCAGGGAGAGCAGCGCCGTCGCCAGGGATATACGGCGCAGCCGTCGGCCAAGGTGCGCGCGCGCAGCGTGCCCTTGCCGTGAGTGATCTTTCCGCCGATGGCGGTTCCCAACTGTCTTCATTAGCTCTTTGCGACGCTTACGGGGTTAGCTGACGGGCTCGCGCTGAAAGAGCTGCGCTACGTGGCAGATGCCGACGATTCGCCCCAACAATTGGGTCCCCCGCTCTTCGCGATATGTAGGCGAAGATTCAGCGGAAGTTGGCGGCAGATTAGCAAACGCTAAGACGGAAACCTTGCCAGGCATGGAAAAGGCCCTCTTTCGAGGGCCTTTTCGTTAGCGGGCCTATAAGCCGGATCCTGTCGTGAGCGGCTATCTGTCTCACCGGGACCGAAGTCCCGGGGGCCGCCGAGGCGGCCTGCGGCCTACCTGGACCTCGCCGGGCAGGGTCGACGGTCCTGCTTGGCCTTGCACCGGGCGGGGTTTGCCTGGCCGCCGCGTCACCGCGACGCCGGTGCGCTCTTACCGCACCATT
>DATMIH010000158.1:0-16314 GCA_035554595.1 Solirubrobacterales bacterium
TCGTTCATCACCACCAGCTGGCCGGCGACGTCCATCGCCTCCTCCTGGTCGTGGGTGACGAAGATCGTCGTCACGTGCATCTCCTCATGGAGGTTGCGCAGCCAGGTGCGCAGGTCCTTGCGCACCTTGGCGTCGAGCGCGCCGAAAGGCTCGTCGAGCAGCAGTACCTGCGGCTCGACCGCCAGCGCTCGGGCCAGGGCCATGCGCTGGCGCTGGCCGCCTGAGAGTTGGGAGGGATAGCGATCGGCGAGGCCGTCGAGCTGCACCAGTTGCAGCAGCTCGTGCACACGGGCTGAAATCTTGGTCTTGTCCCACTTGCGGATCTTCAAGCCGAAGCCGACGTTCTCGAAGACCGTCATGTGCTTGAAGGCGGCGTAGTGCTGGAAGACGAAGCCGACTTCGCGCTTCTGGGTCGGCTTCTTCGAGACGTCCTCGTCATCGATCATGACGCGGCCGGCATCGAGCGTCTCGAGGCCTGCGATCGCCCGCAGCAGCGTCGACTTGCCGCTGCCGCTCGGTCCCAGCAGGGCCGTCAGCGACCCGTTGGGGACCTCGATCGAGACATCGTTCAGAGCCTGAAAGTCACCGAAGCTCTTGCTGGCTCCCTCGACTGTGATTCCCATCAGGCGTCCTCCTTTCTCTTTAGGACGTTCATTGCGAGAAGCGTGGTCAGGGCGAGAAGGGCGAGAAGGACCGAGGCGCCAAAGGCGCCTGGGAGATTGAAGTTCTCGTACTGCTTCTCGACGAAGAGGGGCAGCGTCTGGGTCTGTCCCGAGATCGAGCCGGAGACAACCGAGACGGCACCGAACTCGCCCAGCACGCGGGCGGTGGTGAGCACCACGCCGTAGGCGACGCCCCAGCGGATCGCCGGCAGGGTCACCCGCCAGAAGGTCTGCCAGGCGTTGGCGCCGAGAGTCGACGCCGCCTGCTCCTGCTCGGTGCCGATCTCCTGCAGCACCGGCACCGTCTCGCGCACGACGAAGGGCAGCGAGACGAAGATGCTGGCGAGGACCATTCCCGGCACCGAGAAGAGGACCTTGATCCCGGCTTCGGCGAGCGCCGGTTCGAACCAGCCCTTGGTGCCGTAGAGGAGGAACAACGAGAGGCCGATGACGATCGGTGAGATCGCGAATGGCAGGTTGATGATCGCGTCGATGATCGCGCTGCCACGGACCCGGTGACGGACCAGCAGCAGTGCGCAGCCGACGCCGAAGATCGTGTTGAGCGGCACCGCGATCGCGACCATGATCAGGGTCAGCTTCAGCGCGTGCAGGCCATCGGGCGAGGTAATCGCTTCGATCGGCGGCGCCAGCCCGTGTTCGAAGGTCTTGTAGAAGATCAGCCCCAGCGGCAGGAGCAGGAGCACGAAGACGTAGCCGAGGCCGAGGAAGCGCAGGCCCCAGCGACTGCCGTTGCCGCTATGCGCGCTCATCGTCGTCCTCCTCTTGGCCCGAGGACTCGAAGCCGCTCATCGGCATGTTCGTCAGACCGGCGCCGCTCGAGCGCTCGTGGCGGCTACCCCAGCGCTGGGCCAGGCCGACCAGCACGAGCATCAGCACCGAGGCGGCGAGGAGAACGATCGAGACGGCGGCGGCACCGGCTTCGTTGCCATTCTCGATCAGCTGCTTGATGTAGACCGAGGAGACCTGCGTTTCCGGCAGGCCACCGGCGAAGAGTAGGACCGAGCCGAACTCACCCAGGGCACGGGCGAAGGCAAGGGCGATGCCGGCGGCAAGGCCCGGCAACAGGTTCGGGAAGATGATGCGGCGGAAGATCGTGAAGCCACCGGCGCCAAGCGAGGCGGCCGCCTCCTCCATCTCGCGGTCCATCTCGATCAGCAGCGGCTGCACGGCGCGGACGACGAAGGGGAGGGTGACGAAGAGCAGGGCAACGACGACCGCGGTGCGGCTCAGCGCAATATCGATCCCGAGCGGGCTTTTCGTGCCCCAGAGCTCGATCAAGATCAGGCTGGCGACGATCGTCGGCAGCGCGAAAGGTAGGTCGATGACGGCGTTGACCACCGCCTTGCCGGGGAACTCGTCACGAACCAGGAGCCAAGCGAGGATCGTGCCGAAGAAGCCGTTGATCAAGACGACGATCAGCGAAGCGACCAGCGTCAGCTCCAGTGAGTTGACCGCCTGCGGCTGGGTCACCTGTTCCCAGAAGTGGCCCAGGCCTCCGCTAAGCGATTTGCTTGTGAGCGCCGCCAGCGGCAGCAGGACGAGGACGCTGAGGTAAAGGACGACGAGGCCACGGCCGAGGCCGGCCCCCACCCCGGGCAGACGAATGCCTGCCCGGGGTGCTTCGACTGAGTCTGCGGTTGCCGGGTGCGCTGACATCAGCCTGAGGTCGAAACTCCGAGTTCACCCTCGATCTTGGCGACCGAGCCGGTTTCTTCGTCAAAGAATTCGTCGTTGACTTTGCCCCAGCCACCGAACTTGCTGATCTTGAACAGCGTTTCGGGAGTCGGGAACTGCTTCGGGTCGACCAGCTTCGGGTTGACCGGGCGGTAGCCATTTTCAGCCCACAGTTCCTGGCCTTCGTCGGACCAGAGGAACTTGAGGAAATCTTCCGCGGCGGGCTCCGCTGCTTTTTCGGTGACCGCGATCGGGGTTTCGATCTGAAGCGTCGCCGAGGGGATCACGTATTCAACGTCTTCGCCTTCCTTTTCGGCCTTGATCGCTTCGTTCTCGTAGGTGAGCAGGACGTTGCCCTGGCCCTGGCTGAAGGCCGAGAAAGCGTCGCGGCCGCTGCCCGGCTGGGCGACGGTCTTTTCAAGCACGGTCTTGACCGCTTCCAGCGCCTGGTCGGGCGACTTGCCTTCTTCCAGGGCGCTGCCGTAGATCGCCATGATGTTCCAGCGGGCCGAGCCCGAGCTGAACGGGTTGGGAGTGACGACTTCGGCGTCTTCGTTGGTCTCGAGGTCCTTGAAGGACTTGATCCCGAGCGGGTTGCCTTTTTTGACCAGGATCACAACCAGCGAGTCGGTGGCGATGCCGCCGTAAGGCTGTTTTTCCCAGTCCTTGGAGACGAGTTCGCCTTCTTCCACCAGCCGTTCCATATCGCCCGCCTGGGAGAAGTGGACGACCGAGGCCGGCTGACCGGCGACAACGGCGCGGCTCTGGTCGCCGGAGGCGCCGAAGGAGTTGCTGAAGCTGATTCCCTTCCCTGCGGAGGTCTTCTCGAACGCTGGCTCGAGCACTTCCTGGTAGACCGATTCGGGAGTGGAGTAGCCGACCACATCGAGCTTGCCGCCCCCCGAGGAGGAGCTGCTGTCGCTGCTGCTACTTCCACATCCGGCGACCACAGCTGCCAACGCAAATAGGGCGGCCAGGAGGGCCGCGTTGACGCTGCGCCGCCGGGTTACCTTGCGCGCGTTCCGCATAGAAAGGAATCCTTTCTTTCTCTACTGATTTAGTTTTTTGAGCGACTTAGTTGTAAAGCGAAGTTCGGCAGGGTAGCACAATGTCGATCGGCAAAGTCGTAAATGCCGATCCGGATTCGGGAATTCCGTTCCGGTGCGCTTTATGTGGCCAATGGCCACATAAAGCGCACCGGAACTGTCAGGCGGTGAGGACGCGGTGGTCCTCGGGGCCCGGGCGCAGGATCAGCACCTCGGCGGGGGCCTTGTCGAGCAACCAGACGAGGTCGTCGCCGGAGAAGCCGGCGGCGCCGGTCGAGGTGGCTGAGACGACGACGCGGTCGAAGGTCTCGTGCTCGAGCAGGCGGCTGAGCGCGTGGCGGTAGCTGCGGCCGCGTTCGACCCGGGCGTCGACCGGCACGCCCTGGCCGGTGGCGCGCTGTTCGATCGCCTCCAGCATCGGCATCGCCTTTGCCGCCTCGGCCGGGATCGCGCACTCCAGCGGCAGCTGCTTCGGCACCGCGGCGAGGTAGGCGGGCATCAGCGTTGCGTGCTCGGCTTTGGCCAGGCGCAGAGCGGCGTCGAGGGCGCGGCGCGAGATCTCGGTGCCGGTGAAGGGCAGGAGGATCTGGTGCACCTGCTGCGGCCGCTCCGAGCGCTTGCCGCGCCAGCGCGTGCTGGCGATCAGGTAGCCGCCGGAGAGGCCGAGCAGGAGGGCGAAGCCGACGAGGAAGTGCTCGATCACTCGGCCTCCTCCCTGCCGCCGCGGTGGGCGACGATCCGCACGTCGACGCCGGCTGGCGTCGCCTTCATCAAGCGCTGGGGCAGCGGTTCGCGCAGGCGGCCGAGGCCTTTCCTGGGCAGCGACTCGCCGACCATCAGGTAGGTGCTGCCGCGCTCGCGCACCACCCTCGCCGCAGCGGCGACGAGGTCGTCGTGCTCCTCGATCAGCAGGGTCGCGCCGAGCACCGAGGCGAGTTGGCGCAGCGCCGTCACCTGGCGCTCGACGTCGCCCTCAATCGGCTTGCCGGGCGGCTTCACCCAGAGCAGATCGAGGTCGGTGCCGAGCCGCTGCGCCGAGCGCCAGGCTCGCCGCACCAGGCGCTGTGAGCTGGGCGCCGGGCGCACCAGGGCGAGCAGCCTCTCCCCCACCGCCTGCGGCACCTCGGCGGCGACCCGCTCTTCGCGCGTGCCCAGCGGCTCGACGGCGTGCAGAGTGAGGCGCTTGGACTCGACGTCCTCGGCGACTTGGCGCAGGCTGACCTCGCGCAGCGCGGCCAGATTCTCGATCCGGAAGAAGTTGTTCAGCGCCGCCTCGATGTTCTCGCCGGGGTAGATCTTGCCGGCGCGCAGGCGCGCCACCAGCGCCTCCGGCGTCAGGTCGATCAGAACGACCTCGTCGGCGGTGCCGAGCACCGAGTCGGGCACGGTCTCGCGCACCCGCACTCCGGTCAGCTCGGCGACGCGGTCGTTGAGCGACTCGAGGTGCTGGACGTTGACGGTTGAGAAGACGTCGATCCCGGCCGCCAGCACGTCGGCGATGTCCTCGAAGCGCTTCCCGTGCTCGAGCCCGGGCGGGTTGCTGTGGGCGAGCTCGTCGATCAGGGCTAGCTCGGGACGCCGGTTGATCAGCGCCGGCAGGTCCATCTCCTCGACCTCGACGTCGCGGTAGCTGACCCGGCGCCGCGGCACGATCTCAAGCCCCCGCGCCTGGTCGCTGGTCTCTTCGCGCTTGTGCGGCTCCAGGTAGCCGATCGCGACGTCGCGGCCCGCCGCCGCCTCAGCGTGACCCTCCTGCAGCATCCGGTAGGTCTTCCCCACTCCGGCCGCCATGCCAAGGAAGATCTTGTAGTGGCCGCGGTCCATGCGGCGCCCCCTTCAGCCCCCCCGCGTTCCGGTGCGCCTTATACGGCGTATAGCCACATAAGGCGCACCGGAAGCTGAGGCGCTCATGCGCCGAGCAGGTTGTGGACGATGAGGTCGATCAGCTTGATTCCGATGAACGGGGCGATCAGGCCGCCGAGGCCGTAGAGCAGCATGTTGCGGCGCAGCAGCGCCGTGGCGCCGATCGGCCGGTAGCGGACGCCGCGCAGCGAGAGCGGGATCAGCAACGGGATAATCAGGGCGTTGAAGATCACCGCCGAGAGGATCGCCGATTCCGGCGTGCCCAGCGACATCACGTTGAGCGCGTCGAGCGGCCCCCGTTCGCCGGCCAGGGCGTAGGTGGCGGCGAACATCGCCGGCAGGATCGCGAAGTACTTGGCGACGTCGTTGGCGATCGAGAACGTGGTCAGTGCCCCGCGGGTGATCAGCAGCTGCTTGCCGACCTCGACGATCTCGATCAGCTTCGTCGGATTCGAGTCGAGGTCGACCATGTTGCCTGCCTCGCGCGCCGCCTGGGTGCCGGTGTTCATCGCCACGCCGACGTCCGCCTGGGCCAGCGCGGGGGCGTCGTTGGTGCCGTCGCCGGTCATCGCGATCAGCCGCCCGTCGGCCTGCTGCTCCTTGATCAGCTCGAGCTTGCGCTCGGGAGTCGCTTCGGCGAGGAAGTCGTCGACCCCGGCCTCGTCGGCGATCTTCGCCGCGGTCAATTTGTTGTCGCCGGTGACCATGATCGTGCGGATGCCCATCGCCCGCAGCTGGTCGAAGCGGGCGCTCATCCCCTCCTTGATCACGTCCTTGAGATAGACGACGCCGAGCACGCGCTCGTTGCGGGCGACCGCCAGCGGGGTGCCGCCCTCGCGGCCGATCCGGTCGAGCTCGGCGCGCAACTCGCCCGGCGCCCTCCCCCCCTCCGCCGCGACCCAGGTCTCGATCGCGTCGCCGGCGCCCTTGCGCAGGCGGGTGCCGTTGAAGTCGACGCCGCTCATCCGCGTCTCGGCGCTGAAGGGGACGAAGGTCGGCTCGTGGCCGGCGAAGTCGTGCTCGCGGATGCCGTAGCCCTTGGCGAGGACGACGATCGAACGCCCCTCCGGCGTCTCGTCGGCGAGCGAGGACATCTGCGCCGCCTCGGCCAGCTCCTCGGCGCTCACCCCCGGCATCGGCTTGAATTCGACCGCCTCGCGGTTGCCGAGCGTGATCGTGCCGGTCTTGTCGAGCAGCAGCAGGTCGCAGTCGCCCGAGGCCTCGACCGCGCGACCGGAGAGGGCAAGCACGTTGCGGCGCACCAGCCGGTCCATGCCGGCGATCCCGATCGCCGAGAGCAGCGCCCCGATCGTGGTCGGGATCAAGGCGACGAGCAGGGCGATCAGCGTCGTCTCGGAGAGTTCGGTGCCGGCGAAGAGCGCGAAGGGGCGCAGCGAGACGACGACGATCACGAAAATCAGGGTGAGCGCCGCGAGCAGGATGCCGAGCGCGATCTCGTTCGGGGTCTTGCGCCGTTCGGCCCCCTCGACCAAGGCGATCATGCGGTCGAGGAAGGATTTGCCCGGCTCCTGGGTGATCTCGACCACGATCCGGTCCGAGAGCACCCGGGTGCCGCCGGTGACGGCCGAGCGATCGCCGCCGGCCTCACGGATCACCGGCGCCGACTCGCCCGTGATCGCCGACTCGTCGACCGAGGCGATGCCCTCGATCACGGTGCCGTCGCCGGGGATCGCCTCACCGGTCTCGACCACGACGACGTCGCCGCGCGCGAGCTCTGAGGCCGGCTTCTCGCCGCCGTCGCGCAGGCGGGCGACGGTCTCCGTCTTCATCGAGCGCAGGCTCGCCGCCTGGGCTCGGCCGCGGCCCTCGGCCAGCGCCTCGGCCAGGTTGGCGAAGACGACCGTGAGCCAGAGCCAGATCGCGATCGTGAAGCTGAACCAGGCCGGCTCGTGGCCGCCGCCGAGTGGGCCGCCGCCGAAGACGCGGATCAACCAGGCGACGGTGGTGATCACGGCGCCGATCTCGACCACCAGCATTACGGGGTTGCGCGCCTGCACCCGCGGGTCGAGCTTGCGCAGCGACTCGATTAGGGCCGGGCGCATGACCTCGGGGTCGAAAAGGGAACGGGCCTGGGTTTCGGTCGTCATCTCAGCGGCGCTTCCTTGTCGAGGGCGATGTTGAGTTCGAGCACGTTGACCCCCGGCTCGCCGAGCAGGCCGAGCGAGCGTCCGTCCGTGTTGGCGGAGATCAGGTCTTCGACCTGGGAAAGCGGGAGGTGGCGGACGGCCGCGACCCGATGCGCCTGGATCCAAGCGTTCGCCTGCGAGATATGTGGATCCACCCCCGACGCCGATTCAGTCACCGCGTCGACCGGAACCAACTGCCGACGGGACCGAAAATCGCCTATATCTCGACTTTGCGTCCCGTCGGCGCGAAGTGCGGGGTCGTAGGGCGCCTCGCGGCGGAGGTAGCGGTGGAGGTTCTTGCGCACTACTTCGCGCGCTTCGAGGCTGTTGGGGCCCAGGTTGGAGAAGTAGGTGACGTTGCCCGAGTATTCGGTTGCCGAGGGCCGCGACTGGAAGTAGGCCGGCTTGCCCTTGAAATCCTGCCCGATCAGGCTCGAGCCGACGACCCTGCCGTCGAAGCTCAGCTTGGAACCGTTGGCCTTGCCCGGGAAGAGCACCTGGGAGACGCCGGTGATCGCCAGCGGATAGAGGAGGCCGAGGAAGACGGTCATGACGACGACCGCCAGCAGCGAGGTGGTCAAGTCCCTGCGCATCTAGAACAACCTCGTGGTCAGGCTCTGGACGATCGGCCCGAGCAGGATGGCGGGAAAGAAGGTGAGGGCGCCGACCAGGATCACGACGCCGACCAGGAGGAAGACGAAGGTCGGGTTGTCGGTGCGCATCGTCCCCAGGCCCGCCGGGGAGACCTTCTTGCCGGCGAGCGAGCCGGCGACGGCGAGGACGAAGAGGATCGGCAGGAAACGGGCGCCGATCATCACCGCGCCGCCGAGCAGGTCGGCGAAGCTGATCCCGAAGGCGCCGGCGTTGCCTGGGGCGTTGGGCTGGATGAAGCCGGTGTAGCCGGCCAGGGCGGAGCCGTTGTTGTTGGCCTGTGAGAGGTAGGCGTAGAGGGTCTCCGAGAAGCCCTGCGGGTTGATGCCGGCGTAGATCGAGCGCGTTCCCAGCCCGCTCGCCGAGGCCAGCCCGGAGGCGAGCAGGGTGAAGAGTGGCGTCACCAGCACGCCGAGGGCGACCAGCTTGATCTCGCGCGCCTGGATCTTCTTGCCCAGGTACTCCGGGGTGCGGCCGACCATCAGGCCACCGATGAAGACGGCGAGGATGACGTAGAGGAGCATCGAGTAGAGGCCGGCGCCGACGCCGCCGAAGATCACCTCGCTGAAGCCGAGGTTGGCGAAGGGCACCGCCTGGCCGAGCCCGGTCAACGACTCGAAGGCCCCGTTTACCGCTCCGCACGAGGTCACCGTGGTGACCGCCGTCCAGAGCGAGGTATCGGCGATCCCGAAGCGCTGCTCCTTGCCCTCCATGTTGCCGCCAGTCGAGCCGCTGAAGGTGTGCGTATTGAGGCCCGCCAAATGTTGTGACGGTGTGCCGTGCTGCTCGGCCATGTAGACGACGGCGACGCCGACGACGAAGAGGGCGAGCATCGCCGAGAAGATCGCCCAGCCCTGGCGCTGGCTGCCGACCATGCGCCCGTAGGTGTAGGTGAGGGCGGCAGGGATGACGAGGATCAGCAGCAGCTCGAAGAAGTTCGTCAGCCCGGTCGAGTTCTCGAACGGGAAGGCCGAGTTGACGTTGAAGAAGCCGCCGCCGTTGGTGCCGAGCTCCTTGATCACCTCCTGCGAGGCGACCGGGCCCTGGGCCAGGGTCTGGGTGCCACCGGCGAGGGTGTGGATCACGGTGGCGTGGCCGAGGCTTTGAATTACCCCCTGGGAGACGAGGAAGAGGGCGCCGATGATCGAGATCGGCACCAGGATGTAGAGCAGGATCCGAACCAGGTCCTGCCAGAAGTTGCCGATCTCCCGCCCGCTGCGGGCGACGATCCCTCGGATCAGGGCGACGACGACGGCGATCCCGACCGCGGCCGAGACGAAGTTCTGCACCGCCAGCCCCGCCATCTGGGAGAAGTAGGAGAGCGTCGTTTCGCCCCCGTAGTACTGCCAGTTGGTGTTGGTGATGAAGGAGGAGGTCGTGTTGAAGTTGAGGTCCCACGATGCCGAGTGGAAGCCTTCGGGATTGAACGGGTGAACGCCCTGGGTGCGCAGGATCAGGTAGAGCGCGATCCAGAAGAGCAGCGAGAAGACGATCAGGCTGCGCGCGTATTCCTTCCAGTCCTGCCCCTCATCGGGCCGCACACGCAACGCCTTGTAGGCGAGGCGCTCGATTGGCCCGACGACGGGAGACAGGAAGACCCGCTGGTTGGTGAAGACCCGCGCCATGTAGATGCCAACCGGCTTGACCAGCGCGACGAGGACGGCGAGGAAGATCGCGATCTGCAGCCAGCCCTGCGCCATTAGAGGTTCTCCCCCCGCAGCAGCGCGTAGACGAGGTAGATGCAGACCAGGGCCGAGACGATCAGCCCGAAGAGGTCGGCGCCGGAGAACGATGCAAGCGGCAGCACGCTCATATCCGGTCGATCAGCTCGATCGCCCAGTAGAGGAGGGCGAAGAGGGCGACGGCGATCGCTAGCGCAAGAAGATCGGCCGGGAGACCGCCACCGCCGGGGAAGATGTCCACGAACGAGAGCACATATCGATCATGCGCCTGGGCGCGTCAAGGGTGTATGTGCGATCGCCGTTGGGCTGTGGAGATTTCGTAAAGGCGCTAACGGCGGCCCGGGCCGCCGTCTTCGCCCTCGGTTTCCAACAAGATCGTCGCGACCAGCTCGTTCTCGGAGACATTGGAGACGTAGAAGTGCTCGAGCGAGCCGCGGACCGGCTCGGTGCGGGTGCAGCGCGTGACCTGCAGCTCACTGAGCACCCTGGCGTGGAAGCTGAGGCCCGAGAGGCTGATGGTTGCCGCCTGGGCCATCTCGCTGGGGCTTCTTTCGGTCCCGTGCTCGCGCAGCTGTCGCAGAATCTGCCGCCGGGCGGGGTGATTGAGGGCGTAAATCAGCGCGGGCGACATCTCGCGTCCCGGCTGATGCTTTGTCTTGTCCTTGCTGGCCCTCATGGCGCTCGGGGCGATCATTAAATCCCGAGCGCTAAACGGTTTCAAATCGGTATTCGTCAGTCCATACCGACTTCTCGAAAGAATTTTAGCGGATGCTCAGTTTTTCCCTGGGGTGAGGCGATGGGTGGCCGGGACCGGGGCGCCGACCGGCTTAAAGCGCTCGAAGCCAAGTGCGGCGACGATGGTCGAGATCGTCGGCTCGTCGGTTACGGCGACGCGGTTCGCGGTCTCGGCGTCGATCTCCTTGATGCGCTCCCAGAACTCGTGCTGAGCCCCCTGTGCCTCCCGCTGACCCTGCTCGTCGAGGTTGAACCAGCGCCAGCTCATCCAGACCGGGTCAGAGGTCATCTTGCCGGCCCACAGCGCCGCCAATCCCTCGGCCATCAACGCCTGCAGGATCACCGCCGCATACTGCTGCCTCGCCTCGACCGGCAGTAACTCGGCCTCTTCATCGCTGACAAACGGAAGCTCGACCGCGCGATAGAAGTGCTGGTCGGCGTTTCTCACCTTCTCGATCCTGGCCAGTTCGATGCAACCGGAGTTGACCAGTTCCTTGATGTGGTGCCCGACAGTGGTGATCGGCTGGCCCGTCAGCTTGGCCAACTCGGTCGGGCTGTGCGTCCCTTCGTTGAGCAGGGCGAGGATTTCGATCCTGATCCGGTGCCCGATCGCGTAGGAGACCGCCTCCTCGACGCTCCGTTTCTGCCCAGCCTTTGTGGTGGTCACCGACATCCTCCAGTCAACCCGATCTGGTTACTCAATAACGAGCGGAGCATAGGCGTTTTTGCTCAAGCGAGCTCCCCGTCATTAAGGAAATTGCGGCTACTCGGTAGATCCCTACCATCGAGCTCCCCGTCTCGGCGAGGTGCCGGGATGACGACGCGGGGGAGGGAGGTGAAGAGGGATGACGATCAAGCCTGTTGGCATGGTCATGCCGAGCGTGCAGGTCTACAAGCACGCCTAGAAGGCATTTCAGGCCGCGTCTGGGCCGGTCCTGGTCGTCTTGCGCGAGGATCGGGATCGGCCCGCCGGTCTCAACGCTTCAAACACGCCTTCCTACAGCGCGATTCGGTAGCCGACCCCCGGGTCGGTGCGGATCAGCTCCCCGCCCTCGCCCGCTTCGATCTTGCGCCGCAGGTTCGCCACGTGGGTGCGCAGGGTCGCGGTGTCGTTGCTCCAGGCCGGGCCCCATACCTGGGTCAGCAGAGCGCGGTGGGTCATCAGGCGGCCGCGGTTGCGAACCAGCGCCCGCAGCACCTGGAACTCGGTCGGGGTCAAGTGGATTTCCTCGCCGCCGCGAGAGACGGAGTGCGCCGCCAGGTCGATGCTCAGCTCGCCGATCTCAATCGTGGGCTCCTCCTCCCCCCCGGGCGCGCGGCGCAGCGCCGCCTGCAGAC
Organism: Solirubrobacterales bacterium; assembly: GCA_035554595.1. Classification (GTDB taxonomy): domain Bacteria; phylum Actinomycetota; class Thermoleophilia; order Solirubrobacterales; family 70-9; genus VRUE01. Next base: position 11,820 of record DATMIH010000158.1, read on the forward strand.
GGGCGACCAGCTCGGGTGGGCCGAAGGGCTTGGTCACGTAGTCGTCAGCCCCCGCCGCCAGCGCCCGCACCTTGGCCTCCTCCTCGCCTACGGCGGAGAGCACGATGATCGGCATCTCGCTCCACTCGCGCAGCCGTTCGGTGACCTCGATGCCGTCGATGTCGGGCAGCATCAGGTCGATGATCGCCGCTGCCGGCGGCTTCACCGACGCCTGATCAAGGGCCTCCTCGCCGCTTTCGGCGGGAACCGCCTCGTAGCCGGCATCGCGGAGGATCACCTTCAGCGCCCGCAAGATCTGCGGCTCGTCGTCGCAGGCGAGGACCCGCGGCCGCTCGCTCACCCGCCCTCCAGGCACGGCATCGAGACGACGAAGCTGCTGCCCTGGCCGACCACCGAGTCGACCGTGATCTCGCCGCCGTTGGCCTCGACGAAGCCCTTGGCGATCGCCAGGCCCAGCCCGGCCCCACCGCCGCTGCCACCCTCGCCGTGCTGGAACGGCTCGAAGATCCGCTGCCGCTCGTTCTCGGGGATTCCGGGGCCCTGGTCAACCACGCGTACGGCGATCTTGTCAACAAGAAGCATCGATTTGACCAGCACCGGCTTGCCGCCCCCGTGGCGAACCGCGTTTTCGAGCAGGTTGGCGAATGCCCGCTCGAGCTGAGCGGCATCGGCGTCGACGAGCGGCAGCTCGCGGTCGACCGCGAGCCGCACCACGTCGGGGCGGCCGATCGCCGCCCAGGCGGCATCGAGCACCTCGGCGAGGTCGACCGGCTCACTGTGCGGCGGCGCCTTTCCCGCCTCCAGCCGCGACATGTCGAGCAGGTTCTCGACCAAGCGCGAGAGTCGCCCTCCCTCGGAGACCACCGCCGCGCTCAGTTCCTCCCGCTCCTCGCTGGTCGTGCTCGGCGAGCCGAGCGCTGCGCCGCCAGCGATGATCGAGGTCAGCGGGGTGCGCAGGTCATGTGAGATCGAGCGCAGCAAGGCCGTCTTCAGCTCATCGCTGCGTCGCAGCGCCTCGGCCTCGACCATCTCGGCCTGCATCCGGTCACGCTCCTCGGCAAGGGCCGCCAGCTTGGCCAACGCCCGGTCGGCCTGCTCGCGCCGGCGCTCGGCCTCGAGCGCTTGGGCCCGCGCCAGGCCGGCGACGGTGCTGCTGACCGCGGCGACGATGACGAAGGCGAGCAACGCGATCCAGTTCTCTTCATCGGCGATCGTCAACCGGTGCAGCGGCGGCAGCTGGAAGTAGTTGAAGGCGACGGCGCTGACGACCGAGGCAAGCAGTCCCAGGCGCAGCCCCCAGACAATCGAGATCAAGAGGATCGCAGGCAGGTAGACGACGCCCAGCGAGACGACCGGCGCGACCGACTTCAGCGGGTAGACGAGGAGCGTGCCGGCGACGACCGCGGCGAGCGTTGCCAGCAGCCCCAGCCAGGCGGGAGGCGGTTCGCTGCTCAGCCGGATTTTCACTCAGCCGGGACTGATGCCGCCGCCGGCCGGCGGCGGTGCGGCTGGCGTCGGAGCCGGTTCTGGTGCGGCTTCCGGAGCGGCTTCGGCTTCGCCTTCAGCAGCGGCCCCTCCCCCTTCTTCCTTGCCTTCCTTGGCTTCCTTGGAAGATTCTTCGCTCGATTCTTCTTCTTCGTATTCGTTGTATTCGGATTCGCCCGAGGAGCTGTAAGAGCCCGAGGTGTGGCCGCTGTCGAGTCCCGCGAGTTCGGGCAGGGTCGATGGTTCGGGGAATTCGGGACAGTCGCCGGCCACCGCCGATTCCATGAAGGAGCGCCAGATCGGCCCGGCCGTCGGGCCGCCGAAGCCGGTTGCTTCGCGCGACTGCGGGTGGCCAACCCAGACGGCGGTCGAGTAGAGCGGCGTGAAGCCGACGAACCAGGCGTCGGAGAGGTCCTCCGAAGTACCTGTCTTGCCGGCCTCGGAGCCGCAGCCCATGTAGGTGTAGCCGGCGCCGGTGCCCTGGGTGATCACGCCCTCGAGGATCTTGGTCACGTCGTAGGCCTGCCCCTCGGTCAGCACCCGTTCCCCCGAGTCGGGGTCGGTTTCCTCGACCTTGCCATTGGGGAATTCGACCCGGCTGATCGCGGTCGGGTCGTGGTGGATGCCGCCGCTGGCGAGGGTCGCGTAGCCGTCGGCCTGTTCGAGCGGCGTGACGCCGATCGCGAGACCGCCGATCGCCTCTGCCGGCACCGATTCCAGCGGCGCTTCGATGCCCATTTCGTGTGCGGTCTTGGTGACTTCTTCGGGGCCGACGTCGAGGTCGAGCTGGGCAAAGATCACGTTGACCGAGTCCCAGGTCGCTTCTTCGAGCGACATCGTGCCGCCGCCGGGCTCGGCGTTGTTGACCGTCCAGGTTCCGCCTCCCGGCGTTTCGAGGGTCATCGGCGAGGTGCCGCTGTAGTAAGTGCTGGCGGGGTCAATCCCCTGCTTGACCGCCGTGGTCAGCACGTAGGTCTTGAACGAGGAACCGGGCTGGCGATGAGCCTGCCAGGCGTAGTTGAATTCGCTTTCGCTGTCATAGCCTTCGGTCGAGGCGAGGGCGACGATTTCGCCCGTCTTGGGATTGACCGAGGCGAGCCCCGCAGCCGGCCCACCTTCCGGGTAACAGACGCTGCACGAGTCGACCGCTTCCTGCGCCCGTTCCTGTAGTTCGGGGTCGATCGTCGTGTAGGCCTTGAGGCCGCCCTTGCGCACGGTGTTGATCCCGTACTTGTCGATCAGCTCCTGCTGCACGAGGTCGAAGAGGAAGGGGTCGCGGATCACCCGGTACTTGTGGCCGGGGCTGAGGCCGAGGCCGCTGTGCAGGACTTCGCGGTATTCAGCGCCGTCGATGTCGCCCTGCTCGTGCATCGCGGACAGCACCTCGTTGCGGCGCTGCAGCGCCGCGTGCGGGTCGAGGAAGGGGTTGTATTCGGAGGGGGCCTGCGGCAGCCCGGCAATCAGCGCCGATTCGTTCAGGCCGAGTTCGGAGGCCGGCTTGCCGAAGTAGGTCTGGGCCGCCGCCTCGACCCCGACCGCGGTCTCGCCTTCGACCGTGCCGTAGGGGGCCGTGTTGAGATAAGCGGTGAGGATCCATTCCTTAGTGTGAGCGTCCTCCATCTCGTAGGCGAGGTGCGCTTCGATCAGCTTTCGTTTCAGCGTCTCCTGCGGGTTCTGGATGTAGAGGTTGCGGACCAACTGCTGGGTAATCGTCGAGGCGCCCTGCACCGGCTTGCCGCCGGCCAGCAGATCCTTCCAAGCGGCGCGGGCGATCCCGGCCGGGTCGAGGGCGCCATGGTTGAAGAAGTTCTTGTCCTCGATCGCAACCGTGGCGTCGCGCAGGGTCCGCGGCATCGTCCGGCCGGGCACGGGCTGGCGGATGTTTTCGGCCTGGATGAAGCCGATCAGGCTGCCATCGGCGGCGTAGATCGCCGAGGAGCGGCCCTTCTGCACCGGCTTCAGACTGGAAAGTGGCGGCGCCGACTCATAGGTGCTGACCGCCCAGCTTCCGGCCACGCCTCCCGCGACCACGGTCACGGCGAGCAGGACCCCTAGCGGGACCGTCACCTTTTTCCACCTCGAGGTATGGGACTTGCGCCTGCGCAGGCGCGTTCGGCGAGCCATTCGGCTGCAAATTGTAGGGAGGACGCTAGGCTGGCAAGCCAATGTCGCGCTTCTTGCACACCTGCTACCGAATCGGCGAGATCGACCGCTCGGTCGCCTTCTACGAGAAGATCGGCTTCGAAGAGACCGGCCGGATGCCGATCGGCGACGAGGCGATCAACGTCTTCATGAACATCCCCGGCGAGGACCCCGTCCTCGAGCTGACCTACAACCACGGCGTCAGCGGCTACGAGCACGGCACCGGCTACAACCACATCGCCCTCGCCGTCGACGATCTCGACGCCACCCTCGAGACCCTCGCCGCCGACGGCATCGAGCCCGAAAAACCGCCCTACCGCCCCGGCGGCCGCACCGAGGGCCACCGCATCGCCTTCCTCCGCGACCCCGATGGCTACCGCATCGAGCTGATCGGCCAGTAGCGAAGGCCGGCGAGTCGTGAGCGACCTCGGCGCGATAACCATCGGATTCGTCCTCGGCCTCGCGATAGTGGCCGCGGTCCTGCTCAGAAACGAAGATGAGGTCAGGAGGGCCTGGCGGCGTCGGCGCGGGATTGTCGAGCCCGCTGAGCCCGTGGGACCCGCCGCAGACCTCAAACCCAGTGCAACTCCCATTCGGCGCGGAATCGTTGTGGGTATGGGGCTGATCGCAGTCGCCTACATCAGCCTCGCAGTCGCTTCTGACGACATCATCCACATCATTCTCGCTGCGGCCTATTCGCTGATCTTCGGGATCTACCTATTGAAGTACCCGCGGTCGCAAAGCACTACTTGATCGCGCCACACTTCCTTGACATTCAGCGCACCATGGGCGGGTTCGGCCGTCCTACCGTCGCCGAATGTCGTGGCCACCGAGAGTCGGGGAACCTCTGCCGAGGGCGCGCGAGGCG
>DATMIH010000159.1:0-6742 GCA_035554595.1 Solirubrobacterales bacterium
AACCCAGCGCCCGGTAGGCGCCGAGCGCGGCCTCGACAACCGCTGAGGACTCTTCCGGCGAGAGCTCGGCCGGGCAGACGAAGGAGGTGCGACCGATCTCGTAGCGGGCCTCGAAGTCGTAGCTGTCGCCAGCCTGCGGAATCACCTCGACCACCGGCAGCGGCTCGTCGCCAAGCACGCTGACCGCCAGCTCGCGCCCGTCGACGAAGCGCTCGAGCAGGACGCGATCGTCGTAGCTGAAAGCCGAGACCAATGCCTCGGGGACGTCGAACCAGCTCTCGGCGAACTTGATCCCCAGGGCGGAGCCGCCGCGACTGGGCTTGACCACGAGCGGGAAGCCGAGCCGCTCCTCGAGGCCAGCGAGCGCGTCGGCGGCGCCGAGCTCGCGGAAGGCGGTCTCGTTGAAGGCGAACCAGTCCGGCGTCGGGATACCGGCCGCACGCAGCTCGTGCTTGGCGAGCACCTTGTCGATGCAGCGGGCGCAGGCGGCGACGCCGGGCCCGGTGAAGGGGATGCCGAGGATTTCAAGCAGCTCCTGCGCGGTGCCGTCCTCGCCGCCTGGCCCGTGCATGGCGACGAAGGCGATGTCCGGCTGACCGGCCGCTAGGTGCTTGACCATGTCACCGTCAGCCTCCAGCGCCAGCACCTCGTGGCCCAGTCGCTCGAGGGCGTCTTCGACCCGAGCGCCGGAGCGCAGCGAGACGCCGCGCTCGAGCGAGCGGCCGCCCTTGAGCACCGCGACCTTCACGCCCCTTCGGCCTTTCGGAAGGGAAGAACGTTCTCGGGGTCGACCGTCTCCTCCTTGCGCTCGACAGGCACCGGCAGCTCTTTGCCGGTTAGCGCTGAGTACAGCTCGACCTGCTCCTCAACCACGCGGCCGATGCGACGGATGCCCTCGCGCAGCTCGTCCTCGCCGCTGCCGGAGAAGTTGAGCCGCATCGAGTTGCGGCCGCGCCCGTCGACGTAGGCCGCTTGCCCGGGCACGAAGGCAACGTCGTCGCGCAGTGCCTTGGCCAGCAGGTCACTGGTGTCGATGTAGGGGGGGAGGGTTGCCCAGATGAAGAGGCCGCCCTCGGGTTCTGTCCAGCTCGCCTGCGGGGGGAAGTAGCGGCTCAGGGCCTCGATCATCGCGTCGCGCCGGTTGCGGTAGAGCTCGGTCAAGCTTTCGATGTACTCGCGCCAGCGGCCCTCGGCGAAGTACTCGCGGACGAAGTACTGGGTCAGGGTCGAGGTGCAGAGGTCGGCCGCCTGCTTGCCTAGCACCACCTTCTCCATCACCGGCGGCGGCGCCACCGCCCAGCCGAGGCGGATGCCGGGGGAGAGGATCTTCGAGAAGGTGCCGACGTAGATGACGAAATCGCCACCGTCGAGCTGGTAGAGCGGCGGCAGCGGCTCACCGCCGAAGCGGAGCAGGCCGTAGGGGTTGTCCTCGACCACGAGCAACTCGCGCGAGCGGGCGATCTCGACCAGACGCCGCCGTCGCTCCAGCGACATCGTCACCCCGGCGGGATTCTGGAAGGTCGGCACCGAGTAGATGAACTTGGGCCGCCGCCCTTCGAGGTCGAGTCGCTCCAGGGTGTCCTCGAGTTCGGCGATCCGCATCCCCTCGCCGTCGCACTCGATCTGGATCGTCTCCGCCTGGTAGCTGCAGAAGACCGGGATCGCGCCGGGATAGGTGGGCGCCTCGCAGATCACCACGTCGCCCGGGTCAACCAGCGCCTTGCAGATTAGGTCGATCGCCTGCTGGCCGCCGGTGGTGACGATCACGTCGTCGGGGTCGGGGAGCATTCCCTCGGCCCCCATCACTTCGACGATGCAATCGACGGTCTCGCTGAAGCCCTCGGTCGGGCCGTACTGCAGCGCCTCGGCGGCCGACTCCTGGGCGATGCGGGTCATCTGCGCGGCGAAGGTCTGGGGCGGGAAGGTCGATGTATCGGGCAAGCCGCCGGCAAGCGAGATCACCTCGGGCCGCGCCGTCACCGCCATCAGGTCGCGCATCGCCGAGGAGCGCATCACCCGCGTGCGCTCGGCGAAGAGACCCGCGTAGCGCTCCAGATCGCTGCTGCTGGCGTGGGCGCGGCGCCGGTGGGGTGGCTCGGACATGGGGGATAGTGTGGCGAATCCGCATCGCCCCGCCCGGCGAGTTAGGTTTTCGGGCGTGGGATCTTTCTCTGGCATCTGCCTCGAGCTCGGCATCGGCGTCGCGATCGGCATGCTCGCCGGCACCACCGGCACGCACGGCTCCGCCCGCGGGCGGATGACGATCCTCGCCGGCGTGATCGCGATCGTCGTCGGCTTCCTGCTCTCCGGCAGCGCCGACGTGAGCAGCCTTGCGGGCGCGCTCTTCTGCCTGATCGGCGCCGTCTTTGCCTGCCTGATCGTCAGCGACGTGGTCAGCTCGGCCGGCCGTCGCGAGGGCAGCGGTGGCGGGGCCCTTGCCTTTCTCGTCTCGCTCGCCGCCCTGATCGTCGTAGCGATCGCGATCCTGATCTCCCCGGCCATTCTGTTGGTGATCGCCGCTCTCGTCTGGCTCGGAATCTCAAGACGAAGGCGCGCACAGCGCAAACACGCCGGCCTCCGCGTCCTCCGCTAGAAGCAACCCCCTACCGGGATTGCTTCTGAGCCGCCAGCCGCCGTTGGGGATGATGCGTTAGTGCCCGCCAAGAAGCTGGTCCTCACCTACGTCGATTCGCTGCGCACGGACATGCTGGAACGCACCGTTGCCGAGGGTCGAGCGCCCACATTCGGCGCCCTGATAGAGCGCGGCGTGCTGATCCCCGACTGTGTCTCCAGCTTCCCCTCGGTGACGCCCGTCGCCAGCGCCGAGATGGTCACCGGCCGCGCCGCTGACGGCCACTGGATCAGCGGCATGAACTGGTACCACCGGCTCGAGCGGCGCTACGTCGAGTACGGCTCCTCGCTGGAGGCAACCCGTGCCTTCGGGGTTTTTCGCTCCCTCTACGACCTCGTCTACAACATGAACCTCGCCCACCTCAATCCGGCCGCCGAGACCCTCTTCGAGCAGCTGGACGACGCGGGTCTGCGCACCGCCTGCACGCCCTTCCTGATCTATCGTGGGCGCCACCGCCACCAGGTCTCGCTCGAGGGTCTGCTGCGCCGCGCGGTCGACGCGACCCGGCTCAAGTTCCGCCACCACACCTGGGGCCCGGCCGAGCTCTTCTACGGCGACCTCTACGCCAGCCGCGAGGTTCCCTGCAAGTCGACCTCGATCCCGGGCAACCGCGACGGCTACTCGGCCTGCTGCTCGGCCGAGCTGGCCAAGTCCGACGGCTTTGACTTCCTGCTCTTCTCGCTGCCCGACAACGACAACTACTCGCACCGCTACGGACCGGAGGCGAGCGGCGAGTCGATCGCCAAGGCCGACCACTGCTTCGGCAAACTCGTCGAGACGGCCGGTGGCCTCGACGTCTTCCTCGACCGCTACGCCGTGATCCTGCTCGCCGACCACGCCCAGACCCCCGTGCACCGTGGCCTGCCGCTCGCCGAGCTGCTGAGTCGCGAGTGGGCGGTGCTGCAGCCTTCCGAGTCCGAGCCCGAGTCGGCCCAGATCGCGGTCAGCCCGACCGGTCGAGCGGCCTACGTCTACCTGCTGCCGGGGGAGGGAGAGCGCGCCGGTCCCGAGGGGCTGCGCCAGGCTCTCACCGTGATCGAGGGGGTCGATCTCGTCTGCCGCCTCGAGCGCGCCGACGGCCGGCCTTTGGTGAGGACCGAGCCAGGAGCGCCTCACGCCGGCTGCGCCGCCGTGATCGAAAGGGGAGAGGCGCGACTCAGCTTTCGGCCGGGGGGTCCAGTTGCCGATTTGCGCGGCGGCAACTGGACGGTCGATGGGGACCTAGAGGCTTTGGAGGCGTCGATCGAGGACGGCCGCCTGCGCAGTGAGACCTATCCCGATCCGCTCGCTCGCGTCTGGTCGGCGCTCTGCGCTCCCCACGCCGGCGATTTCCTGCTCTCGCTGCAGCCCGGTTTCGAGGCCGTCGATTGGGGCGGGGTCACCCACGCCGGCGGTGGCAGCCACGGCTCGCTGCACGCGGGCGACTCGCTCGGCCCGCTGCTCTTCGTCGGCTGCGGCCCTGCTTCAGCCAGCGAGAGAGAGCAGTGGACCCTCAGCGACGTGGCGCCGGCGGTGCTCGACCACTTCGGGCTATGAGGTGGTTGGCGGCCGTCCTTGCCGTCGCTTTGTTCTGTCCCGCTGCCGCGGCGGCGAGCGCTGAAGTCAGCGCCCCGCAAGCGGCCCAGATTGCCGCCCGCGACCCCAACGTTGCCAAGGAGCAGCAGGCCAACGGGACCCTTACCCACGCGGTCAACAAGGTCGACGGCAAGTGGGAGGTCGGCTACTTCGCCGACGACAAGGAGGTGGCGCTGGTCATCGTCGACCCCGGGACCGGGCGGGTGCGGGAGTCGTGGACCGGATACCAGGTCGCCTGGAAAATGGCCCGCGGCTACACGGGCGCCTTCGGCCACAAGCTCAACGCGCCCTATGTCTTCTTGCCGCTCTGCGCGATCTTCCTGCTTGGCCTACTCGATTGGCGCCGCCTGCGGCGGCTCGCCAACCTCGACCTTCTCGTCCTGCTCGGCTTCGGGGTCTCCAACTTCTTCTTCAACCGAGCCGAGATCGGCGTCTCGGTGCCGCTGCAGTACATCCCGCTCGCCTACCTGTTCGGCCGCGCGTTGTGGATCGGGATGCGGGGTGGGGGGGTGGGGATTAGACCGCGCTGGCCCGCTGCGTGGCTGCTAATCGCGGCCCTCTTCCTGATGGGATTCAGGGTCGGCCTCAACATGGCCGACTCGGGTGCGATCGATGTCGGCTACGCCGGCGTGGTGGGCGCCGATCGGATCGCCCACGGGGAACTGATCTACGACAACTTCCCCGCCGACGTCTCCCAGGGCGACACCTACGGCCCGGTTAACTACCTCGCCTACGTCCCCTTTGAGCGGATCTGGCCCTGGTCGGGAACCTGGAACGACCTCCCGGCGGCCCATGGCGCAGCGGTTTTCTTCGACCTCGCCACCTTCGCTCTGCTGATCTTCCTGGGCTGCCGCATCCGGCCCGGCCCAGCAGGCAACAAGCTCGCCGCGACCCTCGCCTTCGGCTGGGCCGCCTACCCGTACACCGCCTTCACCCTGCTCTCCAACTCCAATGACTCGCTGGTGGCGATGCTGCTGGTGGCCACCCTGTTGGTCCTGGCCCGTCCAGCAGCAAGAGGCGTGATGAGCGCGCTGGCAACGCTGGCGAAGTTCGCACCGGCGATGTTGGTTCCGATGCTCGCTACGTATCGGCCCGCGGGTCCTGTCACCGCAGGGGACCCCCCACCCCTTCCGGTCGCTAAAGCGTCCTCAGGGGCGGGCCCCCCTACGGTGCCACCCGCGGGAGTTACGTTTGGCATTGCCTTCGTACTCACGGCGCTTGCTTTGCTGCTGTGGCCGGCGATCGACCCGGGACTGCATACCGTCTACGAGCGAACCATCGCCTACCAAGCAGGCCGCAGCTCTCCCTTCAGCATTTGGGGACAAGTTCCGTCCCTGGAGCCTCTCCGCGTGGCCATCCTTGTCGGAGTCGCCGCCCTCTCCCTGCTCTTCGCCTTCCGCCCCAAGGACAAGCAGCTCTTCCAAGTGGCCGCGCTGGGTGCGGCTCTTCTGATCGGCGTGCAGCTGACGATGCACCACTGGTTCTACCTCTACATCGTCTGGTTCTACCCCTTGCTCTTGGTGGCTTTGGCGGTCAGATCCCCTATGTCAAACACTCAAGAGCAGCCGCAGGCTGCTCGTTTGACATAGGGGATCTGACCGCCATCCCGACCTAAAGCTCTGGAGCGGGAACCATCACTGGCGTGATCGAATCAGCGAGCCCTTTGTCGTTGACATCGACCACCGCCCCCATCACCCAAACGTCCTCTTCCGCCGTCTCGAACTTGACCGGCATCTGCGTGATCATCTGCTCCAGGATCAGCTCCGGTTTCACGCCGAGCACGCTGGTCCGCGAGCCGGTCATGCCGACGTCGGAGATGAAGGCGGTCCCCTGCGGCAACACCCGCGCGTCGGCCGTGGGCACGTGCGTGTGAGTGCCAAGCACGCCCGCCACCCGGCCGTCGAGGTGCCAGCCCATCGCGACCTTCTCGCTGGTCACCTCGGCGTGGAAGTCGACGATGACGAAATCGGCCTCGATCTTCTCGAGGATGTTGTCGGCCTCATGAAAGGGCGAGCGCGCGACTCGCAGGCCGATCGCGCCGCTGAGGTTGATCACGCCGCAGCGCCGGCCGCCGACCTCGACCACGGTGTAGCCGCGGCCGGGGTTGGCGTAGGGGTAGTTGGCCGGCCGGATCAGGCGATCGCTGCGGTTGAGGTAGCTGTAGACCTCGCGGTGGCGGTAGACGTGGTTGCCGGTCGTGATCACGTCGACGCCGGCGTCGAAGATCGCGCCGGCGGTCTTCTCGGTGATGCCCATCCCACCGGCCGAGTTCTCGCCGTTGACGATTACCAGCTCCGGCGCGAAGCGCTCGCGCAGCTGCGGCATCGCAGCGGCGAGGCCGCGCCGACCCGCGCCGCCAACCACATCGCCAATGAAGAGGACCTTCACGGCCCGGACCCTATCCGCGCAATTGCGAAAGGGTGTGCAGGGTGAACGAGCGAAACGACGTGGTCGAGCGCGCCCTGGGCTATCCCTACGGCGCCCCGTCCGGACCCTTCGTCCAGCTCGGCCACCAGACCCTGAGTCCGGCCGAGA
>DATMIH010000160.1:0-11304 GCA_035554595.1 Solirubrobacterales bacterium
TCCTTCAAGGCCTTCCTGGCAGCCGGTCTGGGTGGTGCAGGTCTGCAGTTCGGGATCGCCTGTGCGCACCCCCCAGCCCCAGGCCTTGACGAACTCTCCCCAGATCGTGAACTCGTCGATTCGGCGATTGCCGCGGTCGGCAACGAAGACGTGACCAGTGGATTCGTCGGTAGCGATGCCGCCGGGAACCACGCACTCGCCCGCCGCAGACCCCGTCTCGCAGGCTTCCCAAAGCGTGTCGGGAGCGGCGGCCCCGGCGCCGGCCGGTGCAAGGACGAGTAGGACAAAGACGAGTAGGACCACGCCGGCGCCGCGAGGGGCGCCGGCGTGGTCCTGTTGGGCTCTCGCCGCCATCGGTACCGAAGGCCAGCTAGCTCAGGGAGCCGTTACGGCCCAGGCGCCGTATGAGAACGCTTCGGCCGCTTCATCCGGATCGGCCGGCAGTGGACGAGTCAGCATCGTGCCGATGGTTCCTGCGCCGGTTCCCGCAGCGCCGTTGACCCTCACAAATTCGACCGGATCGGTCCAAGGCACAAACGGGCTTTGACCCGCCTCAAAGACACAGAGTGCACCGGGGGGTGCCTCGGGATTTTCAGCGCTCGGTTCGCCGGCGTGTTCTTCATTTTTGCAGGCGGTGACGTCGCCTCCTTTTGCAATGAAGTGCGTGTTCGCTTCGCCGATCGCAGCTTCGAGTGGGATCGGGAATGAGATCGTGGTAACGGCCGAGCCGAACAACAAGCCTTTGCCACTGTCACCTGCCAGGAAGTAAGCACCGGTCTCGGTCTGTTCGGAGGGCAGTGTCGCGGTGAAGCCGGTCGTGCCGTTGGTCCCGTTTTTGCCGTTGCAGACCGTGTTGGTCCCGGTGGCCGAGGTGTATTCGACGCCGCTGACGCCAGTGCCGCAGGCCCCGCCGGAGATGGCTTTGCCCGTCACGCTTTTGCCGTCGGCGCCTGGCGCGCCGTTGGAGCCGTTGGAGCCGGCGTCGCCCTTTGCTCCGGCGGGACCCGCAGGGCCAGCCGGGCCCGCGGGCCCGGTCTTGCCGGTCTTTCCGGTCTTGCCCCTGGGCCCTTGCTTTGCCTTGGCGCTGGCGGTGGCCTTGCCGCTGTTTGAAGAATTAGAGGCGGCGTAGGCGCCGCCGAACATGGCGAAGACGAGGGCTATCACCGAGATGACTCCCGGGATCCCGAATCGCGTGCGTAGGTAGTGCATTCTCAGTTACCTCTCCTGTAGTGGTTGCTGACTGTGGATCCCTCTCTCAGGAGAGGGGAAACAAGTTCGTGGTGCGAGGGGCCTGCCGTGCGACGGTGAGCAACCCGGGGAGTGACCAGCACAACGAAGTGGCTGGAGAGGCCGGGCTGCCCAAACCGCCGCACGCCGGAGCGCCGCCTGAAAGAGGGAAGCGGGCTCCTCGGCACCGCAGGCCAGAGAGAACCGGCGGCGGCCGCTTTGGGGTCGATCGCACGACCCGGCAAGCTGGTGGTGGTGTCCCGTATCACTGCAGTCCTTCTCCCTTTGTCCCTGGCGCCCCCCGCTCGCGTTCCCGCGCGATGCCGGAGCTTTCCCTGTGCTCGCCCGATTCGCACCGGGCTGAGCCGCAGCATAAAAGAAACGTTTTACGAATGCAAGGAGAAGTTTCTGAAATGAATGACGCGGGTTTTAATACGGGCGCAGGACGAGGGCGGTGAGGTCGGGGAGAAGCTCGGGAAGGCGGGCCGGTTCACCGGCGTTGAGGCGCCGGGCGATCAGGGTGGCGATGCCGCCCATCAGAACCTGGTCGCGGACTTCGACGTCAGCGCCCCCGAGGCTTGCCTGCGGGCGAATCGTCTCGGCGAGCAGCTGCATCGCGTCGCGGTAGCGAGCGGAGATCTCACCGCCGGCCGCCAGCGGCTCGGTCAGGTAGAAGCGGGCTACCGCGAGGTCACGGGAGAGGACGTCGAGCAACGCGCCGAGCCTGGCCTCCACCTGCTCGGGCCAGGGCGCCGAGGGGTCGCCGGCCGCCAGCATCGAGGCGCGAACGTGGTCGTCGATCATCTCGTAGGCGGCGAGGAAGCAGCCCTCCTTGTCGCGGAAGTACTCGTAGAAGGTGCGGCGCGAGATCTTGGCCGCCGCCGTGATCGCGCCGATCGTGGCGGCGTTGTAGCCGTGCTCGGCGACCGCCTCGACGACGCCGTTGAGCAGCCGCTCGCGCTGGTTCTCGGCGACCAGTTCGCGCGGCAGGCCATGGCGGCCGGCGGGCAGGCGATCGGCGCCGACCTGCTCCTTTGCGGCACCGGCTCTCTCAGCCATGAGCGGGGTGGGGAGAGAGGGCGACCGCGGTCATCCTCGGCAGCAGGTCCTGCACGCTCCCGCCCCCACCCAACTCGAGCCGCTCCCGCAAGAGCCAGGCCAGCCCGCCGGCGAGCCCCTGGCCGAGGGGGTCGCCGAGCTCGGCCGCGGCGGCGTCGAGCGCCTCGTCGTAGCAGGCGCGCATCCGCCGCCCGCCCTTCTGCGCCTCGACGAAGCAGAGCCGCGCCCGCGCCGGCTCGGCGTCGATCGCCTTCAGCAGCGCTGCCAGCGCGGCCCGCACCCGGTCGGTCCGACCGGCGTCCTCGGGAACCGCCCGGCGCACCTCATCGTTCAGTTCCCCGACCGCCTGCTCGAAGGCCGCAACGAAGCACTCTTCCTTGTCCCTGAAGTACTCGTAGAAGGTGACCGAGGAGACGCCGGCCTGCTTGACGATCGCTTCGATCGTCGTCGCGGCGACCCCCTGCTCGGCGATCAGCGCCTCGGTCGCGGCGAGCAAACGCTCGCGCTGGCTGCCGGCGACGAGGCCGCGGGGCCGCTCCTCTGCGCGCGCTTCAGGCGACTCAACCGCGAGCCTTTGCGAGAGGTACTGCATGGCTCCGAGGATAGCTCTTTCTAAAAAGCTTTCATATCCAGAAAAAAAGGAGTAGTTTCTATTCGGCAGCCTCAGTTTTTGGGAAGAAGCTCGCGACAAGGAGCCAGCATGGCAATGCGACAGGAAGCTTGCGCGGCCGCCGGGGAGGCGCTCCCAATTGAAACCACCGCTCCGACGCCGGACTCGACGGTGCGCGAGGGCGAGATGGAGGGCGCCCTGCAGGTGATCGGCGAAGTCGGCTACCGGGCGGCATCGGTGCGCTCGGTGCTCGAGTACAGCGGCGGCCACCGCAAGCAGTTCTACGAACACTTCGAGAGCCTCGAGGACTGCTTCGCCCAGGCCTACGAGGCGTGGGCTAAAAGGCTCGTCCTCAGCGTGCTCGAAGCCGCGGTGTCGGTGGAGGGCTGGCGAGCGGGCGTGCGAGCGGGGCTGATGAAACTCTTCCAGACCGTCGTCGAACGGCCGGCGATCGGCCGGGCGCTGTTCATCGAGGTGCACGTCGCCGGCGGCAAGGCCCTCGCCACACACGACGAAGCCGTCGATCGGGTTGCCGACGCGCTCGACAGCGTGCGCAACGAGATCGGCCCCGACGACGCCCCTCCAAGCCAGACCGGCCTCTTCGTCGTCGGCGGGATCGAGGTTTGCGTCTGCGACGCCCTGGCCGACGGCGATCCGAACCGCATCTGGGACGCACTTCCCGAGCTGATGCGTCTCATAACCGTCTCCTACCTGGACGCCCAGACGGCGGCCGAGGAGGCCGAAGCGGCGAGGGCCGCGGTCGAGGAGGTCCGCGCCAAGCTCGAAGGAGGCTCGCGATGACGGAGCTGAGGCTGGTCGCCCTAGCGGCCGAGGAAGGCCCGTTCTCGGCGGGCACCCCCCTCCCCCGCCGACTTCCCCCCGGCCGCCACGGCATCCCCACGAACCTGGTCGAGGAGCACCAGCGCCTGCGCCTGCTGGCGGCGATGGCGGAAGCGCTCGGCGAGCACGGCTACGCCGACGTCACCACCACCCACATCAGCGAGCGCGCCAACGTCTCGACCAGCACCTTCTACAAGCACTTCGGCAACCTCTGGGACTGCCTGCTCGCCGCCTACGTGGCGGCGGCCGACCGGCTCTGCGCGGAGATCGAGGGCGCCTGCGCGGAGAGGGGCGATGAGCCCGAGGCCGTCGGCGAGAGCGGCGCGCTCGCAACCGGCATCGACGCCGCGCTCGCCTTCTTCGCCGCCGAGCCCGAGCTGGGCCAGCTGCTCAGCGCCCAGGCTCCGCGCGAGGCGAGCGCCCTCTGCGCGGCGCGGCGCATCCTCATCTCCCGCCTTGCGGCGATGCTGCACCGCACCCGCGGAGCCGATGACGACGCCCCGCAGCCCAGCGGCTTGGACGAGCGCCTGATCGACGCCACCCTCGCCTTCGTCAACACCCGCCTCTCCGCCGGCGACGCCGAGCGGCTTCCCGAGCTCGCCCCCGAGCTGGTCGCGATCCTCGACCGCCCCCGCGTCGCGGCCTAGCCAGAGAAGGTAGCAGTACTGCTACCCTGCGCTTCGTGGCCACCGTCCCACAGAAAGAGCTGCGCAATCACATCGGTGAGGTCCTGCGCAGGGCCGAGGCCGGTGAGGAGATCACGATCACCGTCTCCGGTCGGCCCGTCGCCCAGCTGGGACCCGCTCGCACCCGGCAGTGGGTGCCGAGCGCTCAACTGACTGACCTCTGGGCAGCTCCGGCCGACCCAACTCTCGAGAAGGACCTCGAGGCCTTGAGGGGCGAGCTGAGAGATCCCTGGTCTTCGTAGTAGATGCCCGTCCTGCTCGACACCTCGGTGCTGATCGGCGCCGAGGAAGGTCCCGAAGGGAACAGCGCGATCAGCGTCGTTTCGCTCACCGAGCTTCATTTCGGCGTCCTGGCCGCACCCGATAACGAAACACGGGCTCGTCGCATGCGCCGGCTCGCGATCATCGAGGACCGCTTCGACGCGCTGCCCTTCGACTCGGAGGCCGCGCGCGAGTGCGGCAGGCTGCACGCCGCCGTCGCCCAGCGCGGCGGAAAACCGAGGCGCCGCGCCTTCGACCTGGCGATCGCCGCGACCGCCAACGTGAACCGCGTGCCGCTACTGACCTTCAACGCCAAGGACTTCGAGATCGTCGCGGACCTCGTAGACGTCCGCAATCCCTAGCAATCCACTGCTTCCAGTGCCAGGTAGCGAGACCGATCGGTCGCATTAGGCTGGATTGGATCCTCAGCGGGGGAGATGCGACCGATCGGTCGCATCTGATGGTTGGCGGTCCAATTCCCGGTATATGCGACCGATCGGTCGCATATGCGCTAGCCTGAGATCGTGGAACAAACCAACTCCCCCGCTGCCCTGGGAGCCGCGATTCGGTCCCGGCGGGGCGTCCTGGGCCTTACCCAGGACGACCTGGCGCTCTCGATCGGGGTCAACCGCAAGGTCATCGGCCAGCTGGAGGGCGGCAAGGAGACGGTGCGGCTGGAGATCGCCCTGAAGGCCGCGCGGGCGCTCGGGTTGGACGTCGGAGTAGAGGCGCGTGGCCAAGCCGGCTCTTGAGGTCCGCCTCCACGACAGGCTCGCCGGTTGCCTGCTGCGCAAGGACAACGGCAACCTGCAGTTCCGCTACGACCCCGACTACGTCGAGACCAAAGGCCCACCACTATCGGTGAACCTGCCGCTGCGGGCGGGGGCCTACTCCCACCGCGACTGCCTAGCCTTCTTCGGCAATCTCCTGCCCGAGGAGGACGTGCGCAAGCAGGTGGCGCTCGCCACGGGGATCTCGGCCGCCAACGACTACAAGCTGCTCGAGCGTTTCGGCGGTGACGTAGCCGGCGCCGTCACGCTGCGGCCGGCCGGCGAGGCAGAGGAACCCGAAGTCGAGGGCGCGGACGACCTGGAGATCCTCTCTCCGCAACGACTCGATGAGATCCTCACGCAGCTCCCGCAGAGGCCGCTTGCGGTCGACGAGGCGGGCGAGGTGCGAATGTCCCTGGCGGGCGCGCAGAGCAAGCTGCCCGTGGTCGAGGCAGGCGCCACCTTCGCTCTGCCGCACGGCTCCCAGCGACCCACGACCCACATCCTCAAGCCCGAGCCCGAGCGCTTTCCGGGCCTGGTCGCCAACGAGTTCTTCTGCATGCGCCTCGCCGCCGAGGCCGGCCTGCAGGTCGCCGACGTCCGCCAGGCCGAGACCACGTCGGGCCTGCCTTTCCTGATCGTCGCTCGCTATGACCGCGATCTCACCCAGGAGCCGATCCGTCGCCTCCACCAGGAGGACTTCTGCC
Organism: Solirubrobacterales bacterium; assembly: GCA_035554595.1. GTDB lineage: Bacteria > Actinomycetota > Thermoleophilia > Solirubrobacterales > 70-9 > VRUE01. The sequence continues at coordinate 6,161 of DATMIH010000160.1, forward strand.
AGGCGATGGGCAAGCTCTACGTCGAGAAGTACCAGCACGAAGGCGGCCCCGGTGTCCGCGATGCGATGCACCTGATCGACGAGCACTCGGCCGCTCCGGCCCGTGATCGCCAGCAATTCTGGTTGGCCCTCGCCTTCAACGTCCTGATCGGCAACTGCGACGCGCACGGCAAGAATTACTCCCTGCTCTATGACTCACCAGCGCCCAGTCTCGCCCCCTTCTACGACCTGCTCTCCACTGCTTTCTATGAGGAGCTGGCCACGCGGCTGGCGATGTCGGTAGACGGCGCCACCCATCTGGAGGAAGTCGACGGACGAGCCTGGAAGCAGCTCGCCGAGGACGTCGGCTTCGCCCCTCGCTTCCTCGTCCAGCGCATGGAGCCCTTTGCGGAACGGGTCCTCGACGCCGCCGCCGATCTCTCCAAACGCCCCGAGCACGTCGGTCCCCTGGTCGAGACGATCGCCGCCGAAATCGGCAAGCGGGCGGAGCTCTTGCGGATCGGCTCCTCTTCCTAGGAAGCTGCCGGGGCGTCCTGGCGAGCCAGCCGCTCGGCCTCGTCGTTGCCCAGGTAGGGGGCGAGGATCAGCTCGACCAGGTCGGGGAGGAGCTTCTCCAACTGCTCGGTATTGCCGGCGCTGATTTCGCGCACGATCAGCGAGACGATGCCGCCGACCAGCGTTTCCTCGGTCGCCTCGGGCAGCGGCCGCTCGCCGCTGTGCTCAGGGCGGCCGCCCTTGAGGATCGCGACGAAGCCCTGCATCGTCGCCCGGTGGCGGGCGGCGATCTCCCCCCCGGCGGCGACCGGCTCGACCATGCAGAGGCGGGCCAGCTCGGGCTCGGCGGCGAGGAAGCGCAGCATCGTCGCCAGCGCCGCGCGGACCTGCTGCGGCCAGTCACCGAAGGACTCGGCCGCGGCGCGCATCGAGGCGCGGATGTGGTCGGCCACCATGTCGTAGGCGGCGAGGAAGCAGGCTTCCTTGTCGGCAAAGTGCTCGTAGAAGGTGCGGCGGGAGACCGAGGCCGCTTTGGTGATGTTGGCGACCGTGGTGGCGTTGTAGCCGCGCTCGGCGACGGTGTCGACCAGGGCGGTGATGATCCGCTCGCGCTGGTTTTGCTCGATGAACTCGCGTGGCAATCCGTGCCGCCCGGCGGGCAGGCGCGGCGAGGCGCCCGCGGGTGTGGAATCGGACGTCTTCCCCTCTTGCGCCGCCCCCTTGGCCATGGAACGACGATACTCGCTAGCGCAGCGACTGGACCAGCAGCTCGTCCTCGGCAGCGCGCGAGCCGAGGTAGGGCATCACCGCCATGTAGACGAGCTCGGGCAGGAAGTCCTCGCCGCGCTCGATGCTGCCCTCTTCGATCTTGCCGAGAACCGTGCCGTAGATCGCGCCGGCGACGATTTCAGCTGTACAGCGGGAGACCGACTCCGGTTTCTCCAGCTCCTGGCGGCCGCCGTCGAGGATGTCGGCAAGCCGCTGCAGGGCCTGGTCGCGACGAGCCTGTGCGCCGCTGCCCGTGCCGTTCACCTCGACGACGAGGAAGCGGGCACGGGTCGGGTCCTCGACGAGGAAGCGCATCGCGGCCCAGCCGGCCGCCCAGATGCGGTCGTGCCAGGAGCTCGGCCCGGCGTAAGCCCTGAGGACGCGCTGGCAGAACTCGTCGGCGACTTCGTCATGAACGCAGAGGAAGCAGTCCTCGATGCCGGCAAAACAGCGGTCGAAATGGGAGCGGCGGGCCCGGGCCTGCTCGCAAACCATCTCAATGCTGGTCTGGGCGTAGCCGCGAGTGCCAACCAGGTCGATCATCGCCGCCGCGATCCGGGCGCGGGCCGGGTCGGCCGGTGCCCGGGGCAGCCGTTCGTTGCCGGCGCTCACATCAGACCGGCCCTCCCCCTGCGCTCGCTCTTGATCAAGCCGCGGCGGCGCGTGCTTGCGCCGCGTCCGCCGCCCGCCCCGCCTCGACCTCGCCGACGTAGGGCGTCAGCGTCACCTGCAGCATCTCCGGCAGCAGGGCCTTGATGTCGTCCACTTCGTCGGCCAGGAGCCGCTGGTGGACCAGCCAAAGGAGGCCGCCCACGATCGCCACCTCGAGGCCGTCCGGCAGCCTGCCCGCGCGTGGGTTGTGGACCCGTCCCTCGCGCAGCTTCGGGGCCAACCGCTCCAGCATCGCCTGGTAGCGCTTCAGCGCCTCTCCCCCTGCGGCCTGCGCCTCGACGATGCAAAGTCGGGCGCGGGCGGGCTCCTTGGCAATCATCTCGAGCGCGATCTCGAGGCCGCGGGAAATCTGTTCCTCCCAGGGCTGCTCGGGATCGAGCAGCTCGTCGAAGACCTCGGCCGCCGCTTCCATCGACTCGTCGAAGGCAGCGAGGAAGCACTCCTCCTTGCTGGAGAACTGCTCGTAGAAGGTCGAGAGGGCGACCCGAGCTGTCTTGGCGATCAGCTCGATCGTGGTCTTCTGGTAGCCGCGCTCGGCAACCAGCTCCGCGGTCGCCAGCAGCATGCGCTCGCGTTGGTTCTGGGTGACGAAATCGCGGGGCACGAGGTGCCGTCCGGGGGGCATCGTTGCGAGCCTTTCGGAGAGCGATCGCGAGTCCGCCATTCCGGCAAGGTACCAAAACATACATCTGATGTCTACTTTCTTCCTTTACAGAAAACATTGCGTTCTACTCGCTCTAGTGCATTTACCGTTTTTGAAAGCTGATATACCTAGACAAAAGGTCAACGTTTGCAGAACTGGTAGGACCGATGTCGGAAACGCCGAGCGCGCTCGACAGAGACGAGGAGATCGCCCCCGTAGTGCCCTTCCCGGGACTGCGCGCGCGGGCACCCCGCGAGCGCCTGCTGGAGGCGATCCTGCTGGTCAGCGGCGAGCTCGGTTACGAGCAGGTCGCGGTCAAGCACGTGATCGAGCGGGCGCGGGCTAGCCGGGCGACCTTCTACAAGCACTTCGAGGATCGCGAGGACTGCTTCGCCCAGGCCTACGGTGACGCCAGCGAGTGGCTCTACCGGCGCCTGCTCGGGGCCGCCAAACGGCAGCCGACCTGGCGTGAGGGATTGCGCGCGGCGATGGCCGAGCTGCTCGAGTTCTGCGCCAACCAGCCGGCAATCGCGAAAGCGATTTTCGTCGAGGTCCACGCGGCGGGGGAGCGGTCGCTCGCCCAGCGGCACGATCTGATGGAGCGCCTCTCCCGCGCACTTGACAGCGCGCGCCGCGAGATTCCCTCTCGCCAAGCTCCACCTCCTGTTACGTCCACCTTCATGGTAGGCGCTATCGACACTCTTGTGTGCGCGAAGTTGATGGATGGCGACGCCGCGAGGGCGCCAGAGATGCTCCCCGGCCTCTTGTACTTCGTGGTGATGCAGTACTTCGGCGAGGACGCCGCCTGGGAAGAGATGACCTCAGCCTCGGTGGCGACCTGGCATTCGCGGCGCGACGCCGCTGCTCAACTTCCCTGATCGACCGAGGGATTGGCGCGGCGGGTCCTGTCGCCGTTTTGGTTCCACCATCCTGCGGGGGCGGCTGCGCCGCCTCCTCGGACGGTCCCCCAAAACCGCGCCACCCCCCGCGACAACCTCCCGGCTGAACAACCAAGCTCAGCAGCAAGGTGTCCCCCGCCAGAACCCAGGCCGATACGGAAGCGGTCATTTCTCCTGCGGCGGCGGAGCTAGGAAGCTCCGAAAGCGTTAGGGAATGTTCCGTTTTTCACGAAACGCTCGACCGCGGGTGGCGGTGTAGGGGGTACCGCCCCTGAGGACGCTTTAGCGACCGGAAGGGGCGGTGGGTCCCCTGCACCGACAGGACCCGCGGCCGACCGCTTTCGTCCCTAAAGCGGGATGTTCCCGTGCTTACGCTTCGGCTGCTCAACCCGCTTGCTCTGCAGCATCCGCAGCGCCTTGATCAGTTTCGGCCGCGTCTCGCGCGGTTCGATCACGTCGTCGATGTAGCCGCGCTCGGCCGCCGAGTAGGGGTTGGCGAAGTGAGCCTTGTAGTCGTCGATCAGCTTCTGGCGGCGCTCGTCGGGCGTCGGTGAGGAAGCGATGTCCTTGCGGTAGATGATGTTGACCGCGCCCTCAGGGCCCATCACCGCTACCTCGGCTGTCGGCCAGGCGGCGTTGTAGTCGGCCAGCATGTGCTTTGAGGCCATCACGTCATAGGCACCCCCGTAGGCCTTGCGGGTGACGACGGTGAGCTTCGGCACGGTCGCCTCGGTGTAGGCATAGAGCAGCTTGGCGCCGTGGCGGATGATCCCGTTCCACTCCTGGTCGGTGCCGGGCAGGAAGCCGGGAACGTCGGTGAAGGTGAGGATCGGGACGTTGTAGCAATCGCAAGTACGCACAAAACGAGCCGCCTTCTCGGAGGCCTCGATGTTGAGCACGCCGGCCAGGAACGCGGGTTGGTTGCCGACGACCCCGACCGGGAAGCCGTCGAGCCGCGAGAAGCCGCAGACGATGTTCTTGGCGAAGTGCTCGTGGACCTCGAAGAACTCCTCATCGTCGACGACGCGGGCGATCACCTCGCGCATGTCGTAGGGCTTGGACGGATCGTCGGGGACCAGCGAGTCAAGCGACTCGTCTTCGCGCTCGGGGTCGTCGGAGGGCTCGAAGCGTGGCGGCGCCTCGAGGTTGTTCGAAGGCAGAAAGCCAAGCAGGTAGCGGGCGTCCTCGAGGCAGCTCTCCTCGTCCTCGGAGGCAAAGTGGGCAACTCCCGACTTCGAGTTGTGGCTCATCGCTCCACCCAGCTCCTCGAACTCGACTTCCTCGCCGGTCACCGTCTTGATCACTTCCGGGCCGGTGATGAACATGTGCGAGGTCTCCTTGACCATGAAGATGAAGTCGGTCATCGCCGGCGAGTAGACGGCGCCGCCGGCGCAGGGACCCATGATCAAGCTGATCTGCGGGATCACACCCGAGCATTTGACGTTGCGGGCGAAAACGTCGCCGTAAGCCCCGAGGGAGACGACGCCCTCCTGGATCCGAGCACCGCCCGAGTCGTTGATGCCGATAACCGGCGCCCCGACCGAGGCGGCGAGGTCCATCACCTTGCACATCTTCTCCGCCATCACCTCGCCGAGGCTGCCGCCGAAGACGGTGAAGTCCTGCGAGAAGACGAAGACGGTGCGGCCGTCGACCGTGCCGTGACCGGTG